>SUYI01000026.1 GCA_015060485.1 Prevotella sp. | reverse complement strand
CCTGCATTCTTCATATTTAGACTACAAAAACTATTTGCCTAATTTAGACAAATGCACCGGAAAAATCGGCTGACCCGTTTTTCTTGAAATTAGCAAATTTTTCCCCTCTAAACTTTATGTTTTCGTCCACTTTCGACCACAATTGACCATTTTCGACCACGGTTGACCACGTTTGTCCACGTTTGTCCACTTGGCAAAACAGAATGTCGTAATTTTGTAGCGCCAAAGGGATGCTGGCGGGCATTACGGCAGACGGAAAAATAATTCCGTCGGACGAAAAAAAAATTCCGTCGGACGAAAAAAAAATTCCGTCGGACGAAACGAAAATTCTGTCGGACGTTTTGACCACCCCGCCCCGAGGCAACGACGCGTCAAACTAATTCACTTTTTGTCAAACTAAAAAAAACGAAAAAATTATGTTGGAACTTAATCTTTCTCAGAACACAAACTCAACTCTTCAGGTCGAAGGCCAAGGCGCTCATCAAGAGCAAGACGGGTGCAGATGCCACCGACGGCGAGGGAACAGCCACCAGCGGCGACGACAACTCGGGCGGCTTCGAGATGGGAACCTCAAATCTCAAATCTCAAATCCTTTTTTATGATAAAAACATTTAAATTCTTGGTTTTTTGCGCATTTCTTTGTACCTTCGCAACCAATAAAAGTGACAAGCAGCATGAAGACGGCATATTATCAGGTGGGCGGACACGTGTTCAGCGTCAGTGGCGGGGAGGAATTCCTGGCGCTGATGGAGAACTATGAGCCGTTTCGTTTAGCGGATCCCCATGATCCTGCGTTTGCGCTGACCATCGGCCGTGGCGAGGCGCCGGACTACAGCGAGGAGCTGCGCCAGGAGGAGGAAGGGCAGGAGATAGTCTGCGGACGTACGGCAGACCACAAGGCGGTCTTTGAGTTCCGCTGGTGGCAGGAGACGGCGGGCTGGCTGATTTGTGCGGACGACTACCGCGAAGGCCGGCTCGTGACGACGGGACGTTACACGAAGATGGCCATCGACAATGCGCTGATGGTGCTCTACGCGCTGGCTACGGCGTCGAAGGGCACGGTGCTGTTTCATGCTGCGGTGGTGAGTCACGGGGGGCGAGGCTATATGTTCTTAGGGCCGAGCGGTACGGGCAAGAGCACGCATGCCCGGCTGTGGCTGCGGCACATCGAGGGTACGGCGCTGGTGAACGACGACAACCCCGTGGTGCGTCTCGCGGACGACGGCTCGCCCGTTGTCTACGGTTCCCCGTGGAGCGGCAAGACGCCATGCTATCGGAATGTAAGCTATCCGCTGGGCGCCATCGTGCTGCTGAGTCAGGCGCCCTATAATAAGATACGCCGACTGGGCGCTATCCAGGCCTATGCCTCGCTGGTGGCCAGCATCAGCGGCAAGCGGTGGGACAGCGGTGTGGCCGACGGGTTGCACCAGACGGAGAATGCGCTGGTCTCGACGGTGGCGGTGTGGCACCTGGAGTGTCTGCCGGACGAAGAGGCGGCGAAGGTGTGCTTCGGACAAATTAAGAATTAAGAGTTAAGAATTAAGAAAAAATGATTAGTGATGCAGTGATATTGGACGAGGCGGTGCGGCTGGTAGATGATGGCGTGAGCGTGACGCTGCCGGTGAATGGACGGAGCATGCTGCCGTTTATCATCGGGGGCGAGGAGAGCGTCATTCTGCAAAAGCCCGAGGCGGTGGCTGTCGGCGACGTCGTATTGGCGTGGGTCGAGGGTTGCCGGTGGGTCGTACACCGCATCATCCGCATCGATGGCAACCGCGTGACGCTGATGGGCGACGGGAACATTGTCGGCACGGAGCATTGCACGATTGCTGATGTCAAGGCCCGCGTGACGTACGTGGTGGATGCCCAAGGGACGCCCCACGATATATATAATAGGTGGCGGAGGCTTGGAGCCAGGATATGGTATCGCCTGCGCCCCGTCAGAAGGTACGTTCTGTATATTTATAGAAAGGTAAAAGGGTAAAAAACAAAACGATATGAAGATTAAGAACGGATTTGTGCTGCGCGAGGTATGCGGCGAGAATGTGATTGTAGGCGAAGGACTCGGTGCCGTGAATTTCGGTAAGCTGCTGGCCCTGAACGAGACGGCAGCATGGCTGTGGAAGGAGGCGCTGGCCATAGGTGACTTTAGCGTAGAGCAGCTGGCAGAGCGGCTGTGTGAAGAATATGACGTGACGATGGACGAGGCGAAGCAGGACGTTGCCGCCATTTTGGACGAATGGCAGGAAGTAGGGGTCGTGGAAAAATCAGAGTAATCGGAGTAATCAGAGTAATAAGATGAAGTATATCGCGTGGCTGTGGCTTAACTCACGGGGCGTTCGCTGGCAGGCGGTGGTGCGCATCGTGGCAGGCATCGGGCAGGTGTTGCTCGGGCTGACGATGGTATGGCTCAGCAAGCGATTCATCGATGAAACGATTCGTACGGGAACGGCTGACGATGTGCTGCAGATGGTCGTGTGGCTTGTGCTGACGGTAGTCGGTGGCGTGGCCTTGCGACAGGTGGGATTCTGGCTGGCGACGACGGCGAACATCCGTCAGACGAATGCCCTGCGGCTGCGCTTCTTCAGCAGTCTGTTTCGCCGTCAGCTGTTCAGCGAACAGGAGCTGCACTCGGGCGATGTCACCTCGCGCATGGCAAAGGACATCGAGACGGTGAGTCAGGTCACCACCGACACACTGCCGCAGATGGTGATCACGATGATACAACTCTGTGGCGCCTTCTTGCTGATGCGGTGGTTTGATGCCCGCTTGGCGTGGGCGCTACTGTTGCTGACGCCGCTGGCCGTCGTCTTCGGAAAACTCATTGCCAGACGGTTGCGCAAGATGACGCTCGACATCCGGCAGGACGAGAGCCGCATCCAGATGCAGGTGCAGGAGGGCATGGAACATAATGCCGTGTTGCGCTCGCTGGGGTCTGAGCAGTGGGTGACCGACCGTCTGGACAGCATGCAGCAGCGCCTGCACGGCAATGTGATGCGACGCACGCGGTTTACCGTTGTCGTACGCGTCATCATGGGCTGTGTGTTCGGACTCGGCTATCTGATGGCCTTCGTGTGGGGCGGTCTGGGACTCCGGAACGGCACCATCACTTTTGGCGTGATGACATCGTTCCTGCAGCTGGTGGGCATGATTCAGAATCCCATCCTGCAGCTGCTGAACATGGTGCCGGGCGTGATACATGCCACGGCAAGCATTGACCGGCTGGAGGAACTGGAGAGTGCGGATCACGGTGCGGATCACGGGGACGGTTCAACCGCGGATCACGGGGACGGTTCTGATGATCCAATTTCCTGCGGAAATGGTATCACGCAGAACCGTCCCCATGATCCTGGAAATGGTATCACGCAGAATCGTCCCCGTGATCCTATGAACAATACCGTGCGCTTCGACGATGTGTCGTTCCGCTATGCGACGGGCGACAGAGAGATTCTCAGTCATTTCAGCCACGATTTCAAGGCCGGAACGAAGACGGCTATTATGGGCGAGACGGGCATTGGCAAGACGACGCTGTTCCGACTGATTCTCGGTTTCATAACACCCACGGAAGGCCGCGTGGAGGTCGGTGGCGAGCTGTGTTTCGTGCCACAGGGCAATACGCTGATGAGCGGTAGCATCCGCTATAATCTGCAACTGGCAAAGCCAGAAGCCAGCGACGACGAGTTGCGGTCGGTGCTGCATACCGCGTGTGCCGATTTTGTGTTCGACTTGGCAGACGGCCTCGACACCGAACTCGGTGAGCGTGGCAGCGGACTCAGTGAAGGTCAGGCGCAGCGCATCGCCATAGCACGAGGGCTGTTGCGCCCGGGCGGCATCCTGTTGCTCGACGAGATCAGCAGCTCGCTGGACGAACCCACCGAACGTGAACTATACCGCAGGCTCTTTGCTGCCTATCCCGAGAAGACGATGCTGTTTATTACCCACCGGCCGACGGTGACGGAACAATGTGAGGAGACCCTATCATTATGATGTACGTTGACGTGATATTGCCCGTGCCCTTGGAAGGGATGTTTACCTACGCCGTGCCTGAAACGATGGCGGTGAGGGTAGGGCAGCGCGTGGTGGTACCCTTCGGACGTTCGAAGACGTATGTCGGACTGGTGGGTCGTGTGCACGGCACCAAGCCCGATGGCTACGAGGTAAAAGCCATTCAGCAGGTGATGGATGCGGAACCCGTCGTCACCGAGCCGCAGCTGCGGTTGTGGCAGTGGATCAGCGAATATTACCTGTCGCCCATTGGTGATGTGTATAAGGCTGCGCTGCCTGCGGGACTGAAAGACAGCGAGGGATACAAGCCCCGAACGGAGACGTTTATCCGACTGACGGCAGCATACCGTAACGAGACGGCCCTGCATGTGGCGCTGAACGTGCTGTCGCGAGCCCGCAAACAGCTGGAGGCGTTTACGAAGTATCTGGAGCTGTCGGGCGCAGATCATTCAACATTCAACACTCAACAATCAACATTCCTGACCGAGGTCACGAAGGAAGAGCTGATGAATGCCAGCGGGGTGGCGGCGGTGACCATCAGTGAGCTGGTGAAGCGCGGAATGCTGGAAACCTATGAGGTGGAGGTGGGCCGGCTGAATCATGGCGGCGAGTACCGCCCGGAACGCATCAAACCCCTCAGTGCTGCGCAGGAGGAGGCGTATAACGGCATTCTGATGTCGATGATGAAGAAGCAGGTGACGCTGCTGCACGGCGTGACGGGTTCCGGAAAGACGGAGATATACATCCATCTGATTCGTCGTGCCTTGGAGCGTAAGGAACAGGTGCTCTACCTGTTGCCCGAGATAGCGCTTACCGTGCAGATGATGCAACGCCTGCAGCGCGTGTTTGGCAACCGGCTGGGCATCTACCACTCGAAATACAGCGATGCCGAGCGCGTGGAGATCTGGCAGAAGCAGTTGTCGCGGAACCCCTACGACGTCATTCTCGGTGCCCGCAGTGCGGTGCTGTTGCCCTTCCAACGGCTGGGACTGGTCATTGTCGACGAGGAGCACGAGACGTCGTATAAACAGCAGGACCCCGCCCCGCGGTATCATGCCCGCAGCGCAGCCATCATGCTCGCATCAAACCTCAAACCTCAAACCTCAAACCTCAAACCGAAGGTCCTTTTAGGCACAGCGACGCCGTCGATGGAGAGCTACCATAACACGCAGACGGGCAAGTACGGCCTGGTGGAACTGAAGGAACGCTATCAAGGTGTGGAACTGCCTGAAATACAGGTGGTGGACGTAGCCGATTTGCAGCACCGCAAGATGATGAACGGTGCGTTTTCGCCGTTGCTGCTGGCCCGCATGCGCGAGGCTTTGGAGCAAGGTGAGCAGGTCATCCTGTTTCAGAATCGCCGTGGTTTCTCGCCCGTCGTCGAGTGTCACCAATGCGGCTGGGTGCCTACGTGTCAGCATTGCGACGTGTCGCTGACCCTGCACCGCCAGCTCGGACAACTGACGTGCCACTATTGCGGCGCCACCTATCAGATTCCTACGGAGTGTCCCTGCTGCGGCGGAACCGACCTGCGCACGCGCGGCTATGGCACCGAGAAGATTGAACAACAGGTGCACGACCTGTTTCCCGAGGCCCGCATTGCCCGCATGGACCTTGACACTACGCGCACCCGGAATGCCTACGAGCGCATCATCACCGACTTTGCCGCCGGACGGACGAACGTCCTCATCGGTACGCAGATGATTTCCAAGGGCCTCGACTTCGACCGCGTCAGCGTAGTGGGCATCGTGAATGCCGATTCCATGTTGAACCAGCCCGACTTCCGTGCCTATGAACATGCCTTTATGATGATGTCGCAGGTTAGCGGCCGTGCAGGTCGCAAGCATCGTCGCGGACTCGTCATTCTGCAAACCAAACAACCCCAGCTGCCCGTCATCAGTCAGGTGGTGCGCGGCGACTATACCGCTTTATATAAGGACCTGGTGGCCGAGCGACAGGTGTTTCGCTATCCTCCCTTCGTCCGACTGGTGTACGTCTTCCTGCGTCACCGGAACGAAGGCACGGTTCATGGTGCCGCACAGGATATGGGTGCCCGCCTGCGCCAGACGTTTCCGGGTCGTGTGCTTGGGCCCGACAAACCCTCGGTGGCAAAGGTCAGCAGCCAGCACATCCGTAAGCTGATGCTCAAGCTGGAACCCGGCATCGACATGCCACGCGTTCGCACGTCGCTGCTATTGCTGCGCCGGCAGTTGCTCGACGACAGGCGCTATGCCTCGGTGCAAATCTACTACGATGTGGATCCGAGTTGACTTTTTGGCTGAAAAGTTTTGTCGTGTCAGAAGAAATCACTAAATTTGCAAGCAATTTTAATAACGACCAGATGCTTATGAAGAAAATAGTACGCTTTTCATTATTCGTATTGCTGTTTTTTACGGTGCAGAGTACCTTTGCACAGCTGCCGCAGGTGACGCTGAAAACCATGGACGGCAAGGCGGTGCGTGTCGATACGCTGTCGAATGGCGGCAAACCGTTTATCATCGATTTCTTTGCCACGTGGTGCAAGCCCTGCAACCGCGAGCTTGACGCCATCAGCGAGGTGTATGCCGATTGGCAGGAGGAGACGGGTGTGAAGATTTTTGCCGTTTCTATTGATCAAGGACAGAACATCAATAAGGTGAAGCCCCTTGTCGATAATCACGGCTGGGAGTACGACGTGCTGCTCGACCCCAATGGCGATCTGAAGCGCGCCTTTGGCATCCAGATGATACCTTACGTGATGATTGTCGACGGACGGGGTACCATCGTTTATCGCCATGCCGGCTATAACGACGGCGAGGAGGCGGAACTCATTGAAAAAGTGAGAGCGGCGAGCACTAACTAAGAACGCATGAAAGCATTTATATCCTTATTGCTGCTTGCAGGATTTCAGGTGACAGCTCATGGTCAGAACCAGCAAGGCGTTACGCTGCATGGTACTGTGCAGAGCGATGTTCTGATACCGCAGAACGACGATGCCATCGGTGCCGAGAAGACCGATGACGTGCTGACGAATACCTATGTCGACCTGCAGTTGCAGAGCCAGTATGTGGATGCCGGCGTCCGCATGGAGTATCTGGAGCATCCGCTGCCTGGCTTTGAGCACGACTTCGCGGGGTGGGGTGTGCCTCACTTCTGGGTGAAAGGACGCTTGGGACGTGCAGAGCTGACGGCAGGAACTTTTTATGAGCAGTTCGGCTCGGGACTTATCCTGCGCACCTACGAGGAACGTTCGCTGGGTATCGACAATTCGCTGCTGGGCGGCCGCCTGGTACTAAAACCCGTGAAAGGCGTTACGGTGAAGGCATTGTCGGGCAAGCAGCGTCGCTATTGGAAGTGGAACAAGTCGCTGGTGAGCGGAGCTGATGCCGAGGTGGCACTGAACGAATGGATTCCCAGTCTCGGAAAGTCAGGCACGGAACTGATGGTGGGTGCCTCGTGGGTCAATAAATACGAAGAACAGGAGGACATCTTCGTCGATGCTACCCATAAGCTGAATCTGCCGAAGTTTGTCAATGCATGGGACGTGCGTGCCACGTTGAACAAGGGACCATGGAGCGTACTGGCAGAATATGCGCAGAAGACGCAGGACCCGTCGTTCGACAATCAATACTCTTACGAGAAAGGCTCTGCGGCCTTGTTTTCGGGGTCGTACTCGAAAAAGGGGCTGAGCCTGTTGCTGCAGGCCAAGAGGAGCGAGAATATGTCGTTCCGCAGCAAGCGATCTGTGATCGGCACCTCGTCGTTCATCAACCATCTGCCAGCTTTTACGCAGGACCATACCTATGCGTTGGCAGCGCTCTATCCCTATGCCACACAACTGGCTGGCGGCGAATGGGCGTGGCAGGCTGAAGGTGGCTACAACTTCAAGCGCAAGACGACGCTGGGCGGACGGTACGGCATGAATGTGAAGGTGAACTTCTCGCATGTGCGCTGGGAGGGTACGACTTTCTATCAGGACCTGGACGTGCAGTTGACGCGTAAACTGACGAAGGACTTCAAGTTGACGCTGATGTATATGAACCAGCGCTACAACAAGACCGTCGTCGAGGGCGAGGGCGGCATGGTGCGCAGCAACATCTTCATTGCCGACGGTAAGTGGCAGCTGGCTCCGAAGACGGCTTTGCGTGCGGAAGTGCAGTATCTGGCCACGAAAGACGATCAGGGCGACTGGGCCTATGGCCTTGTGGAACTGTCGCTGGCTCCTCACTGGATGTTGTCGGCGAGCGACATGTATAATGCCGGCGACACCCATGTACACTACTATCAGGGTGGTGTGGCCTTCAGTACAGGCGCACACCGACTGCAGGTGGGCTACGGACGGACACGTGCAGGCTACAACTGTTCGGGAGGCGTCTGTCGCTATGTGCCGGCCAGCAAAGGCTTGACACTCAGTTATAACTATAATTTCTAAAAGGTGAAAAAGTAAATAGCGAAGACGAGAGATGAAGACAAAGATCATAAACGCAGTAAAATGGTCGGTAAAAAGAGCTTTACCTTTTTACCTTTTCACTTTTTTACCTTTCCTGGCGGCTTGTAGTCATATCGACGAGGGCGACAGGTTCATCTACGTGAAACCTGCCGAGGTGACACGCCGCGTGCTGCTGGAAGACTTCACCGGCCAGCGTTGTGTGAACTGTCCGAAGGCCAACGACGAGATCAAGGCCTTGCAGGAGCAGTATGGCGAACATAACGTCATTGCCGTTGGAATCCATTCCGGTCCTCTTGGCTTCTATTCCAAGGGCGATTACGTAGGATTGAGCACTGAGGTGGGCGACGAATACTATAAACACTGGGCACTCGACTATCAGCCCGTGGGACTCATCGACCGTGGGGCTCCTATAGAATATACTGCATGGAACACCCGTATCCGCGAAGAACTCGCGAAGACGGCACCTGTCGATATTGATCTGATGCTCGCTATCGATAACGATCAGCTGACTATCTGGGCAAATGTCAGGGGTATTGAGGGAACGACTACGGGAAATTTGCAGCTCTGGCTGACGGAGGATTACGTCACCGCTTTCCAGCTGATGCCCGACGGCTCGCGTAATATGGAGTACCAGCACCAGCATGTGTTCCGTGCAGCTATCAATGGCATGTGGGGAGAACCTATCACCGTCCGTGAGGGTGAAACCTTTACCACGCAGCACTATCATTACACGGTTCCGAAGGACTGGGTGGTAGGCAATCTCTCGGTGGTGGGCTTCGTCTACAACGACCAAGGTGTGCTACAGGCGCGAAAACTATGAAAATTGAACAATTAAAATGATATGCGTATGAAGAAATTCTTTACTCTTTTCTCCCTTTGCTTGCTGACGGCCACCTATGCGATGGCTGAAGACGGTGGCAAATTCCAGTTTACCGATAAAAGCGGCAACGTAATTTCCAATGGTGAGACAGTGACCAGAAACGAACTGACGGAAGATCCGATATTGGGTAATTTCATCAATAGCGGGCTGTTGGTCAAAAACGTGTCTGGAGCCGGTGCTGCGGTGCGCATCAGCTATCACATTGAAACGCTGGACAATGGCACGTTTCAGATTTGTTTTCCTGAGAGTTGCATCAGCAAAACTGCCACGGGTAGTTTCGAGACGTCGAAAGGTACGATGACGGCAGGTGAACAGCGCGACCTACAGTGCGAATGGTTTCCTGAAACCTATGGTACCTGCAAGGCTACGCTGACCATCGAGGAATTGAACGCATTGGGCACGAAGGTGGCCGACGGTCCCTCAATCACTGTAGTCTTCCAGTATGCGAATCCCACCCGAGTAGATGCATTGTCAGGTGACGCAAGCATAGTGGAGCGTTACACCCTACAGGGTGTTCCTGTGGAGAACCATCAGAAGGGCATTGTCATCAGTCGCCTGGCTGACGGAAGAATCGTAAAAACAATTACTAAATAAACGTATTTTGCTTATGAAGAAGTTTTTTACTTTCATGATGGTGCTTGCTGTAGCAAGCATCCTGAACGTTCAGGCTCAAGTGCTACAAAGAGAGCGCGTGGCTATGCCTGTAGTCAACAACATGCATCGTGCCTCGATTACTCCTGGTGCCAATCAGGGCTGGTGGGGCTTTGCAGACAATGATTCCGAGATGACCGGTCTGGGTGTCAATAGTGCTGATACCTATCACTGTGCCATCTTTATTCCTGGTGATCACGCTGTGGCTGGTGGAAAGACTATCCAGGCTGTCCGCTTCGGACTTGTTGCTCCCAATGCCACCAATGTGAAGGTGTGGATTGCCAGCCAGTTGCCTTCAAGCATTGACGCTACGAACTGCCTTCAGATTGTGGATGTCCCTGCTGCTGATTTAGGTAAGGTGAATATCGATGTGGCACTTGCTTCGCCCTATGCGATTCCTGCTGAAGGTGTGTATGTAGGTTATTCGTTCACCATCACACAGGTACAATACCAGTCTGATGCCTATCCCGTCATAGTTACTGGCGATGATCAGGCTAACGCGCTGCTTCTGCGTACAGATAATTCGGTGCCCAGCTGGTCGGATTTGAATGGTAATGGTTTTGGTAAGCTTTTCCTGCAGGTACTGCTCGAAGGTCAGTTTGCCGATAACCTCGTGACACCTTCTGACTTTGGTTCCGTATATGCCGAGATAGGTGAGAGTGCCACTGCCGATGTCACGCTGACGAACAATGGTTTCACTCCTGTCAGCAGCATTGATTACACCATTACTTCCGATGGTGTTATCAGTGATGCCATTCGTATGGAACTGGCGTCGCCCATCGCCTTCGCATCAAGAGGTGTCGTTTCGATCCCCATTTCTGCTGAGGCTGCTCAGAGCATCAAGGAGAAGACGTTGACCATTACGAAGGTTAATGGCAATGCCAACGAGGCTTCAGAAAAGGATGCCAAGTTCACGCTGTATTCTCTTACGAAAATCATCGACCGTAATGTCGTTGTCGAACAGTACACTGGAACGGGCTGTGGATGGTGTCCGCGTGGGCATGCGGGTATGAGCAAGATGCGTTCGACGTTTGGCGACCGTTTCATCGGTATAGCCCTCCATCAGTACAGCGGTCAGAGCAGTGATGCCATGAATATTGCTAAGAATGCTTATGCTCCTGTGAGCTTTGGTGGTGCACCCTCTTGTCGTTTAGACCGTGGTGAGGTTATTGATCCTTACTATGGCTCTGCCTACGATGTTTGTGACGATTTCGCTGCCGAGATGGCTATTCCCGCTATGTGTGGCATTGCTGTGAACGGCTACTATGACGACGGATTTACGAAGGTCGATGCAATCGCCACTGTAGAGTCGTTGTTCGACGACAAGTATACGTTGGAGTTTGTGCTGATTGCTGATGGTCTTACGGGCTCCGGTACAGGTTGGAACCAAGCCAACTATTATGCTCAGTATAGCCAGTCTGATATTAACGATGAATACCTGAACCAATTTGGAGCTGGCGGCTCCATGGGTACCAACCCCATCTCCAATTTCGTGTTTAACGACGTGGCCATTGCCAGTTCCTATGTCTCGGGTTCGAACACCGTTTCGTCTCTTGAAATGACTGCCGGTGGGGCCCTCAATGTCAACTGTACGCTGACATTGCCGGTCTATTCAAAACTGAAGAATGCCCTCCAGAAAGACCAGCTCTATGTTGCAGCTTTGGTCGTCGACCAGAATGGTAAGATAGTGAATGGCGCCAAGACAAAGGTTACTGATGCTACAAGTGTCAGTGGTATTCGTACGGCAAACACTACCGAGGCTGCCCGCTACACCCTTGATGGTCGTCAGGTCAGTGCTCCCCAGCATGGTATCAACATCGTAAAGATGAGCGATGGCACCATCCGTAAGGTGATGGTTAAGTGAGTGAAATGAGAGCGAGGCTCTCATTTCCGAACGTGAATCACCTCGATACGTGTATCAAGGTGATGGTTAAGTAAAACAACGTTTTTATCCATCATAAAAAGAGGGTACTCCACATTTGGAATACCCTCTTATTTTTGCTATGCAGTTTCTTTTTTAGAAGTCCAGCTGACAACCTACGCCGAGCACGCGGTTGGTGCGGGTGAAGGTGTCGCTGACACCTGCCGTGGGATAGTCGTCGCGGTTGTAGTTGTTGTAGTTGGTCTGGAAATAGGCTGCCGAGAGGGTGACATTGTCCTTCACCTTGTAGCTGAAGCCCAAGCCGATGCTGTAGCTGTTGACTACGAACGACATGTCGTTCATGTAGCGATCGGAGAGTCCGTAGCGGGTGAGCTGTCCACCGCAAGAGACGTTCAGACGGTCGGTGACATCCCACTCGACACCAGCCAGAAACTCGTTGGTGTTGTGGTCGAGCAAATCTTGTGTGTTGTTATACCAGCTGGCATCCTTGTCGAAATAGTGGTGCCAGCCGAGGTTGAGGCTGACCTCGTCGATGGGGCGCCACTGAGCACCGACGGTAAGCAGGGCGGGAGCGTCCTCGTTGACTTTCTCGCCATCGCGGAAACGGTTGACGGCGGCAATCTCGCTGGCCTCGTTGACGGTAGACTCGTTCTTCATGCGAATCTGCGTCTTGAACTCGTACTTGGTAGCGAAATTGAAGTTCCTGTATTTCCAGTCGACACCAATGACGGGGGCAATGCCCAAACCATCCTGGTTACACAGCAGGTTCACTCCCTGGGCATACTTCTGTAACTGCAACAGACTCTCGCGGGTATTCTCCAGCTGGGCCTGCTTGGCCATCAACTCGGCAGGAGCAGGAACACCAGCTGCCTCGTACTGTTCAATGGCGGCATTGACTAGGTCGAGACCATTGTTGACGGTGGTAGAAGAATACTGCAGGAAGTCGGCAAAGTCGTAGTAGCCTGCCTCGGTCTTTACCTGGATATTACTGATCTTGGCCTTGTAGGTGGCATCGCCGTAAAGCAGGCGCAGACCACCATAGACCGACAAATTGGGGTAAATCTTATAGGCAGCACCTAATTGAACGCCATAGTAATACTGGCGGCCCTTCATATAGCTGTCCATATCGTAGCCCTGGGCACCCAGCGGTTGAAGCATGTTGGCGATGCTGCCCACGACGCTCTCGAACGAGCCAAGGCCGTCGGCAAACTCGCACGAGCCACCGCCACCGGGTACGGAGAGGTTGAACTGCAGACTCCAATTTCCTTTATTATAGGCACCCTGCAGCGAAGGAATGATGGGGGCATCGGCAACGCCCTCGAATTCTTTCGTCGCCAGTCCGCCATTCTTTTTACCCAGTGCGAAGACTGGGTTGACGGACGTGATGGTACGCGTCTGGTGGGCGTACTGCCAGTTGAAAGCCACATGGAATCCTTCGGGCATGAACGCTACACCAGCAGGGTTCGAATAGACACCGTCGAGGCCGATGGCGGCATCGCGGGCGGGATTCTTCAAAAACGAAATACTCTGGTTGGTGTTGGTGAGGATACCGCCAGCCAAGGCGCTCACCGTTGTCATCGTGAAAGCAATCAGCGAAAATACAATCTTTTTCATTACTATTTAATTAATTTTTGCTTAAAACGGCCGCAAAGGTACGGTAATTGCACAAAACCGCGGTAAAAGTGCAATAATAATTAACGCTTATTAACTAAAATGTGCACACTTTCTGCACAAATGTGCCAAAATGTGCAAGTTTTTGTGCGCGAGCACAGTAATTTACGGCTATCTCCAGACGAATAGCCAGGCATTACTTTTCGCTTGGATAGCTGATGCGTGTGTGGTAGATGGTCTTGAGCTTCTCGATGAGTACGGTCTTGGCATACTGTATGTCGCGGAAGGTGATGGGACACTCGCGGAAGAATCCGTCAGCAACCTGGGTGTCGACAATGCGCTCCACAAGACTGCGAATGCTGGCTTCGGTGTAGTCGGACAGCGAGCGTGACGCAGCCTCTACGCCATCGGCCATCATCAGACAGGCTTGTTCACGGGTGAAGGGATTCGGTCCGGGATAGGTGAACAGCAGTTCGTCGACGGGCTGGTCGGGATGCTCGTTCTTATAGCGGATGAAGAAGAACTTGGCCTTGCCCTGTCCGTGGTGGGTGGCGATGAAGTCGCGGATGACTTTAGGCAGGTTGTACTTATCGGCCATTTTGAGACCTTCGGTGACGTGACTGATGATGTACTGGGCAGACTCGATGTCGGTGAGCATCTCGTGGGGGTCGATGCCCGACTGGTTCTCGGTGTAATAGATAGGATTAGCCAGTTTGCCGATGTCGTGATAAAGGGCTCCCGTACGCACGAGCTGTGCATCGGCCCCAATCTTATTGGCTATCTCGCCGGCCAGGTTAGCCACCTGAATGGAATGGTTGAAGGTGCCTGGGGCTACCTCGCTCATACGACGCAGCAGGGGGCTGTTGGTGTTCGAGAGTTCGATGAGCGTGATGTCGCTGGTGAATCCAAAGACCTTCTCGACGAGGTAGAGCAGAGGATAGGCAAAGAGCAGGGCTACGCCGTTGACAAGCAGGTAGTTGTACGTGGAGTAGTCAATCATGGTGAGCTCGGTGGTGCGTGTCCAGTCGAAGGCCAGATTGACAGCCATGGCAGCGAGGGTGATGATGACTGCCGAACGGAACAGTTGCGAACGTTGTGACAACTCACGCAGACTATTGATGGCCACCAGACCGGCAACCGTCTGTACAACCACGAACTGGAAGGGGTGCTGGAGCATGATGGCACAGACGAGTATCATGGTAACATGTGCCATGAAGGCCGTACGTGAGTCCATGAAAACGCGGATGAAGATGGGTGCCATCGCATACGGCAGGATGTAGACATGAACGAACGTGTTGCGTACCAGCAGTGCGGTGAGCAGTGCGAAAAGCACGATGAGCACGTAGAGCATCGTGAGACTGCGCGGCTTGTCGAAATAGTCCTTCCGGTAGAGTGTCAGATAGAGCGTAAAGCAGATCATGAGTATCGTGACATACAGTATCTGGCCGAGTAGCGATATCTGATTCTGCGTGCGGTCTTGGTTACGACGGTCGTTTTCCTTGAGGTATGACTGTATGACGTGGTAGGTTTGCTGGGTGACAATCTCACCGTGGTCTACGATGCGCTCGCCTTTCTGTACGAGACCGCTGGCCAATGGGATGTTCGAGATGAGCTCGTTACGGCTTGACTCGCTACGTGTGTGGTCGTACGAGAGGTTGGGCGTGATATAGTTGTTGAGGTTCAGTCGCTGAAGCAGAGAACGGTACGGGGTTAGTTTCTCGTCGGCAAAGAGCTGCTCGTAGGCCGTCTTGGCGGAGTAGATTTCCATGATGGAAACACTGCTGGCTTGCTTGTGGTTGACAACACGTATCATGCTGGCGGTGTCGTGGCGGAGGGTCTCGTACTGGTCGGCTGGCATGATGCCTTGCTGATAGAGGCTGTGCAGACGGTTGGTGATGACACTGATGTAATCGGTGGGAAGGTCGGGTATGCCGTCGGCATAGTCGGTCGTGAATTTGCGCACCATGCGCGTCTCGGTATTCTCGTCGTAATTGTAATAGGGCTCAAAACTACGGAGCACACTGTCGCGCTCACGGCGTATGGTGGCATCTGGCTTCAGCACGGGGAAATCAAAGGGTGCCGTGAGCTCGGCATAGCGCCAGGGCTTGCCTTGTTCGACGGAGAAACTGTGCGTAGTATCGTGGGGCATAGCCCAGACGACGATGGCCACAGTGATGATGACAAGGGCGGAACGTATCAGAAAATTGCGCCAAAAGGCGTTGTCTTTGAAGGATAAATTGTTCATTGGCACATTATTTTGCTGCAAAAGTACAAAATAATTTTTAAATTATCTCATAGCGGCAGCAAATTCTTCACTCTTCATTCTTCATTCTTCATTTTTCTTTGTAACTTTGCACCCAAAATTACAAAACACATGGCAGAAAGAAGAGTTAGGGTGCGTTTTGCACCAAGTCCCACAGGGGCATTGCACATTGGAGGTGTTCGTACTGCACTTTATAATTATCTGTTCGCCCGTCAGCATGGCGGCGATTTGGTATTCCGTATTGAAGACACAGACTCCACGCGATTCGTTCCCGGAGCCGAGGAGTATATCATCGAAAGTTTCAAGTGGTTGGGCATCCGGTTCGATGAGGGTGTCTCGTTTGGTGGCGACAAAGGCCCTTACCGTCAGAGCGAGCGTCGCGACATCTATAAGAAGTACGTGCAGCAGCTATTGGATGCCGGCAAGGCTTATATCGCCTTCGACACCCCTCAGGAGTTAGAGGCCAAGCGTGCTGAGATTCAGAATTTTCAGTATGACTGTCATACCCGCAACCAGATGCGTAATTCGCTGACGCTGCCGAAGGACGACGTCGACCAGCTGATTGCCGATGGTCATCAGTATGTGGTACGCTTCAAGGTCGAGGCCGGACAGGAGATCGTGGTCAACGACCTGATTCGTGGCGAGGTGCGCGTGAAGAGCGACATCTGTGACGATAAGGTGCTCTACAAGAGTGCTGACGAGTTGCCTACCTATCATCTGGCGAATATCGTTGACGACCACTTGATGGAGATTTCGCACGTCATTCGTGGTGAGGAGTGGTTGCCGAGTGCTCCGCTGCACGTGATGCTGTATCGTGCCTTTGGCTGGGAGGATAGCATGCCGCAGTTTGCCCATCTCCCCCTGTTGCTGAAGCCTGATGGCAAGGGAAAACTGTCGAAGCGCGATGGCGACCGACTGGGCTTTCCTGTGTTCCCGTTGGAATGGAAAGATCCCAAGACCGGTGAGACCTCTCGCGGTTATCGCGAGGATGGCTACTTCCCCGAGGCTGTCATCAACTTCCTGGCACTGCTGGGCTGGAATCCCGGTACTGAGCAGGAGATTTTCTCGCTGGACGAGCTGGTTCCGCTGTTCGACATCTCGAAGTGTTCGAAGGCCGGAGCCAAGTTTGCCTACGACAAAGGCATCTGGTTCAACCATGAGTATATTCTGATGAAATCGGCTGAGGAGATTGCCCGGCTGTTCTTCCCCATCGTGAAGAAACATTGTCCCGAGGAGACTTTGGAACGCGTCACAGCAGTAACAGCGATGATGAAAGACCGTGTGTCGTTTGTCAAGGAGCTATGGCCGCTGTGCTCGTTCTTCTTCGTGGCTCCTACCGAGTACGACGAGAAGACGGTGAAGAAGCGCTGGAAGGAAGACAGTGCGGATCAGCTTTCTGAGCTGATGACTGTTCTCGAGGGCCTCGACGACTTCTCGTTAGAGAATCAGGAGCAGATAGTCCACCAGTGGATCGAGCAGAAGGAGTATAAGCTTGGCAACATCATGAATGCCTGGCGACTGACGCTCGTTGGCGAGGGCAAGGGTCCGGGCATGTTCGATATCTCGGCCTTCTTGGGCAAGGAAGAAACCATCCGTCGCATGAAACGGGCTATTGAAGTGTTGTCGGAATAACGGAATATCAATATAGCGAATGTATAATTTAATTATCTATCTCTATCAGCTGGGCGTCATCGTCGCCAGTCTTTTCAACGAAAAGGTACGTAAGATGTGGCGTGGTGAGCGCAAGGCTGTCCGTATCCTAAAGGAAAAGGTCGACCCCAACGCACAATACGTATGGTTTCATGCTGCCTCGCTGGGTGAGTTTGAACAGGGGCGCCCGCTGATGGAACAGCTTCGTCGCGAGCATCCGGAATACAAAATCCTGCTAACGTTCTTCTCGCCTTCGGGTTATGAGGTACGCAAGAATTATGAAGGTGCCGACATCATCTGCTACCTGCCGCTGGACACCATCACTAATGCCCGCAGCTTTCTGCGTGCAGTACGTCCCGTGATGGCGTTCTTCATCAAATATGAGTTCTGGTACAACTACCTGCATATACTGAAACATAGGAATGTTCCCGTATATAGTGTCAGCAGTATTTTCCGCCCGGATCAGATTTTCTTCCGTTGGTATGGACGCCAATACAGTCACGTCCTGAAGTGCTTTACCCGATTCTATGTACAGAACGAGGTGAGCCGTGAGTTATTAGCCAAGCTGCACATTGCGGATGTGACAGTAGTGGGCGACACACGTTTCGACCGTGTGTTGCAAATCAAGGCTGCTGCCAAGCAATTGCCTGTTGTGGAGAGTCTCACCGCCATCCCTTCTCCGAAGGGCGAAGGGAGTAAAGTGTTTGTGGCCGGCTCTTCCTGGCAGCCCGACGAAGAGATTTTTATCCCATGGTTTAAGGAACATACCGACTGGAAACTCATCATTGCTCCCCACGTCATCAGCGAGGATCACCTGCAGAAGATTGAAGCAATGCTTGATGGCTTTCATGTCGAACGATATACCAACCTTGCTGCTCGGAAAGATACTACTCCCTACGCCCTTTGGAAAGGAGATGGGGGTGAGGCTTTGATCATCGACTGCTTCGGACTGCTTTCCAGCATCTACCGCTATGCTACGGTATGCTATGTGGGTGGAGGTTTCGGTGTGAGCATCCATAACACGCTGGAGGCGGCAGTATGGGGCAAACCCGTTATCTTTGGTCCGGAAAACAAGAAGTTCCAAGAGGCACAGGGGCTGAAAGCCTGTGGCGGCGGCATGGAGATTACCGGTGCTGATGACTTCCATCGTATCATGCAGCGTTTTATCAGCGAACCGCAGACGATAGAAGAGGCAGGACGCCTGGCTGGTGACTTTGTTCAGCAGAAGACCGGAGCTACCGGGAAAATACTGGCTGATGTTCAATTGTAAATCGTAAATTGTCAAATCGTAAATTGATATGGCATTAATCAAAAGTTATCGCGGTCTGACTCCAAAATGGGGCAAGGACTGCTATTTCAGTGAGAACGCCACGATTGTGGGCGACGTGACCTTGGGCGACGAGTGCTCGGTATGGTTCAATGCCGTAGTACGCGGCGATGTGGCTCCTATCACCATTGGTAACTGCACCAATGTGCAGGATGGCTCGTGTGTCCACGTAACCCATGAGACGGGTCCTACGCATATTGGCAGCTATGTGACTATTGGTCATAACGTCACTGTTCATGCCTGCACCATTCATGACCATGCACTGATTGGCATGGGAGCTACCTTGCTCGATGGCTGTGAGGTGGGCGAGGGGGCTATTGTCGCTGCTGGAGCCTTGGTGTTGCAGAATACGAAGATTGGTCCCCATGAAATCTGGGGCGGTGTCCCTGCCAAGTATATCAAACCCACACGTCCCGGACAGACCGACAATGCAGAGCATTATGTGGCCTATTCAAAGTATTATCTGGAAGAAAATTCAAATAATTGTTATACCAATGAAGAAGAATATCAAACTGTTTAGTATGATGCTGTGCTGCCTGGCAGTCATGGCTTTGTCGTCGTGTCTGAGTAGCAATGACGACGACAACAATAATCAGGAGAAAGAATGGCAGGAATGGGTAAAGGCATTCCAGGCAGAAGTTCTTGCTGCTCATGGCAGTTATGCAGGCTTTATGTATTTCCAGCCCGATGCAAAGGTGTCGGCACTGGATTCTATTGCTGCCGAATGGGATATTGTCAGCGATACGATTCTTGAACTGCGCAGTGTACCCACCAGTCTGCTCGTAGATAGGTTGTCAGAGAACCATCAGGCGTTGAAGGATGCCGTCATTGCCCTGGGAACTATCAATATGCAGGTGAAAATCGGCTTTAATGTATATTATAAGTCACCATTGTTGTTTTATGTGTATCCGGAACCTGTCACGATGAATGTGAACATAGACGGAGACAATAAGACGGTAGTGGTCAGTTTCTATAATACGGAAACCAATACTCAGAGTTTCGGTCAGTGCATGGTATCCACCAGTCAGAGCCTGCTAAGGTTATATCCCAAGGATATTACGTTAGACGGAATTGGCGTGAAGTCGTTCGATACTATCGACTACGCGTATCTTTACTGGCTTGGCAAGAAACGCTAGCCACCACATATTCTGAGCGCGTTCCAATACGGAACTTTCCTCCCCAAATACCTATACCGCTGCTGATGTAGTAGCGGGTGTTGCCTCGTTGGTGAGGACCGAAGGCACATTCATATATGTGCTCCGTAATCCATGAGATGGGCCATACCTGCCCGTGATGGGTATGTCCGCTGAACTGGAAGTCAATGCCCTGTCGTTCTGCCTGTTCCAAATGGTAGGGCTGATGGTCGAGCAGAATGGTATATTTTGTCTTATCGGCCTTCTTCATGATGACTCCCAGTGAGTCGCGGTGCATGTTGGTACGGTCGTCACGACCGATAATGCAGAGATCGCCCACGACAACGGCACTGTCTTGCAGCAGATGGATACCGGCTTTGTGGTAGAATTGTCGTGCAGCAGGTTCACTGCTGTAGTATTCATGATTGCCGATACAGGCATATATGGGAGCCTTGATACGGTGAAACTCTTCGTGCATGCGCTCTTCCTGCAGCGGGCGCATACTCATATCGATGATGTCACCCGCAATGAGCACCAGGTCGGCTTGTTCGCTGTTGATGATATCTACCCAGCGGTGCAATTCCTTGCGTGGATTGTGGTATCCGATGTGCAGGTCGCTCATCATCACTATCTTCAGGGGCTTAGCCATGGGTTTGTCGGTGGTCAGTGTCAGTGTCTCGCGGTACTTGTTCTTATAGTGCAGGTTACCATAGAGAAACACTCCGAACATCACCAGACAGATAACTCCTGCTGTCCACCAGTTCTGATATAATAAGGTACGCGGAACAAGGCGCACCAGTCTTCCTAAGTCGAGTACCAGGAAGATGAGAACCAGATAGAGCATGATAAACACACTCGAGGTGCCGATTTCATACACTGCAGTAGCTGCCGGGAGCGACAGGTTGTTCATCATGCCCCTCATACCTCCGAACATAAGCAGGAATGACCCCACCATCAGCATAATGAGCAGTATTTTCCATAGAGCACCCAAGGGTAGCAGGCACCAGATATGCCAGGCGATATAGCTCATTCCCGCCAAAGGCAATAGTGTAAAAATCATCATCCACCACATATTATTACTTCTAATCTCTAACCTCTTACCTCTTACTTCTTACCTCTCATCTATCACAGCCTCTTCATCCAGTCTTCCTCCCCAAAGGTATTTGTTGGTCTCCTGGGCTGTTACCTTACTCAACAGCAGCAATGCAATGAGGTTGGGTATGGTCATCAGCGCATTCATGCAGTCGGCAATATTCCAAATGATGTCGAGATTGATGATGCTTCCGAAAAACAATGCCACGATATAGAGAATACGGTAGAATCGGTTCGACTTACGCTTTTCAATGTAGCTCACGGCACTCTCGCCATAGTAGCTCCAGCCCAGAATGGTGCTGAAGGCAAAGGTCAGGATACCGAAACTGAGCAGAGGGGCTCCGATATAGGGAATCTTCGAGAAGGCTACCTTGGTCAGTGCTGCCCCATCGGCATAGGTGATGTCGGGATAGGCGAGGATACTCGATACCAATACCAATCCTGTCAAGGCACAGATAATCACTGTGTCCCAGAATGTTCCTGTGCTCGATACTAGTGCCTGACGAACGGGATTGCGTGTCTGTGCAGCAGCAGCAACGATGGGGGCGGAACCCATACCACTCTCGTTCGAGAACAGTCCACGGGCAATACCATAGCGGGCAGCCATCATCACGGTAGCTCCCACAAATCCCCCTCCTGCAGCTTCAGGATGAAAGGCGGATTGTACGATGAGTTGCACGGCTGGCCATACATATCCGCTATTCATGGCGAGGATGACCACACAACCAACGACATAGAGCAGGGCCATAAATGGTACAAATATGGTACATACGCGGGCGATGGCTTTCACACCGCCAATGATGACCGAGGCGGCAAGGATACATACGAAGAGTCCTACAACCCATGTCGGAATTCCAAAGGTCTCGCTGGCCAGCAAAGCGATGGAATTGGCTTGAACGGTACAACCGATACCAAACGACGCCAGGGCAGTGAAAACGGCAAACAATATAGCCAGCCACTTCATGTTCAGACCGCGTTCCAGAGCATACATCGGACCACCATAGGTATGTCCGTCCTTGGCTCTCACGCGGTATTTCACGGCCAAAAGACCCTCTGCATATTTCGTGGCCATACCGAAGATACCTGTCAGCCAGCACCAGAGCACAGCTCCCGGTCCTCCCAGGGCCACAGCGGTAGCAACACCTACGATGTTTCCCGTTCCAATGGTAGCAGCCAGTGCAGTGGCCAGGGCACCAAACTGACTGACATCTCCCTTGGCTCCGGGGTCTTTCTGGACTGACAGCCGGATACCCGTCAGCAGTTTACGCTGGGGAATGCGCAGGCGGAACGTCAGAAACACGTGTGTTCCTAACAACAACACAATCATAGGCCACCCCCACAGGAAGCCTCCTAACAGCGAGAAAAAATCGTTTATAGTATCCATTTCGGTCACAAAAGTACAAAAAAAAGGTAAAAGCGAAGAGTAAAAAGTGAAAAAATTACTCCGCTACGAAAAAAAGTTCAAAGTTCAAAGTTCAAAGTTCAAAGTATTTCGTAACTTTGCAACCGTTAAAAACAAGTAAACAATGAAAAAACGTTGTATATTACTGATGACAGCCGCTTTGCTGGCTGTGGACGGATGGACTCAGGAGGTAATGAATCATAACCTGGAGGTTGCCAAGAATCTGGAGATTTTCAACGCCCTCTACAGAAATCTCGATATGATGTATGTCGATACGCTGGATGCCAACAAGGTGGTGACAGCAGGTATCGATGCCATGCTGAACACGCTGGACCCCTATACGGAATATTATCCCGAAGAGCGCCAGAAGGACCTGAAACAGATGCTGACGGGTAAATATGCGGGCATTGGTGCACTCATTCGTTATCATCAGAAACTGAAGCGTTGTGTCATCGAGGAGCCCTACGAGGGCATGCCAGCTGCTGAGGTAGGTCTGAGGAAGGGCGATATCATTCTGCAGATTGACGATTCGCTGATGACCGACAAGACGACATCCTATGTGAGCAGTCATCTGCGGGGTGAACCCGGAACAACGTTCCTGCTGAAGATACAGCGTCCCTCAACGGGTAAGAAGATGACATTTAAGATTACCCGCCAGACCATCAAGATGCCCGAGATTACGTGGTATGGCATGCTGCCCAACCAGACGGGGTATATTGCGCTGAATACCTTTACGGGTGAGCCTGCCAAACAGATGCGCCTGGCTTTCGTGGACCTGAAGAAGCAGGGTGCCGGGAAACTGATTCTCGACTTGCGTGGCAATGGCGGAGGCTCGCTGTCGGAGTGTGTCGACATCCTGAACATGTGGCTGCCAAAAGGCCTGAAAATCGTGGAGACAAAGGGAAAGCTGAAGCGGGCCAACAACGAATACAAGACACGCTTGGAACCCATCGATACCGTGATGCCGCTGGTGGTGTTGGTCAATAAAGAGACTGCCTCTGCCTCGGAGATTACCAGTGGTGCCTTGCAGGACCTGAAGCGTGGTGTCATCATCGGTACACGGACCTATGGCAAGGGTTTGGTGCAGGTGCCCAATATCGACCTGCCGTATAATGCCAATCTGAAACTGACTACCTCGCGCTATTATCTGCCCTCAGGACGAGGCATCGAGATGAAGGACGGCCTGAAACCCGATATCGAGGTGAAACCGGATACCATGGCGAATATCACGCTCTATCTGGACCGTTTGGATTCTACGGAAACAGTGCTTGACTATGTGACGGAATACATCGGAAAACACCAGACCATCGCTCCTGCTGCTGAGTTCCACTTGACGGATGCTGACTATGAGGATTTCAAACAGCGTGTCATCAAGGCGGGATTTACCTACGATCAGCTCAGCAAGAAACAGTTCGAGGAGATGGAGAAGGCCATGAAGTTTGAGGGCTATTATGACGAAGCCAAGGCTGAATTGGAGGCCCTGAAGGCGAAGATTGACCATCATGACCTGTCCAGCGATCTGGATCGTCATCGCGATGAAATCCAGCAGATGCTGGAACAGGACATCGTGTCAGCCTATTATTATCAAGGCGGTGAACTGCAGGTGGGCCTGCGCAACGACAAAACCCTTCAGGAAGCGCAGCGCATCCTGAATACCCCAGGGGAATACCATCGGATTTTAGGGAACTAGTATCTTCATCAGTTCCTTCATGCCCTCTGAGGCGCCTTTCTGAATCTGCTGGACACGTCCTCCTGCAGATACGGGATTGGGGTCAATCAGATAGATGGGAACGTCAGGACGGGCATAGTGGATAAGTCCTGCAGCGGGATAGACCACCAGCGAGGTACCAATGATGATGAAGGTGTCTGCCTGACTCACTGCTTGTGCAGCAGCTTCTATCATGGGTACTGCCTCACCGAAGAACACAATGAACGGACGAAGCAATGAACCATCTCCTGCCTTGGTGCCAGGCTCTACCTCGCAATTCTCGGGGGTTAGCGTCTGCTGATAACGGGGATCGTCAGGATCGTTGCTCGAACAGACCTTCATCAGTTCACCATGCAGATGGATGACATTCGTAGAACCGGCCATCTCATGCAGGTTGTCGACATTCTGGGTAACAACGGTGACCTCAAAGTTCTTCTCTAACGCTGCCACCAGCTGATGTCCCTCATTGGGCTTCACACCCCAGCACTTCTTGCGGAGCATGTTATAGAAATTGGTCACAAGGGTAGGATCTGCCAGCCATCCTTCATGGGTGGCCACCTTCTGGACGGGGTAGTTCTCCCACAATCCATCGGCATCGCGGAAAGTCTTCAGACCACTCTCCACAGACATGCCAGCACCAGTCAAAACTACGATCTTTTTCATGAAAAATGCTTTAAAACTATTGCAAAGATAGTGAAAAGTTTGAAACTATGCGTTAAGAATTAAGAAATTTTGTATGACGGCAGCAAATTTTTTACTTTTCATTCTTCACTTTTCACTTTTTTATTGTACCTTTGCAGCCGATTTTTCAGAATTACACATTATTAATATAGAGAAAAGACATGGATAGAGTAAGTTATGCACTGGGGCTTGGCATTGGTCAGCAGCTGGCACAGATGGGAGCCTCAGACTTGAATATCGACGATTTTGCACTGGCCATCAAGGACGTGATTGCCGGTAACCCTTTGCAGGTAAAGCACCAGGAGGCACAGCAGATTGTGCAGGAGTACTTCGCCAAGAAGGAAGAGGTGCTCAGCAAGCAGCGTCAGGAGGCAGGAAAGGCTCATAAGGAGGCTGGCGAGAAATACCTGGCTGAGAATGGCAAGAAGGATGGTGTCATCACCCTGCCCAGTGGCCTGCAGTATCAGGTGCTGAAAGAAGGCAACGGCAAGAAGCCTACCGCAAAGGATAGCGTGAAGTGTCACTACGAGGGCTTCCTCATTGATGGTACCGTTTTCGATAGCAGCGTACAACGTGGTGAACCCGCTGTATTTGGACTGCAGCAGGTCATCGCTGGTTGGACGGAAGGTCTGCAGCTGATGCAGGAGGGTGCTAAGTATCGTTTCTTCATCCCCTATCGTCTGGCATACGGCGAGGGTGGTGCTGGCGCATCGATCCCTCCCTTTGCTGCACTCATCTTCGATGTGGAACTGATTCAGGTCATGTAATCAGGATGCAGTCATAGCGATATTCCGCTATCCCGATAGAACGTAATAACAAAATAAATAATTATTTTTATAAAACAACAATGAAAAAGTTTACTTTTGCTGCTGCAGCAGCTATTTCTGCCGTCATGATGTTTGCATGCGGCAATGGCACTCCCAAGGCAAGCCTGAAGAGTGACATCGACACCGTTAGCTATGCTATCGGTATGGCTCAGACACAGGGTCTGAAGGATTACCTCGTGGGTCGTATGGGTATTGACACGACCTATATGGACGAGTTCGTCAAGGGCCTGAACGAAGGCGCTAACGCTGGTGACGACAAGAAGAAGGCCGCTTACTTTGCTGGTATCCAGATTGGTCAGCAGATTTCTAATCAGATGGTCAAGGGTATCAACCACGAGCTGTTTGGTGAGGATTCTACCAAGACCATCTCTCTGAAGAACTTCATGGCTGGTTTCATCAGCGGTACGACTGGCAAGAATGCTATCATGACTGTTGACTCTGCTGCTCAGGTGGCTCAGGAGATGATGCGTACCATCAAGGCTAAGAATATGGAGAAGGAGTTTGGCCCCAACAAGGAGGCTGGTGAGAAGTTCCTCGCTGACAATGCCAAGAAGGAAGGCGTGAAGGTGCTCGATGGTGGTGTACAGTATAAGGTCATCAAAGAGGGTACTGGTGCCATGCCTAAGGACACTTCTATGGTGAAGGTACACTACGAGGGAAAGACCATCGATGGTAAGGTGTTCGACAGCTCTTACAAGCGCGGCCAGCCTGCTGACTTCCGTGCCAATCAGGTCATCAAGGGTTGGACCGAAGCTCTGGTTCATATGCCCGCAGGATCTATCTGGGAGGTTTATATTCCTCAGGAACTGGCTTATGGCGAGCGCCAGCAGGGTGCTGACATCAAGCCATTCTCTATGCTGATCTTCAAGATTGAACTGCTCGAAGTAGATGGTAAGAAATAATCTTGAATAATGCAAGAGACAAGACAAAACAAAATTGCGCGTCTGCTTCAGAAGGAACTGAGTGTGATCTTTCAGGAGCAGACGCGCTCCTTACATGGGGTGATGGTCAGCGTGACGCGTGTCAAGATCTCGCCTGACCTGAGCATCTGCACGGCCTATCTTAGCATCTTCCCCTCAGAAAGAGCTGAAGAGCTCATTCAGAACATCACGAAGAACGAGAAACAGGTTCGCTACGAACTGGGAACGCGTGTGCGCTATCAGTTGCGCATCATTCCCGAACTGCGCTTCTTCATCGATGACTCCCTCGACTACATCGAACGCATCGACGAACTCCTGAAACAGTAATCATATCTCTTACCTCTCATCTCTCACCTCTCATCTCTCACCTCTCACCTCTCACCTCTCACCTCTAAATATGTCTTTCCCCTTCTACATCGCCCGGCGCTATCTCTTTTCGAAGAAGTCTACCCATGCCATCAATGTCATCAGTGCCATCTCAGTCATAGGGGTGGCAGTGGCTACAATGGCCTTGGTGGTCACGCTAAGCGTGTTCAACGGGTTCCACGACATGGTGGCGTCGTTCTTTACCCAGATGGATCCTCAGCTGAAGGTGACACCGGTAAAGGGTAAGACGGCTCCTGCCGATGATCCCGTCCTGACGCAGATCCGTCAGATGGATGCAGTCGAGGTGGCTACGGAATGTCTCGAGGACCAGGCACTGTCGGTCTATGGCGATCGTCAACTGATGGTGAAAGTAAAGGGCGTGGAGGATAATTTCGACCAGTTGACGCATATCCGTGAGATTCTCGAGGGTGACGGTACCTTTGAACTCCATGCTGCCGATATGAACTACGGCATCCCGGGACTGGGTGTCGCCTATCTGCTGGGCATGGGATATACTTACGACAAACCCCTCAAGATCTTTGCCCCCCAGCGCGAGGGTCAGCTCGATATGGCTAATCCCATGGAAGGCTTTGTCGAGGATGAACTGTTTTCGCCCGGTGTACTCTTTGCAGTGAAACAGGGTAAGTACGACAAGAACTATATCCTGACCAGCATCCATTTCACGCGTAAACTGTTTGCCCAGGATGGAATGCTCTCTTCTTTGGAACTGCGCCTGAAGCCGGGCAGTGATTTCGATCAGGTCAAGAAAGAGATGCAGCAAGTGGCTGGTGACCAGTATCTGGTGCGCGACCGCTATGAACAGCAGGAGGACACGTTCCGCATCATGAAAATCGAAAAACTCATTGCCTATGTTTTCCTGACCTTTATCCTGATGATAGCATGTTTCAACATCATTGGTTCACTGTCAATGCTCATCATCGACAAACGCGACGATGTGGTGACACTCCGTAACTTAGGGGCTTCCGACAGTCAGATATCACGTATCTTCCTGTTCGAGGGACGTATGATCTCTGCCTTCGGAGCAGTGATTGGCATTGTCATCGGACTGCTGCTCTGCTGGCTGCAACAACAATATGGCATTGTGCGCTTGGGCTCTTCCGAGGGCTCTTTCGTGGTCGATGCCTATCCCGTCAGTGTCCATCCTATGGATATCATTCTCATATTCATCACGGTTCTGGCAGTGGGATTCCTCAGCGTTTGGTATCCTGTACGCTATTTCTCCAAACGTCTGTTGAATCCTGACAAATAAAAGGGGTTCATGGCACCAGCCTGTTGTCTATCATACGGTTCATATATTGCTGAATGATGGCTTTCAGCTCACGCTCCATCTGACTACTGACATCAGACATCTTACTTCTTACATCAGACGTCATGCGGTAGTCATCCAGACGATACAAGCCAATGGTGTGTTCACCATCAAACTGAAGCACATAGTCGCCCTTAAAGTATTGATAGATACCATCCAGGTAGTTCACGGCCCAGGTATCTCTCGCAGCGGTGTTCAACAGGTCACAGCCAAAAGCCAAATAAGGCTTCTCATAACCGGTCATACCTAGAATGGTGGGTAGAATGTCTGTTTGTTGGGCTATACCATCACGGATTCCTGGTGTCATACTGCCACTGGGGTCGTAGAGGATGATAGAGGTACTGAACTGGTTGATGGCGCTCTTGTATTCAGCATGATTGCTGGCATTGGTGTGGTCACCAGTCAGTACGAAGATGGTATTCTTGAACCAGGGTTCCTTACTGGCTTCTGCAAAGAAACGCCGCAGAGCATGGTCTGTATAGCGGATACACTTATGGATGGGCATCTCTTCCTCGCGGAACACTTCCTTGTACTGCTCAGGCACATGGAACGGATGATGACTGGTCAGCGTAAACAGGGCAGTCATGAATGGCTCTTTCATGTCACTCATCTTCATGCGGAAATACTGCATGAATGGCTCATCCCAGATGCCCCACCAGTTGTCGTAGGCAGCACGGCCTTCTGTGCGAGGGTCTGCCTCGAAGTCCTCCTGGCTCCAGGCATGCTGGAAACCTGTAGCCTTGGTGAATCCCTGAAAACCTAAACTGGATGCTGGGGCACCATGAAAGAAGGCTGTCTCGTAGCCCAGACTGTCCAGACAGGCTGCCAGACCACTCAGACGATTGGTGGCATGTGAGGCAGCAACAAACGACTCTACGAACATAGGTAGCCCCGAGAGGGCCGATGGCATGGCGTCGATACTGGCCCTGCCATTGGCATAGCTATAGCGCCAGGATATGGCAGCATGGTCTATCAATGAGTCAAGGAATTCCGTATATCCTTTGTAGCCAGGCAGCATCTCGCGGTTCAGACTGCCAAAATACTCACGGCCAAAACTCTCTAAGAAGATGACAACCACATTCTTCCTCTCTCTACCATCCCTGCCTGACCAGCTCTCCCTGACACCATCATGTATCGGACTATAGATGTTTTCCAGTTCCTGCTCGTCGGTAAAAAATGCCGGTCTATGGTAGGAGTTCTTCCCAATGGTGCGCAACATAGAGAAGGGTGTGTTCAGAATCAGCGAGGCATCGTTGGGACGGATAATAAACTGATTGGCGGTACTGATCTTGATGGGGCGGTTGTCCCACAATCCTCCTCGCATACCTGCCCAGCACAGATAGGCAGCAATGAGCAGCGAGAGGGTTTGCATCAGATAGTAGCGCCCCAGTGGACGTACTTGTGGTCTGGGGGTGCGGTAGCATTTGTACAGAAACACCATCAACGCGATGAACAGCAACACCAGATACCAGTGGCGCAGAAATTCGTAGCCTACGATGGTACCCAGTTTGTCGTCTCCGCCAAACTCACTGAAGAAAGCAATGGTGGTACGACGTGCTGTATATTGGAAATACACGGAGTCGCCCAGGTTCATGGCCAGTCCCAGACCATTGACCACCACATAGAGCCATTTGCAGATGTGTTGCCAGCGTATGGTTTCTTTCAGGTGTAAGGGCAGAAAGACCATCAGCACATAAAGTGCATTGGTATAGGCAATGGCCGAGGTGTCGAAATAGAGTCCTCCCACGATGATGCTCCAGGACTGAAGGGAAAAGACGTGCTCATAGGTGCTCAGGTTCTCCAACAGGAAAGCCAGTCGCGTCACCCCATACGCCACATACAGTAGTAGCATATTGATCACCAGCGCCCAAGGCGCTGCAAGGGTCCTCTTCCTTCTTACCTCTTCCATCTTACCTCTCAACGCTCAACTTATCTTGTGTCATTCGCTCCATATACTGTTGGATGATGGCCTTCAACTCACGCTCCATATAACCTCTCACCTCTGACCTCTCACCTCTTGATTCTAATAACAGATTCTTTTTCATCAGCGAGTCGCTGAGGGCATACAGGCCAATACTCTTCTGACCGTCAAACTGAAGCACGTGTTCGTGTTTCACATACTGATAGATACCGTTCAGGTAGTTTACGGCCCATGTCTCTTCTGCAGGAGTATTCAAAAGGTCGATGCCAAAAGCAAAGTAGGGCTTGTCGTAGTGTAGCATACCCATCACTGTAGGCAGGATGTCGATCTGCTGGGCTATCTTGTCCTGCATTTCAGGCTCCCGACCAGGCTCATATATAATAATAGGTGAACAGAATCCCCCCAAGTCGGTCTGGTAGTATTCGTGGTCCGAGAGGTTGGTATGGTCGCTGGTCAATACAAAAATAGTGTTCTTAAACCAAGGCTCCTTGCTGACCTTCTGGAAGAACTTGCCAATGGCCATATCCGTATAGCGGATGCATTTATGGATGATGATACCTTCCTCAGGATATACCTCCTCGTATTTCTTGGGTATGACATAGGGATGGTGCGACGAGGCGGTAAAGACTGCAGTCATAAAGGGTTCCTTCATCTCCGACATCTTGGTGGCATAGTATTGCAGGAAGGGCTCGTCCCAGATAGCCCACATGCCATCGAAGTCATCATCACCTCCAAAACGCTTGTCAGCATCATAGTCCTCGCGACCATAATATTCCTGGAAACCAGTACTGCGGGCAAAAGCCATAAAACCCATCGAACCTCGTTGGGCACCATGGAAGAACGCTGTCTGATAGCCTTCATCGGACAACAACGAGGCGATGCCGCTGACATGGTTCATCGAGGCTGGCGTCAGGAAGAAAGGCTCCACGAACATGGGAATGCTCGACAGGATGGAAGGCATGCCATCGATGCTCTTGCGACCATTGCAGAACGAATGGGTGAAGGTAATGCTCTTGCTGATGAGCGTGTCGACACATGGGGTATACCCCTGATATCGTCCTTGTTCTAACGAATGGTTCAGCGCCCCGATATATTCGCGTCCGAAACTCTCCACAATAAGCACAACCACGTTTTTCTTCGTGAAACAGGTATCGCCAGCTGTGCTGTCATTAGGAAAATGCTCAGGATGATAGATGCTTTTCAGTTCCTGAGGGTCGGTATAGTACGCAGGCACCACAAAGACATCCTTGCCAATGGTACGGTATAGTGAGAACGGGGTGTTCAGCACCAATGTTGCCTCGACAGGACGATTCGCATATTGGTTGGCATTGCTAATGGTGATGGGGCGAACGGCAGTAGTAAATCCTCCTCGTATGCCTGCCACCACGAAAGGTGCCAGCACGACTAGCGACAAGAGTGTCGCCAGACTATAGTGCCACCATTTGAACTCCCTACTCTTGACGCCTGACTCCCGATAGAGTTTGTACAGCCCCCACATCATCAGTGCAAAGAGCACGAGCAGATAGGCATGTCGGAGGGTTTCTGTCAGAAAGACGGACCCAAGGTTGCTTTCGTTCGAGAACTCGCTGAACACGGTGGTGGTCGTTCGCCTCATGGTATAGCGGAAATACACGGCATCACACAGGTTGACGGCCAGTGCTAATCCGTTGACAATCAGGTAGAGCCAACGGCATAGCAGCTGGTAGGGCTTGCACGCTGACACCTGCCAAGGCAGGAGCATCAGCACGATATACGGGATGTTGGTGACCAGGATGGCGCTGGTATCAAACACCAGACCGCCAGCCAGCATCTCCAGCAGGTGACTGGTGGTCAGTCCCTGTTCGAAATAACTGTAGTTTACCAGCAGATAGACCACACGGGCAAGCTGGTAGACGACGAAGAGCAACAACAGGTTATACAGCGTTGTTGCCAATGGCGCCAGAAGTCGGAATCTATGGGAATTCATCATACGTGCTTTACTTGGTGGTTCCTAATTGGTTGATATGCTCTGAGGCTGTCTGCAGAATGGCCATGCCCTTTCTGATGAGCTGTTTGCCATCAGTGCTCTTGTCGACAATCAGCCGGTTGGCATTCAGGTCATACACGGCAAATCCTGTACTGTCCTTCATCGTGATGCCATTGTTATAGGTATGTGTGGCGAAGGGATAGCGGTAGTTGCTACTCAGCACATCACGACTGAACATGTAGTCATCGTGGGCAATACCCATCTGCCCTAAGAGGGTGGCAGGAAGGTCGGTCTGGTTACAGATCTGTTCGATGCGTCGCGGCTCTTTGATGGCACCTCCCAGCCACAGCATGGGCACATGGTCATGCTCCTCGTGGTCTTCATCTACTCCAAAGTAGGTGTAGCCATGATCTGGCAACAGCACGATAAGCAGGTTGTCCCACTGGGGGGTCTGCCTGACCTTGCTGATAAACTCGCCCAGACAACCATCCAAATAGTTGAAGGCATTGGGTATCTCGTCCTTCAACCGGTGGGTGGGCACATCCCACGGCTCATGACTCGACAGCGTCGAATAGCCGATGAGGTAGTGGTTGTTGGCATCGAACTTTGTCACCTCATCATATAGGGTACTGAAAGTGATGTCATCGCGCACGCCCCATTTGGCACTGTTCTGCTCCTCGGCAGAATAGTCTTTCATCCATATAAAACGCTCAAAACCAATGGTCACCAGATAGCTGCGCATATTGGTGAAGTTGATGTCTCCACCATACAGATAGCTGGTCTTATAGCCCTCCTGCAGCAGCGACTTGGCTATGCCAGGCAGGAAACGGCTCTTGGCAGGTATCTTCATCAACGAGGATCGCGGAAAGGAGGGGTATCCGCTCCAAGTACATAATGTACCTCTGTCTGTGCGATATGAATTGGCATGGAAATGGGCGAAATACACACCCTCACCGACCAGCCTGTTCAGGTTTGGCATGATGTCCTTCCGACCGCCAATATCCTCGGTAAAGATACCCCCGCAGCTCTCCAGCAGGATGACGATGATGTCTGGTCGCTCACTGCGTAGCACACTGTCCACTGCCACACTCTCGGTAGGGTAGAGACCCGCCATCAGCCGGGCACGTTCCGAGTCCTCCATAAACGCATAGTCGGGCACCTGACTGGCATCATGCTCTAATGAGGACAGGAAGTTAAACACAGGATTGACAGCCGAATGATTCAGGAAGGCTGTTTGCGAATAATACACCTGTCCGATGTTGGTGGTCGACTCACTCAGTCCCCCTCTGACACCTATCACGATAAGGGGGATACACACCAAGGCTCCCACAGTCCCTGCCAGGCGATGGCGGGTGGGGGTAAAATACATCGGAGGACGTACATAGCCTAAATAGATGAGAAGGGCGACGACTGCGAGGATGACGAGTCTGGCCAACAGATAACCTGTCGACACACTGGCCATGGCTTCTGTGGGTGTCGTGAGGTATTGCAGACACGAACTGTCCAGCTTATAGTTCCAGAAGGGATACAGGCTGGTGTCGGCCACAAAGGCCAAGGCAAAGGCAATGGCGATGAGGACGAAGTAGCCCCTGCTGATGGCGGTCAGCACACGGTGTGGCCACCACAGACTGACAACGGTCAACAGGAAAGGTACAATCAGGAAATAGAGTGCTGTGCTGAGGTCGAGCGTCAGTCCATGACTGATAACCTCCAACACATCTCCCACACCAAACGTATGTCCTTCCCTGCAGCCAACCATAAAGCCTACCTTGGCGATGATGAATATCATCACCGTCCACAAATAAGTCTTTACGAGGTATATCACCCTTGCTGCCATCTCTTTAAACTACACCTGCTGCATGTCATGCAGCTTCTTATAATAACCATCCTTCGCCAACAGCTCCTCATGGCTGCCGCGTTCCACAATCTTTCCTTCGTGCAACACACAGATCTCGTCGGCATTCTTGATAGTCGACAGCCGATGGGCAATGGCTACGGTGGTACGGGTCTTCATCAGTCGCTCCAAGGCATCCTGCACCAGTCGCTCACTCTCGGTGTCAAGGGCTGAAGTGGCTTCATCCAAAATCAGGATAGGCGGGTTCTTCAGAATGGCACGGGCAATGCTGACACGCTGACGCTGACCACCACTCAACCTGCCTCCGCGATCACCGATATTGGTGTCAAACTGCTGTTCCGACTGCATGATGAAGTCGTAGGCATTGGCTATCTTCGCGGCCTCCTCTATGGCTGCCTGCAGACCCCCCTCGCCCTTTGGAGAGGGGTCGGGGGTGAGGCTCCCAAATGCAATATTGTTCCTAAACGTATCGTTAAACAGAATGGCCTCCTGGTTAACGTTACCTATCAATTGGCGCAGGTCGTAGATACCCAAGTCCTTCACATTGATGCCATCAATGAGCACCTCGCCCTCCTGCACATCATAGTAGCGGGGGATGAGGTCTACCAGGGTCGACTTTCCTGATCCCGACTGTCCCACAATGGCAATGGTCTTGCCCTTGGGAATCACGAGGTTGATATCCTTCAGCACATAACATTTTTCTGAGTGCCCCAGATTATATCCGAAACTCACATGGCGGAACTCTATCTGATGCTCAAACGAAGCGATATGCAGCGGATGGTCCGTTTCTTTGATGCTATTCTCTGCCAACAGAATCTTGTCCACACGTTCCATCGAGGCCAGACCTTTGGGAATGTTATAGCCGGCCTTCGAGAAGTCCTTCAGGGGATTGATGATGGAGTAGAGCATCACCATATAGTAGATGAAGATAGGTCCGGAGAGCGCCTGATAGTTCAGCACCAGTACACCGCCAAACCACAGCACAATGACAATCATGATGGTACCCAGGAACTCACTCATGGGGTGAGCTGACGACTGGCGGATGTTGACGCGCATGATGTCATCGCGATAGGCGGAGTTGATCTGGTCGAACCTGCGGTTCATCTTCTTCTCAGCACAGAAGGCCTTGATGATGCGCAGGCCGCCCAACGTCTCCTCCACCTGACTCATCGTATCACTCCACAGGGCCTGGGCCTTGATGCTCTGGGCCTTCAGCTTACGACCCACATAACCCATAAACCAGCCCATGATGGGTACGATAATCAAGGTGAAGAGTGTCAGCTGCCACGAGATGAAGATCAGTGCGGCAAAGTAGCTGATGATGAGGATGGGGTTCTTGAACAGCATCTCCAGCGACGACATGATGGAGTTCTCTATCTCCTGCACGTCACCACTCATGCGGGCTATGATGTCGCCCTTGCGCTCCTCCGAGAAGAAACCCAGTGGCAGCGAGGTGATCTTCTGGTACAACTGGTTACGGATGTCGCGTACCACACCAGTACGTATGGGGATGATGGTCGCTGCAGCCAGGAAGTAAGCACCGGTTTTCAGGAAGGTAGTCACCCCCAGGAAGATACCAATCAACAGCAGGGTCGTGGTCTGTCCGTAGTCGGCAATCAGTCCGTTCACGTAGTAGTTCATGTTGTTCATCAACACGGTCTGGATATTTCCCCAGTCCCATGCCATATAACTCGTGGCAGTCTCTGCGTCACTGGTCTGAAACAGAATCTGCAGGATGGGAATCAGGGCTGCAAACGAGAAGATGTTCAGCACTGCCGACAAGATGTTGAATACGACGCTGAGGACGAGGTATTTCTTATATGGTGGCACAAACCGCCTGAGTACGTTCAGAAACTCTTTCATGCTTTCTTTTTAACCATTAACCTTTAACCATGAACCCTTAACCAACAACATCTCCTAAGAGTGTGGCGCTGGTCGAGCCAATGATGCGCACCTTGACGGTTTCACCGATATGATGTCCGGCCTTGGGGAACACCACCATCTTGTTCTGCTCTGTACGTCCGCAGAGTTGTTCGCGACTACGCTTCGAGAAACCCTCTACGAGCACATCAAACTCCTTGCCCTCATCTTTCTTGTTCTGCTGGGCTGAAATATCTGTCTGCAGGGCGATGAGTTCGTTCAACCGACGGATCTTCTCCTCTTCGGGGACATCATCGGGCAGGTGCTTTGAGGCATAGGTACCGGGACGCTCCGAGTATTTAAACATAAAGGCCGAATCATATCCCACCTCGCGCATCAGACTCAGCGACAACTGGTGGTCTTCCTCGGTCTCACTGTGGTAGCCCACGAAGATGTCTGTCGACAGACCACAGTCAGGGATAATCCTGCGGATAGCTGCAACGCGGTCCAGATACCATTCGCGGGTGTATTTGCGGTTCATGAGTTTCAGGATGCGGTCTGAACCACTCTGTACGGGCAGATGGATGTGCTTGCACACGTTGGGCATCTCGGCAATGACCTGCAGGGTCTCGTCGCTCATGTCCTTCGGATGACTCGTGGTAAAACGCACCCGCATCTCTGGCACCTCCTCCGCCACAAGTCTCAGTAACTCAGGGAACTTTAGCTCCCTCTCCCCTTGGAGAGGGCGGGGGGTGAGGCTTCGATAGCTGTTCACATTCTGCCCCAGCAGGGTGACTTCCTTAAAGCCTCTGTCACGCAGGTCGCGTACCTCTCTTAATATGCTCTCTACATCGCGTGAACGCTCACGGCCTCGGGTGTAGGGTACGATACAGTAGTGGCAGAAATTGTTGCAGCCTCGCATGATGCTGACAAAACCGCCTATCTTGTGCCCCAGACCTATGCGCTGGGGTACTACGTCGCGATAGGTCTCGCTGGTCGAGAGCTCGATATTCATGGCCTTATGACCAGTCTCTGCCTGTGCAATGAGGTCGGGCAGCGACAGATAGGCATCAGGACCGGCCACCAAGTCACAGTGGTGGTGCTCCAGCAACTCTTCTTTCACGCGCTCTGCCATACAACCCAGCACACCGATGATGAGTGGATTATGTGTCAGGTCTTTTTTACCTTTTAACCTTTTTACCTTTTCACCGTTAAGTGCCTCCAGACGGTGATAGATTTTCTGCTCGGCATTGTCGCGTACGGAACAGGTGTTCAGGAATACGGCATCTGCCTCGTCCAGCATTTCTGTGGTTTCGTAGCCTGCCATCTGCATCACTGAGGCCACGACCTCTGAGTCTGCCACATTCATCTGGCAACCATATGTTTCAATATACAGTTTCTTCATATTTTTCTTCTTTTCGGGTGCAAAATTACAAATTATTTTCTTATCTTTGCAGGCAAAACAGAAATATTAACATATGGAACTGATAAAGAATAAGGAATTTGGCGGCGAACGCCCGCTTTTTGCCACCCATGACCTCCGCCTCGAGAATGTCATCATCACCGATGGCGAGAGTGGTATTAAACAGTGCCAGAACATGCAGGCCGCTGATTGCCGCTTCTATGGCAAGTATCCCTGGTGGCATGTCGATGGCGCCCTCATCGAGGACTGCTACTTTGCGGTGGGCTCGCGCTCGGCCATCTGGTATACCAACGACCTGGTGATGCGTCGTTGTCGCATCGATGGCCCGAAGTTCTTTCGCGAGATGCATAACGTAGAACTTGAGGATGTCAATATCACCGATGCCGACGAGACCTTCTGGAAAATCAAGGACCTGCGCCTGAAGAATGTCACCCTCCATGGGGGCACCTATCCCTTTATGTTCAGCGAGAACATCTATGTCGACGGCCTGAACAGCGATGCGAAGTACGTCTTCCAGTACTGCAAGAATGTCGAGGTGCACCATGCCAAGATCCTTACCAAGGACTCCTTCTGGGAGTGCGAGAATGTCACGGTTTACGACTCCGACCTCGATGGCGAATACCTGGGCTGGCACTCGAAGAATGTACGTCTGGTGAACTGTCACCTGACGGGCGAGCAACTGCTATGCTATACCGATAACCTCGTGCTCGAAAACTGCACCTTCGACAAGTCGTGCGACCGTGTCTTTGAGTATTCTACGGTCCAGGCTGACATCCGTGGACATATCGAGAACATCAAGAACCCCACCTCTGGTCATATCGTCGCCGACAGCATTGGCTCCATCACCATCGATTCCCACGTCCGCCAACCCAACGACTGCCTCATCGAAGTCAGAGGGAAGAAGTAAGATGGAAGAAGTAAGATGGAAGAAGTAAGATGGAAGAAGTAAATGTTTATCCGTTTCATCCGTGTAATCCGTGTTTGTAAATAAATGAAATACGATTTCGATAAAATCATCGACCGCCGTGGCACTGGCTGTGTCAAATGGGATTCTCTGTCCACTGTGCCCAGCGGTTTTGCCGCTGGGTTCTCCCCTGCATCCACTGTGCCCAGCGGCTCTGCCGCAGGGTTCTCCCCTGCATCCACTGTGCCCAGCGGTTCTGCCGCTGGGACCGCCTCTCAGGCGGTTTCTTCTCTCCCCCTCATTCCCCTCTGGGTAGCCGACATGGACTTTGCGGTAGCCCCTGCCATTCAGGAGGCCATCAAGCGTCGTGCACAGCACCCCGTCTTTGGCTATACCCATGTCCAGGATGACTATTACGAAGCCGTCATCTCGTGGTTCCAGCGTCGCCACCAGTGGCACATCCAGCGCGAGTGGATCCTCTACACCACAGGCGTGGTCCCCGCCATGTCTGTAGCCATCAAGGCCCTCACCATGCCCGGCGAGAAGGTCCTCATCCTCTCTCCCGACTACAACTGCTTCTTCTCCAGCATCCGTAACAACGGCTGCGAAGTCGCCGAGAGTGTGTTGCGGTTCCCCCGCGACAACGGCCCTCAGGTCGATTCCCGCCTGTCGCGGTTCCCCCGCGACAATAACCGTTTCTCCATCGATTGGCCCTCCTTTGAATCCCTCTGCGCTGACGAAAAAACCACCGTCTTCCTGCTCTGTAACCCTCACAACCCCACAGGTCGCGTCTGGACCCGCGAGGAACTGCAGCACATGGCTGACATCTGCCACCAGCACCATGTGCGCATCGTCAGCGATGAGATCCACTGCGAACTCATCATGCCCGGTCATACCTTCGTCCCCATGGGTACGGTGGATCCTGATGCCATCATCCTGAATTCCCCCTCGAAGTCGTTTAACATCGCAGGCCTCCAGATGGCCAACATCATCTGTCAGGATGCCGAAACACGTCGGCGTCTGGACCGCGCCATCAATATCAACGAGGTGTGCGACGTCAATCCCTTTGCCCCAGAGGCCGTGAAGGCCGCCTATAACGACAGCGAGGAATGGATCGACGCCCTCAACCTCTATATCTGGGACAACTACACTGTGCTGTGCGATTTTGTCGCACAGCATCTCCCCCAATGGCGCGTCATGCCTATGGAAGGCACCTACCTCGTCTGGGTCGACGTCTCTGCAGTCATTGTTCCCAGCGGTTTTGCCGCTGGGTCTCCCTCTACTGTTCCCAGCAGTTCTCCCGCTGGGTCTCCCGCCACTGTGCGTTTCGATTCTGTCGAAACGTATTGCTCCCACCTCCTCCAGCAAACCGGCGTCTGGCTGAACCCTGGCACGATGTATGGCCCCGTCTCTGGCGAGGGCTATGTGCGTATCAACATCGCCTGTCCCCGCCCCCTCCTCATGGAGGCCCTCCAGCGTATTGCCCAGCTTACTGTGCCCAGCGATTCTCCCGCTGGGCCTTCCTGCACTGTGCCCAGCGGTTCTGTCGCTGGGTCTTCCTGCACTGTGCCCCGCGATTCTGTCGCTGGGTCTTCCTCCACTGTGCCCAGCGATTCTGTCGCTGGGTCTAATAACCATTAACCCCATAACAATATGAAACAGAAATCAGAAGTCAACGCATGGTCAGTGACATGGGGCGTCCTCATGGCTGTCCTGTTTTCTGCAGCTGCTGCCTACCTGGGCCTGAAGGTCGGTCAGGTGTTCGAAGCTGCCATTCCCATTGCCATCATCGCTGTCGGTGTCTCTGCTGCTGCCAAGCGCAGCAATGCCCTGCGCGAAAACGTCATCATCCAGTCCATTGGTGCCTGTTCAGGTGCTGTGGTTGCTGGCGCCATCTTTACCCTTCCTGCCATCTATATCCTGCAGGCGAAGTATCCCGAGATGAGTGCCGACTTCCTGAAGATCTTCATCGCCTCCCTGTTAGGTGGCGTCTTGGGCATCCTGTTCCTCATTCCCTTCCGTCGTTATTTCGTCGAGGCTCCGCAGGAACAGTTCCCCTTCCCTGAAGCCACCGCCACCACCCAGGTCCTCAAAAGTGGCGCCTCTGAATCTCCCGCTGATGGCGGTTCTCCAGCCACTTCAGCCACCGTGCCCGACGGTTCTCCGTCGGGTTCCTCTCAGCCTTCAGCCATCAACCATCAGTCCTCTCAGGCCCGTCCCTTGCTCATTGCGGGCCTCGTGGGCGGTCTCTATGACTTCATCGTGGCCACCTTTGGCTGGTGGAACGAAAACGTCACCTCGCGCATGATACCCTATGGCGACGACTTGGCCGAGAAAGCCAAGCTCGTATTCAAGAACAACACCGGTGCAGCAGTGCTGGGTCTGGGTTATATCATCGGTTTCCGCTATGCCCTCATCATCACGTTGGGCTCGCTCTTCGTCTGGTGGCTCGTAGTGCCGGCCATGGCCCTGCTCTTTGGCGGTGAGGTGCTCAACGACTGGAACCCCGCCATCACAACTGCTGTGGGCGGTATGTCTCCCGAACAAATCTTCACCTCTTACGGTAAATCGATTGGCATTGGTGCCATTGCCATGGCAGGCATCATTGGCATCATCAAGTCGTGGGGCGTCATCAAGAGTGCCGTAGGCCTCGCCACCAAGGGCTCTGTTCCCGGCACTTCAGTGTCGGGTTCCTCTGCCGACCTCCCCTTCCGCTTCATTGCCATCGCCTCCATCGTTACCCTCATCCTCACCTTCCTGTTCTTCTGGTTTGGCGTCATGGATGGCAACCTGCTCTTTGCCGCTGTGGCTATCATCCTCACGGCCGTCATCGCCTTCCTTTTTACCACTGTGGCAGCGAATGCCATTGCCATTGTGGGCTCGAATCCTGTGTCGGGCATGACGCTGATGACACTCATCCTGGCCTCTGTGGTCATGGTCGCTGTAGGTCTGAAAGGCACGGGTGGCATGGTGGCAGCTCTCATCATGGGTGGTGTGGTATGTACCGCCCTCTCGATGGCGGGCTCGTTCATTACCGACCTGAAGATTGGTTACTGGTGTGGCACGGAGCCCCGCAAGCAACAGACGTGGAAGTTCCTGGGCACGCTGGTCAGTGCAGCTACCGTAGGTGGTGTCATGATGCTGCTCAACGAGACCTATGGCTTTGCCTCGGGTACCCTCGCTGCGCCTCAGGCCAATGCCATGGCTGCTGTCATCGATCCGTTGATGAATGGGGTAGGGGCTCCCTGGCCGTTGTATGCCATTGGTGCTGTCATTGCCGTGGTGCTGACGCTGTGCAAGGTGCCTGCCCTGGCCTTTGCCCTGGGTATGTTCATCCCCATGGAACTCAACGTGCCGCTGGTCATTGGTGGAGCCATCAGCTGGTATGTCACCAGCCGTTCTAAGGACGAGACCGTCAACAAGGCCCGTGGTGAACATGGTAACCTCATTGCCTCGGGTTTCATTGCCGGTGGAGCGCTCATGGGAGTCATCAGTGCCCTCTTGCGCTTTGGGGGCATCTCGTTCGACTACAGTGCCTGGTGGGCCAATCCCCTCTCCGAGCTCTGCTCCCTCGTAGCCTACATCCTGCTCATCCTCTATTTCATCCGCGCCACAAAACCATCCCAAGCATAAAAAGTCACACATATCGCGTCGTCCCGGCTTATATAAAACGCAAGGTTCACCCGTAGGGCGAAAGCTTTGTGAACCTTACCAAAAAGTTGATGGAGAGGGTCTTCCCTCGGAATCAATTACATCCTCTCCATATAGGGAGAGGCTTGGTGAGGGTGGATGCTTTCTTTAGTTCTTTCTTTCGCGCCGAAAGAAAGAACAATATGGGGTTTGGGGGTATCCCCCATTCCATAAAGTGGAAAAATCTTTTTTGTTCTTTTCGCCTTTTCGTCCATTTTCGGAATCCCAAAAATATGGGACGGGCCCAAGCTAATTGCCTTTCGTTAACCAACAAAGAACCCGTCCCGGTCAGTGTCTAGAACGTCAGGTGGGTCTCGCCGGACCAGTCGGTGTTGACCGTCACTGTGATGGTGGTGGACGACGGAGTACCGGAGCCACTGAAGAAGGCTCCCGTGAGCCATGTGATATGGTCGCGCTCCATGGGAACATCGAACTCGCGCTCCTGGAGGATGTTATCGTCGGCATCGTACGCCGTCACCAGGAGGTGAATGGTGCCCTCGTCGTCGTGCAGGAAGGTGTACAGGTCGAACTGCTTCTGGCCCTCGGCAGCATCGAAGTACAGGGTCTGCGTGCTGTTGACACTGCCCAGACCCGTGGCAGCATTGAAGGCTCCACTGCCGCCCTTGTACTGGAAGCGCATCTGAGCGACATCGGCAGGATAGTCGTCGGTAAGCACAAAGCGACACATGGACACGATGCGCTCGAGGGATACCGCGAGCTCCTGGGACTCCTCGGTGACTACCACCTCGTCGCTGTAATACAGGAAAGTGTCGCTGAAGCCCTGGTTGTTCTTAAACTGTATCTTACCGAGGTCGGTCATCGTGGGGTTGCCATTGCTGCTATGACCCACGACGACCAGTTGGTAGGTGCCGGGCTCCAACTGGAACGAGGCCGTGCCGAAACTGCCATTGCTGGAGGTTTGGTTGATCTGTTTTACGCGCGTACCTTGTATATCATAAATAGCAAAGCTCAAGCGCAAGAGGCCTGACTCAGAGGCCGTCACTGAACCACGCGTAGCACCAGCGGCTGCACCACGGGTAAAGGTCTCGAAGGGTGTCTTGCCTATCCTATATACGGTCACCCGCAGGTTGCCTTCGACATCGCCCACTGCATTGTCTTCTTCGTCAGGGATGATAGCCTTCTCACAGGCAAAAACAACACACAACAGCATCAACAGGATTGATGCAAGAAAAATAAATGATTTCTTAATCATAGTAGTGTCCTCCAATATTTAAAAGTTGATGTTATGTCCTGAAATCCAAGTGGCGTTGACCTGGAAAGAGCCAGCATTGGCAGTGCCGTCAGTAAAGATAGCACCAGTGAGGGTGGTTATCCGGTTTCGCTTAAACGGTACGTCGGTAAAGGTCTTGCTGAACAGCACATTGCCATCAGCTGCATCGAGCGTCTCGATGGTCACATCCATGGTCTGCTCGTCAGTGTCCAAGAAGAAATAATCGCCTGGATTGACCGTCGATCCCACAGCGGCCGTGAAATCGATGAGATCGACAAAACCGGTGTTGCTCGAAGCAAAACCCGTTGTGGGATTAAAACTCATACCGCCACCCGAAAGGGTAAAACGTATATGCGTCACACCTGCCGGGCGGTTGTCGGTAGATTGTACCGCCAGTGCCGTAACAATACGCTGCAGCGTAGCAGTCAGGTTTACCGGAGTGGTGCTGGTGATGCTGACCGACTGTGTGGCATGGAAGGTGTCATTCACACGCGCTGCGCCAAAAGAGGCTACGGTGGGGCTGGTGAGTGTCAGCTCCTGATCCTGTTTATAGCCCATCACCACCATGGTGTAACTTCCTAACGGCAGAGAGGTCGAGAACTCACCAAACGTGGTAAAGGTCGTGGGATCGTTCTTGATATGGGTGCACTTATACTGCTGCGTTCCGTCGGGCTTGAAAAATACCAGCGTCAGAGCCTTGATGCCACTGTAATCGCCCACAGGCGTGGCGCGAGTACCTGTAAACTCGCCCTGGGAAATGTCAAAGCCGGTCGTAGTGACCGTCACTGGAGCCAGGACCTGCTCGTTAGAAGGGTTAACACTTGAGTCGAAAGACTCGCCATTGCTGCACGAAGCAGCCAGCAGCATGAAAGCTACGAAAAAAAATAACTTTTTCATAATCTTGTTATTTGTTAGTTAATAATATTTTTTTGATGCCGTATAAAAGTTGGCATCCAATCTATATAAACGCAAAACAATACAAAAACGTATATTTTATGTTAACTTTTTTACACTTCTCTATGTAAAAAAGGGAAAATTGGTGAGCACCATGTTTCTTCTTGCCGCCAAGAACGCCAAGGAGAAGAAGGCTCTTGCTAAGAATGTGCACGAAAAATTACTTTTTCTCAAAAAAAAAACAAGAACCTCGACCCCGGGGGAGTTGGGTCAAGCCCATATAACGCAAAAAAATCCCAGCCTTTCGACTGGGATTTGCGCTTCAGGATGGGCTTGCACCGTGGGTGTTGAAATTGTTGGAAATCTTTAGAAATTGTAAGAAACTTAATATCAATTAGTTACAAAAACAATTCAAAAAGTTTCGAAAAGTTAAAATTTCACCAAATCTCAAAATTTGGCTACAAATTGGCTACAAGTTTTCAAAAAATGTATTACCTTTGCACCCAACAAAAGTAATAAAAATATGTCGCAATTCTTTTTGAGAACAAATAAGACTGAGGGTAAAGCACCTTTGTATGTAAGAACGCGTCGTAAAGGAATTCTGTTCTGTGTTACTACTGGTATTATGGTCGATGTGAAGGAATGGGCGAAAGCTCAGAAGAGTTTGCCGGCCATGCAAAGATATGAAAGAACGGAAGAAGGCATGCGAGTTCATGACCTCCAGTTGAAAATAATGAAGGCTATCGATGCTCTATATGCCGAAGATAAGGTGAACTCCAAAGAAGATAAGGCAATTCTGGAACACGCGTTGTCAAGCGTTGTCAACGGCACTGTGGAGGAAATCCAACAGACAGTCAAAGTGGCATCTGCTAAAACCAAGGCGATGGTGATAGGCTTCTATGACTACTTTTTTGCTGGCATATCTGATGGTTCCATCCGCCACGGCAACAACTCTGACTACACTCCTGGCACGATTCAAGTATGGAAATCCTTCGGCAGGCATTTGCGTGACTACTGCAAAAAGGACATCCCTTTTGAAGATATTGACAAGCCTTTTGCTGATAAGTTCACGCTGTACCTCCAGAAAAAGGGCTTCATGGCTAATACCATTAATAAGAACGTCACCTGTTTCCGTAAACTATGCAATCTTGCCGCTATGGAGGGTTACAACAAGAACGCTGTTTCTCTGAGAGTGTGGAAAGACAGGACGGTAAAGGAAACAGAGAAACGGGCCGAGATATACCTAACAGACGAAGAGATTGATGCAATGTATGCTATGAAGCTAACAGGTATGAACGAAATAGTTCGAGATATCTTTCTGCTAGGCTATTTCAGTTGTCAACGTTATAGTGATTACAGTGAACTACGTGAGGACAACTTTATTACATATGATAAAGGACTGGGGCTGATTATCCTGACGCAGAAGAAGACGGGTAAAACTGTCAATGTTCCAATATGTGATGACCGCGTCTATGAACTATGCGAGAAATATCACTATGACTTTCCTGAGATTACTGAGCAGCAAATGAATATCAAGATAAAGGCGGTTGCTTATGAGTTAGCCAAGATACAGCCTTCTTTCCAAGAAAAGTATGTGACAGTGCTGACTGCTGTAGAAAGGCGTTCTGAACAAACTTATACGAAACTATTGAAGAAGAAAGAAAAAGGCACCAAGTTCACTGATAACGAGCGCAAATGGTTTTATAAGTTAGACAAGATAGCTCAAACGCGCAATGGCTCGCCGCTATGGGAGCGTAATAGTCATGGAGAGATAGTGCGTCCCAAATATGAGTTGGTAACTTCTCACACGGCGAGAAGGAGTGGAGCCACCAACTTATATAAATTAGGTGTGTTGTCAGATCAAGAGATTCGCAGCATTACAGGACATCAATCTCAAAAGGTCTTTGAGAGTTATATCCGAATAGGTATCTCCGAGCAAGCCCAGAGAGTTGGTGATAAGATTCTGGCCGCCCGAAAAGCGAAAGAGACACAGGTTGACAAGTAGAAATCTCTAAGGTGTTTTCAACTGTCAACTTAATAATTTTGTAAGATATGCCTACTACATTATCAAATTGCTATACGAACAAATTAACATTTTAACTACAAATAATATGGAAAAGAAAGAAACAGAGAAAGAAGAGTTGACCCTCCAGAATGTTCCCAAAGCGGTTAATTATCTAATCAATGAGATTGCAGAAATGAGAGCAGTTTTAGAACATATTGAATCACAATTAGGGCTTGGGGTAGACAAGCATAGGCCGATAGATATTGAAAGGGCTGCGGAAATTCTTGGACAAACTAAGAATGTAATAAAGAAAATGGTTCGTAGTAGGGAACTTCCATATTATGATAAAGGGCGAAAGATATACTTTTTTGAAGATGAGCTTGTTAAATGGGTCGAGCAGTCAAGAGTTAAGACATTTGCAGAAGAGTTTAGTAGGAATAAAAGACAATACTAAATACAAATCAATATGGAAATAACAAGAAAAGAATTATATGAGTTAATCTGGAAGGAACCTGTTACAAAAGTTGCTGAAAAGTTAGGCTTTCCTGCTCCCTTATTAAGAAAGTATTGTCATCAGCTTAACATACCAACTCCTTCAAGTGGCTATTGGTCAAAATTAAAATTTGGAAAACCCGTTGAGATTCCGGCATTACCAGAATATATCGATGAAGTACCTTCAATTGACTCTTTTCAAGAAGAAAAGAAGAAGAGACAAAATGCTGTTGAACAAGGAAAAGAACAGAGCCAAGAGATTCTTAACGAAAAGGATTCTGTTAACATAACTAATAACCAATCAGAAGATGTTCCTGTGAAAAAAGAGGATGCACAAGAAGACAAAATATACGAAATTGAAGAAATAGCAGATCCGCGCCAGAAAATACAGATTGAATTAAAAAAGATGGATCAAAGTCTCTTTACTGTACCAGAGATGTTATATGCTAAACACCCCCTTATTATTGATACAAAGGAATATTTTAGAGGAGAAAAGAACAACAAGTATTTGGACAAGAACCCATATAAAAGTAAGATTAAAGCCCCTTTGAATATAAGTGTACAGTCAGATAGCCTTGATCGTGCATTAAGGATATATACAACTATTATCCATTTGCTTCAGCTTCGTGGACACCAAATTGTTGCAGAGGACAGATGGCACACTTATGCCATTGTAAATGAGGAACAAATCCCATTGCAATTATCGGAAAAGAACAAACAAATAGCAAATACAGAGTCTAATTATCCAAAATACTTAACCGTTCCTTCTGGAAAGCTAAAGTTTGAGATACCACGTTCTAGCTATTTTCGCCTAAATCCAGTTTGTGTTGAAGATACTACCAACATGAAAATTGAAGAAAAGATACTCAATATTATAGCGAAGATAGAATATGAAGCCATTTCTATTAAAGAAGAAAGAGAAAAAATGGAGCGATTGAGACACCAACAAGAGGAAGAGCGGAAAAGAAGAGAACTTGAAGAACAGAAGAAAAGAGAAATAGAAGAAAAGCGAAAAAATGAACTAAAAGAACTGAATATGGCTTTCTTTTCTGCCGAATGTTATTCATTGGCTAACATATTAAGATCTTATTTGGAGAGATATAAGTCTTTTCTTACTGAAAAAGAAATAATAGATGAAGAAGCAGAAGAAAAGCTTTGCTGGCTTAGAGGGAAAATTGATTGGTTAGATCCATTCATTGAATATGATGACGAGCTGCTAACAGAAAACGATAAGGAAAATCTTATCTGCCCAAAATCAGATGAAATACCGCGCAGGACAACTTGGCAATCTTTTTCATCGATGTATCCAGAATTTACTTTTTGGAATAACCCTTTTAGGAAACGACGTTAAACGATTCGCGTATATCTCATAATATGAGCGGATGATAAAAACAATATTTCTTCCACTTTGATTATATCAAATAAGCACTCAAATAGAACACTTATATATTTACTTTATGGCATACAATTCACGACACTCTATTTTTTTGCAAGATAACGACAAGCAGAAACTCGTGTTCATCAAGTCTCTTTTTGACAAGGAAGGCCTTTGCTTTGTAGTAAAAGAGGAAACTGTATATCAGTATGACGGAGAGCCACTCACTGTTACCAGTCTCAGCGACATCAATTGGAATTACGGTGATGGATACGTTTGGCATGATTTCGAGACTGACATGGAGAGAATCTCAGAAAAATTCAACCAGCAGTGCCCTGATGATGTCATTTCCGTATATGTAAAAACAGAAGATGGATTCGAAAATCTGTACGAATTTCAGGATGGAAGTTTATGCAGCAATGTAGAAATCATTCACTACAGGACAGAACTCCAAAAAGTTTGTGAAGAATTAAACCACATGGCATCGGAAACACCACTTCGGCAATATGAAGTCATCGATATTGCCCATCATCCTACTATTGTCTTCCATTATGGAGCATTAACTTTCATCGGTTATAATATATACGAGATATATAGCGATGACAATCGGTCTTTTGAAATCACTGCGTCCATTGCTTATCCAAGTAGAAACTACAACCACCTCCCTTTTAGAATTAAAGCCCAGCAGATTCTCTATGATTATTTGTTAGATAAACGAAAGACTGGAGGTTTAACACAGTACGTCTAATCCCTATTACAAATATGAAGTCAAAGGTAATACAGTTTTTGGAGGAGCATCAATCAGGGGAACGTTCCACGTTCGTTGGCGATGCTAAGTGGAGACAAGAAAACGCATCATGGCTAAAACAGTCTCAGCGCGTAGCTTGTACTATTATGGAATATATGCAAAATCAGCATTTCTCACGTAATGACGTCGCAGAGAAATTAAGAGTCAGCCCTCAGTATGTGAGCAGGATTCTTTCTGGTAAGATGAATTTCACATTAAAGACGATTTCATTAATAGAAGAACGACTTGGACTGGAATTATTCTGCATTTAGCTGATTTTAATGGCCAAAAACGTGAAATTGTCACAAGATAATGAAACAAAATTGATAATCTGCGAATTTTAGTTAGCTGTATGAAGAAAGCTATATCAATGGAAATTGTCAACTATGCCGACATTCCTATAACCCAATTTGTTGATATTATAATAAAAGGTGACGACGAGGCTATGTATTATTTGCTCCACGAACGCCTAAAGCACCTGCTATATGAACGCTATCAAGACTATAGCCATAATCTGTATGACGATTTTGATGACTTGCTAGATGACTTCTTTATCTACATTCGTGAGAGTGAACACACACCATATCAGGCACTTCAGCGCATCAAGAGGAAACATGCTTTTGAAAGTTGGTTGTTGAATACGTTCCGTAACTATCTTAACAACAGGTCAGAGGAAGAGTCTCATATCCCCCTCGTGGATAAAGATTGTGAGAAGATGTCTTTGCTAACAGAAAGTTCGTCGGCAGATGGAGAGATCAAGATTCATATTGTCTCACAACTGATAGCCTATGCGTTGCAGGTGTTTTACCCGCGAGGACGCTTTATATTTCTCCGATCACTCCTCACCATTCTCAATGAACAGCAAGCAGTTCCTGATAAGGAAATGGCCGAAGCACTTGGTATGTCTTACATCTCATATCGTGTTACCCTTCACCATATGAGGAGCAACGTAAAACGCTTTAGGGAGTGTCTATTAAATGGAGAGTCATTACGGCTTGACAACGAGCATGAGCTCTTGGCAAAACGCATTGATAATGATTTCCCTAATCTTTATCCAATTCTATTCAATTGCTACATACGATGTATTGATACACTAAAAACCAGTGCTGCCGTTAAAGAGCTTCGCAGCCAATATATAGAAGAACGTGGATTTGTTGTTCATGAACCAAGCATCCCAGAATATTCCCGAATAAGTATTGCACGATTCTGGGTGAAACTTCATCGATGGTTGATACCAGGAATGATGGCTATGTAGATAACTGTAAGTTAATCTTTACTCTATGAACTGTAGAAGTTGTTCAACCAATTGATGTACGGTGGTTGATGACTCTTCTTTTGCTGGATTGCTACCATCGAATGATTCCTGTACCTTATGGGCATTATCTATTGCAATACGAGTTTTCTGGTAAATGACATTGAAGACCTTCACGGAGTCCCCTTTTGTCTTACCGTATCTGAAACCAAGCAGATGGGTAAGCATCTCACCGTAGCGGCTTCTGTGTATGGAGCCTTGATATAGGTTGAAATGTAACAGAAACCAGTATTCAAATGCTTGGTTGCTATATGCGACTTGAAAACCATTGGCCTGTGCCATCTGTATCGCGGTATTAAAATCGCCGTCAGAAAAATCATCCTTGTCAAATACGACCCAACATTGATCATAGTTTCGACTTCTTCTCTTCTCAATATCCCTAATAGCGATTGCCTCTTTTACCAGTGATACAGTGTTCATACCCTTGCCAATTGCTTTCACGTTTGCAGATGTCAATCGGAAGGAGTTGAAGTATTCAGGTTCGGTTACCTCTCCTTCACAGACGATAAGGAAGGTCTGTTTCACCAGCTTTAGGCTACTTGTTCTTTTGAGTGTGCGCTCAATTTTGGGGTTCTGTCTGCGTGCCATCACTCTGCCCTCCTTAATACTGACTCTAGATTCCCGATAACAGGTGTGGCTCCATATTTACCACTGAGATAATCCTTTTCGAAAGGAGCATCACTCCTGACTTTATAGTCTGACAAAGAATAGAGTGAGGTAGCTCCGAATCTATCTTTTTGTGTGAACCAAATTTGATCGCGGCGGAATAAACCAGAACTGAGGATGTTGGTGTCGTGTGCAGTAAATATCAACTGAGCGTTTCGTGGATTGGTTTCGCGAGAATTAAACAAAGAGATAATCCGATTTGTCAAAACTGGATGTAATTTGGAGTCGAACTCATCAATGACAAGTCTCGATCCGTTGTCAAGAGCCTTGATGATAGGGTAAGCCATAGAGAAAT
>SUYI01000025.1 GCA_015060485.1 Prevotella sp. | reverse complement strand
GCCCCGTCTTCAGGTCGATGACATAGAACTCCTCCCAGTCGCTGCCCGACCGTGAGATGGAGTAGGCCGCCCACTTGCCGTTGTTTGAGAACGAGAGTCCCTTCAGGGCTACCGTGCCGTCGGTGCTCAGCGCGTTGGGGTCGAGGAAGACACGCTCCTCGCCGCCCAGCTCGTCCATCTGGTAGATGACGCTCTGGTTCTGCAGTCCGGTATGCCGCGAGACGTACCACTTGCCGTGGCGCTTGTAGGGCGACGTGCTGGTGTCGTAGTTGACGACCTGCTGGAGTCGCTTCAGGAGTTTCTGGCGGAAGGGAATTGCTTTGAAATACGCGTTCGTTACCTTGTTCTCGGCCTCGACCCAGGCGGCAGTCTGTGCCGACGTGTCATTCTCGAGCCAGCGGTAGGGGTCGGCGACACGTGTGCCGAAATACTCGTCGACGGTGCCGTCCTTAGCGGCCCGTGGATACTGGATTTGCTGAGCCATAGCAGCAGTAGTGGCTATTGTTGCCATCAGTGCAAAAATACTTTTTTTCATAGGGTTGATATTTATTGTGTCTTTATGCTTATCCGCAGTGGAAATACTGGTTGACGAGTTTCTGGATTTCCTCCGGATAGTTCTCGATGTTCTTGCGCAGGCTGGCGTCGTCGAAGGCACGCAGCTGGGCGATGATGCCGTCGATCATGGCTGGCGAGAAGACGCCGTGTTCTTCGAAGGTCTTGCGCTGACGGTCGAGACAGTCGGCAGAGGCCACACACGAGTCGGGCAGCTGGGCAAGGGTTCCCAGACGGCTGGCATTCTCGGCAGCGTGGATGTTGACATTGACGTAGGTGCGCTCGGCTACCTCGAGGGCGTCGGCCATCTCGAAGCCGTGGCGGCAGGCCACGCAGAGCCCCGCCAGCAACTGGTAGATGTCGGCACTGCCATCGGGCGAGCGCATCTCGACGGTCTGTTTCTCAGAGGTCAGCAGCGTCTGGCTGGCAAGCGACGTGTCGTGCGGGTTGGCCTTCGCCGCCATGTTGGAGTCAGCAGCCCAACCCAGCGGTACGCGTACGAGTACCGAGCGGTTGCGGTCGCCCCAGCAGACATTGGTGGGAGCCTCCTGATGAGGCACGAGACGGAAATAGCTGGTGGGATTCTTGTTGCCGAAGGCGGTGATGGCCGGTGCGAGGTCCATCATACCGGCGATCATGCGGCGGGCACTCTCGCTGAGCATGCCATCGGAGAGCATCTGGTTCTTGCCGTCCTTGACGATGCGCATGTGGATGTGCAGTCCGGAGCCAGCCTTGCCCGTGGTAATCTTGGGGGCAAAGGTGACGTTATAGCCCAATTCGTAGCCCAGGTTGCGGATGATCCACTTGGCGAGCATTAGCTGGTCGGCAGCCTGTTCGACGGGTACGGGCAGGAACTCAATCTCGTTCTGTTCGTAGTTGATGCCGTCGAGTGTGAAGTTGCCCACCTCGGAGTGGCCGTACTTGATCTGGCCGCCCGTCTGGGCAATATACTGCATGCAGCGGGTGCGGAACTCGTTGGCCTTGGCATAGGGTGCCGACTCGTGATAGCCGCGCTGGTCCTGTGCGGGGAACACACCCTCGTCGTCGCTGATGACATAATACTCCAGTTCGCCCATGGCCTGGAACTCCATGCCTGTCACCTCGGTGAAAGCCTGCGAGGCCTTGTGCAGCGTATACTCGGGAGAACTCTCCAGCGGGTTGCCGTCCTTGTCGAAATACGAGCAGAGCAGCGAGACGGTGGGAATCTCGGCAAAGGGGTCGATGAAGGCCGTGCGATAGCGGGGCAACACGTAGAGGTCGCTGGCCCCTGCCTGGATGAACGAGAAGAGGCTGCTGCCGTCGACGCGTTCGCCATAGGTCAGAATGGTGTCGAGGTAGTTGAGGTCTTTGATGACGAAGTTCAGCGTCTTCATCTTTCCGTCGCCGCCGGGATACATGAAGTTTACCATGCGGATGTCGTTTTTCACAATGTAGTTGATGATGTCGGCCTTGGTAAACTCAGCAGCCGGCTTTTGCAACGCCACGACAATCGGGTTGGCATTCAGAATGAGATGTTCGTTGTTGATCATTTTTTTGTTTGTTTGAGGTTTGCAAGAATATTTGTTTGCAAAGTTACGAAAAGTCGAGCGCAAAACAAAAGAATTCATTCTTTTTTTTGCCGAGACGGAGTAACTTTGTAAGAATTTGCAGGATTTCTTTAAATAAAGGCAGTCTGGGGAATTGAGGAAAAATGAGGTCACGATTTGGAGACCGTACTCAATTCCACGTTCTGCTATAAATTGCTTTCAATGAACACCCGACGCTGAGCCACCAGCCGTTTTATGACTCAATGTCGAATGCAAAGGTACACAGAATATGTGAGACGACAAAACTTTTGAGGGATTTTTCACTCTTTCTTCTTTTGTTTCATGATTTTGTGCTATCTTTGCACACATAATTCATAATAGATACAATCTTATGGCAAAGATTAATGTCCAGAATACAGAGATTACCATCGTTTCTCATAATGACGATGATTATATTTCATTGACTGATATGGCTCGTAGCCAGTTGCAAGAGCACATTATCTTCCGCTGGCTCAGTCTAAAAAGCACAATCGAGTACCTTGGTGAATGGGAGATGCTCTACAATCCAAATTTTAATTGTACCGAATTCGGTACATTTAGAAATATGGCTGGTAGCAATAACTTCGTTCTGTCAGTCAAGACGTGGATAGAAAAGACAAATGCCATTGGCATCTTCTCCAAGGCTGGCCGCTATGGTGGAACGTACGCTCATAGAGATATAGCTTACCACTTTGGCATGTGGATAAGCCCAAAGTTCCAACTACTACTTGTTAAGGAATACCAACGTCTGAAAGCTGAGGAACAAAAGATGCTGGGTTGGACAGCAAAGAGGGAGTTATCCAAAATAAACTACCACATACACACCGATGCCATCAAGAACCACTTGGTACCAACTGAAATCACGGCTGCTCAGGCAAGCATCATCTATGCCGAGGAAGCCGACGTGCTGAATGTGGCTATGTTTGGAATGACTGCCAAACAATGGCGCGAAGCCAATCCAGACTTGAAAGGCAACATCCGTGACTACGCAACTATCAATGAGCTGATATGCCTCTCGAATATGGAGAACATAAATGCTGTGCTTAACAACGATGGAGTACCACAAGGCGAAAGGCTTATAAAACTCAATCAGATTGCTATCCAGCAAATGCAGGTGTTGGAAGGGAATGAGGGCAGGAATCTGCTAAAGTAAAAACAAACATTAACCCTCTTGTTTTTGACAGGTTATGAGTAATAATAGACTTCTAATCTGGTCAAACTCCTTTTGCTTCTTATAGGATACCGTTATCAGATGAAGTGATGTTCCTGAGGCTATCTGACAGATAACCATATAAAAATCGTCACCGTCTTCTTGACATTGTTGTAAGGCCAATACGCCGTTACCACCTTCAATATCAAACTCTTCGTAATAGTCATATTGATTACCTTCCAGTTTGGGCTTGCCAATTTCTTTCTCCAACTCAAATATGGTAAGTCTCCACACTGGGCTATCTGTACTTTCGTCACACCAAATTGTTATCGGCCAGTCATCATCGTTGAATTCGAGATGTCGTTGATATGACCCAGGTATTATTATAGTCAATCTATCGATAGTTTCCTTGACCATTCCCTTACGATAGCCTGGTTTATAACCGTCATTCATGCTAACGGCAGTCGAAGGTATAATGGGTGATCTGCCGTCCAAGTGGCAAACTTCACAATAGTTATCATAAGGGATTGGCAGCATTGGATTTAGCCCATAAGCCTTTTCAAGATTATCGATAATCGACCTATTGAGATTAGCATCACTTTCACTTCTTTCTGATGACACATAGTAGCAATCTTCCCAAAGTTCTTTCATAGCGCAATTCCTATAGAAAGTTGCATCCTGTTGTTCATGGGGCCATACAAAAAAACGATCAGCGAAAGCCTCAATACCTCTGTCATGTATCAACTGGTTCATGAACTTGATGTCCCACAAACTTGTAGGAGCAACTATTTTCGCTCCACAGACATCTGGTATATACTGATTTGTCTGCCAACAAACAAATAGAGGGTTTTCATTACCTTCATCCATTTTTTGACAAGCAAGCTCAACAAGCCTCTCCAGCCATCGATAAAAATGATTATTACATAGTTTTGTGAAGTCGCGGTCGTTAGCATATTCTGAATCATCTTCATAGACGAGACTCCCCAAATCAAGAGCATCGATAAAATCGACTGCTGCCTTATGAAATCCAGGACCTGCTGGCGTACTTTGAAAGTAGCCCTCAACCTTTGTCTTGCGCAGTAATCCGCCTTCAACGACATGAAAGGTAATCTCACCCGTAGGACAAAGAGTTACGGAGATATCTCCCTCATCGTCAATAATAATCTCAAAAGAACTCTGCTTAGATAATCTGCTAATATTGTCTACCAGTTTCTTACGACTCTTTATCTGCCCCGTAAATGATACTTCAATTGCCATAAATCTGTTGTTTCGTTTGTCACATACCGAATTAATGGGCAAAGATAGGTTTTTTTTATGAAGAAAAAAATGGGGACAAAAAAATGGGGACTCATGATCCACTTTTTGCTCTATAAATAACTCCATAACTGATTCCCGTAACGCGAGAGATTTGCCTGATGTTTGCTCCATATTCACATAATTGTTTTAAGATTGTATTGCGTTCTGATTTTGCTAGATTCTGTACTTCCGTCGGCAGTTGAAGACCAGATATTTCCGCTATCTTTCCTTTTATGTCATCGTCAGTAATATTTACACCTATTCCATAGTCTATGTCCAGAATGTTATTGCTATCGACAGGCATAGTGACAAACTCATACAGGTTTGTCTTGTCAAGACGTTTTATGACGGGTGACGTTTTACAAATATGGTAATCGGTCTGCATCCCTTCGTATTCTGCCCAACTGCTCCAGGGATAATCCCTTACTTCAGCTGCCAGTCCTGCATGCACAGGATTTTGGTGAATATATCGCATAAGCGTCATAAAATACTCAATGTTGTTGACCGGTTCACTGAGGAAACGGTCTTGGAACAGATGACCGTTACGTTCGTATTTACGATTATAGTAGCGGGCATATGCAACTCCTATACGCTTGACACTTTCTCCGATTTGTTCATCAAGCTCTCTCATCAGTAGATGTATATGGTTGGTCATCAGACAGTATGCATAGAAAGTGCAATGCGCGGGGAGAATATGTCCGTCGTCATCATGTCTGTTTACCAGACCATTGAGAATCTTGAGGAACTGGATGTAGTCCTCATCGTCCTCGAATATGTCTTGCTTGTTGATACCCCGAAGCATGACATGATAGATGCCTGTCGCACTATGTAGGCGCTCTTGTCTTGGCATAATGTCGGTTAGTGAATTATTTACTGCGCAAAGATACATAATTATTTCAATACAACAAAATTATTCTACTTAGAAGTGAATCATTCAGTCCCCAAATTTCTAAGGAGATAGAAGAACTGCAATTAGCGGGGTGGTAGTATCGTGCATTAAGGGCTACGCTACCCGCCAACAACGCCAATATGATATGGTTGGAGCGCAATGTATGGGCAGGCAATAAGGGCGGTATTCGACAGTGCCAGCAGTTCGTCATCCGCTCGACCTCAGGTCGCTTGGCTCGTCCAAGAACTATGAGGATTCTGTTCGCCGTCGTTATGAGATGGAACATGAAGCCGCTATGCGTGACAGTATTGGACGGCTGATGATAAAACAATCAGAAATCATTAAGAGGGAATTACAATGAATAAATTAAGAGATTAAACAAAAAGGACAGTTACAATCTATTAACTATTAATTTATAGATATAACTGTCCTTTTCTATGTTTTTCAAGAATTTTATTTGATCATCTTCTTGCCGCCCTGAATAACGATTCCCTTTGTACTATTGGTGGCACGGCGACCGTCGAGGGTATAGGTGGGAGCATCGGCTTGGTCGGCAGATACATTGGTGATACCTGTTGTCTCGTTCATCGTCCCACTGCCGCTGAGCGAACTATAGGTCAGCGTGTAGCCGTTCTTGTTGATGGTGCCGTTGTTGACGAGTTTAGTCACGGTGGCATTGCCTGTCAGGTTCCACACGGCTCCCTCGTTGACGGTGACATTAGCGGTGTAGCCTGTATCGTACTTCACGATGCCGTTGTAGGTGCCGTTGGCGAGAGTCAGATTGCCAGTGGCTCCGCTGGTTGACCACTGCGAGTCGGCCATCACATACATCAGAATGCCAGAGGGGACAGTGACGGTGCAGTTGTCGAGCGTACAGGTGGCTGTGACGCAGGTTGCTACTTCCAAAAGCGGTGCGCTTGAGTCGGTCATGGTGAGCGACGTGCCGGTGATGGTCATTACGGGATTCACACCGTTGGCATCGCCTGAGCCCGACTGCATCATCAGCAGGCCGCGCTCCGAGGAGCCGCTGGTCATCGTGCAGTTGGTCATCGAAATGCTGTTGTCGCCCTCGATGACAGCAATCTCACCCTTGGCCGACTTACCAACCAGATTGGTAGCCGACATCACTCCAGTGGAGTAGATGACAGCCGACTTCGACCCGTTGGCAGTGGCCGTGCCGCCCGTGACGGTCACGGTGCCGCCTCCACGGTCGGTGGCTATGGTTGATGAGGTTGCTTCGTTGGTAGTGATGTCCACGTTCGAGGCATTGATGATACCGCCATACGTGGCATGAAGCCCACGGCTCACACTGCTGTTGTTGACAATGGTGATGCCGTCGATCTCGACCGTTGCGCCGTTGGTGGCTATCACGGCGTTGGCACCCTGTGCGCTGCTGGTCACGGTGCAGTTGTTGATGACAATCTTTGCTCCGCTGGCTGCCGTCGTGCTCTGATAGTTGCTGCTGCTGGCGGCTCCGCAGTAGATGCTGCTGTTGTTGCCATAGAAACTGCTGTTGTCGCCACCGCTTCCGCTTCCCGTCTTGGTGATGGCGCAGCCGTTCATGGTCAGCGTGCCGCCCGTACATTGTATCACATTATAATATTGTGTGGATGACGAATAGTCAGAGGTGATGGTTGCCGTTCCACTCGAATGCGTGTAGGTAGCTCCCTGCGGGTAGGTGGGCGTCGAGTCGGCAGGTGGCTGGGCCTGCATGTTCAGGGTGGCGATGGCAATGGCCGTCAATGTGAGTAGATTCCTTTTCATAAGCGTAGTATTTGGTGAATAATTAAACAATTTGCAAATCCTCTACAAAGGTAAAGGGAATGTGACAAAGCAACCGTGGCGATAAATCCGCAATGTTTTGCAATATTTCCGTTTTTGTTGCCATATTGCCAAGAAATGATTACTTTTGCAATCAAATTGGACGCAATTATGGCAAGTAAGCAACAAATGCATCCGCTGTTGGTCAGCGACAATCTTATCAATGAACGCGGCTTGATGGTGTTTGACGACATTCATCAGATGCCCATCTATCATGAACCTTACATCGCTCCCTTTTTCACGGTCTCGCTAAACGTCCAGGGGTGGGTTCGTGCCGAATACGACATGCGGCCAGTTCGTTTTCAAGCTCACGATATTGCCATCGTGCATGCCAACCACACGTTGTACGCCCATGAGTCTTCAGCTGACTACCATGCCATACTGCTTGCTATTTCACCTCGTATGGAGCAGGAGATGAAAAGCCTTACGCCCTCTCACTTCGTAGGATTCTATCATTATGTTTTGCAACCCGATTTCCATCTGACTGACGAGCAAACGGAAAACGTTGTCCGCCTGTTGCTGTTGCTTAAAAGTATCAGCGAAAGCGAGACCCAAGGCCGTGAGATGATACTCAAGGGTCTGTTGCACATTCTGGCAACGCTATTGCAGGATTACCGCCGTGAAAACGGAAAGGAAGACAGCCCACTGTCGCCTCGTCAGGAACTCTTCATCCGTTTCCACCAAGCCATCGTAGAGCACTTCCGCGAAAGCCGAGAAGTGCGTTTCTATGCCGACCTATCCTGCCTTACTCCCAAACATTTTTCCACGATCATCAAACAGCAAACAGGCATCAATGCCAGCGACTGGATCAGCAACTATGTCATGATTCAGGCCAAGGCCTTGCTTCGCCATCAGCAACAGCTGACCGTGCAACAGATAGCCATCCGCCTCGGATTCCCTGACCAGGCCGCCTTCAGCCGCTACTTCAAGGCTAACGAAGGTGTCTCACCCACGGAATTCAGGGAAAAATAAAAAGATGACAGCACAAAGTGTCTGTCACCTTTTCATGGTTTTAAAGGGAAATTTTCATCCTTTTTGCTTAAACTTAGCCTTGAAAGCCTCGAAGTCGGTTTTGATTTGCTCCTGCTTCTGCTGAATCTTATCTTTGAATTCCTGCTTCTTCTCAGCACGCAGTTGGGCACGGACCTGCTGCTGCATGTCCTCCTCCATACGCTTGGCCTCAGCCACTTCCTCAGCCACGAGGATAGCACTGCGGCGAATGATGATGGCATCAAACTTCTTCAGAATGTTGTCCAGATAAGTCTCGTCCTCCTCGCGGGTCAGGGCGACGATGGCCACGGTGTTGTCCTCCAGTTTGCCGCAGACATTCTCAAGCAGCGACGATGCAGCCTCGCTGTCAGCACGGCTTGAAGCCATTCCCATCACGGCTCCTGTGGTGCCACAGAGCAGCATACCGACAGGACCGCCCAGAATGCCAAGCAGGCTGCCGAAGAGTCCACCACTGAACGCTTTGCCGTTCTCCAGTGCGGGCGACTCGTAACTGCCCAGCGTCTGGAGGTAGCCTAAGTGGTACTTTACCAATGCCATCTGAGGCACGAAAAAGAGTTCACCTTTCAGTTCCTCTTGAATCTCGGCGAAAGCCTGAAAACCCTCGCTTTCTACTTTGAAAATTGCTGTTAATACGTTGTCCATAATTTTTTTGTTTTGATTGGGTTATACATATAGTAATGGATTCATGAATGTCTTCAGGAAATTAATAATCTCTTCCGTGTATTCAGGCGAGTTGAACAGGCGTGGTTCCATGTGGTTGGCACCCTCCATCGTGACGAGTTCACAGGGAACAGCGGCAGCCTGCAGACGCTCCAGGTAACTCACAGACTGGGCGTAGGCAATCACTTTGTCGCCCGTGCCATGGAGCAGCAGCGTAGGCGGAGTCCTGTCTGACACGCGGTAAGCAGGACTGACGGCCTTGGCTTTCTCGCGGAACGCTTCTGTGCCGATGCGCTCTTGCAGCAGCATCTCCTCCATCTTCTCTCCGTCGGGCAGCACACCAGGCATGGCTGCACTGAGGATGTCCATGAAGTTCACGTCCTTACCGCCATGCTCCACGCAGTTCTGATCACTGAGCGTCGCCAGGTCCGACGGACTGTAGAAGGCTACGCAGGCCAGCAGATAGTCGGTTCCTAAGGTCGTTGCTGCAAACTCTGTAAGAAATCCCCCTGCACTCTCGCCCATGATCGCCATGCGGCTGGCATCCAGCCCATACTCAGCGGCATGGTCGCAGACGAACTTGACTGCAGCCACTACATCGTCGGTCTGGGCTGGGTAGCGGTACTGCGGCATCAGTCGATAGTTGACAGCGGCAATGGCAAAGCCGCTGTTCAACAGATTGTCTGCCAGTACATGCACGTTGTAACTGTTTTGCCCGACGTCGGCCTTGCTGCCCACCGTCCAGGCTCCGCCGTGGATATAGACGATGACGGGTGCCGGCCCGTCCGACTGCCGTGGCAGATAGATGTCGAGCGACTGGCGTTCATCCTTTGCTTCCGTGTAATAAACATCGGCATACGCCGGTTTGTTCTTCGGCACAGGCGTCTCGCCCGTCTGGGCAGGCATCGTCATGTTCAGTGCTTGAATTGTCTCTTCAAGTGTAAGTTTCTGCTTCATATTTTTATCTGTTTTAGTCAATGTAGGAATTCGGTGGCAAATTTACGAAGAATCTGCCACATTCTCACGCCCTATCTTTCGTGGCGAATGTTCAATACGTTAAGTAGCTGTTGCGAAATGGCTAAAAAGTGTTTATCTTTGCAGTAGTTTATCAATTATAAAGAAGATGTATATGACAAAGCATGATGACAACCAAGAAATCTTCAGGCTTATCGGCCATCTGGCCAACGGACTTCGCCAGGCACTCAACCCCATGCAAGGTTTCTTGGAAATTCTGAGACAGAACGATATTGATGCCAATGAGCGAGCCCAGCTGGGAAGGAATGTGGAGGAAAGCCTGATAATATTACAAAAGATGGCCAGAGACATGAATGAACTGTCGCTCTTTGAGACTATGCCAACGGTGCTGCTCAACACACCCGTGGTCCCTGCGTACTCCTGCCGCCATCTTTGCGACATCTATCAAGACTATTGCAAGGAAGGTGTACAGATGGTTTTCAACTGCCATGTAGCAACAAATGTCGTCTGTCATACCAATTTGGAGGCCCTGAAACTGGTGACCCAACGCCTGATAGAAAATGCCCTCTATGTAACTAGACAAGGACAAGTTACATTGACTTGTGAGGATAACGGTGATTATGTCCGCTTCAGTGTAGCCGACAATGGTTCTGGTGTACCCGCAGAATACCAGGACAACATCTTTGAGTTGCATGCCAATATGGATGAACACATGAAGCGTCTGGGCATGGGCATCATCGTCTGCCGTACCATTCTGCGACGTCTTGGCGGGCGCATCTGGTTAGACAAGACCTACGGTAGCGGGACGCGCTTCCAGTTTGAAATACCCAAACGAGCAAAGAGTGAATAAACTGTAATAAAGGTTAGACGTGAGCTAGGTCGTTTAAATCCTTAATAGTACGGTCTGCCATACCATTGGGTATTTCCTCTTCTGTCCATTGCTCGCCACGGTACCATATCGTCTGACACCCGGCCTGACGGGCGGGCTGCATGTCCTTGCTGATGGAATCGCCTATGACGGCAACTTCACATGGCAATAGTCCTAATGCCTTGACACCCAGGGCGAATATTTGCGGGTCGGGTTTGCGTAAGCCTACTACAGACGATTCGATGACATCAAGAAACAAGCCGCTGAGTTTGAATTCATGGAGCACAGTCTGCAAGTTGCCATAGAAGTTGCTCACCAAAACCTTCGGTTGTGGTAGTCGGCTGAGGACCTTACGACTATGTTCTGTATGCAGGCAGACTTGGTGATAGATGTATGAGGCAAGAGGTGAGAGGTAAGAGGCGGGCAGTGAAAGGAAGGCTAAATGCAAACTGATTTTCTTTTCCAGCGTCTCACGAAATGTATCAGCAGGCAAGATAACGTGGTGTTGCGCCACATAGCGTTCAGCATATACGTATGCATCGCGGAACTGTTGTTCAGTGACGGGTACGCAGCAGTGCTCGTAGGCATGCCAGAAGAATTTGCCCCAGTGGCAGCCACCCGTGTCAAGCGTACCGCCGTAGTCGAAAATATAGCCCTTAGGTGCGATACGCTTCAGAATCAACGCGACGATAGCGCTGGCAGCCTCCTCGCGGCATCGGGAGAAACTTGGCCAGTCATTGAAATCGATGATGCAAAACGAACCGTCGCTCTTGACAATCGCATCGCCACCGTAGATGTCGATGCCAATAGCCGCTGCCAGACGGTCGACATTATTATGAAGCGCATCAGCATCGAATGGATAATAATGAGCGGGACCGTTATGCTGTTCATCCTCAAATTTGGTGTCACCATCAGCGATGGGATAGTAGAAGCGGAAAAAGCCCGTGCCGTTGACCCCGTAGAACTTGATGACATCGCCTTCGACATGGGCACTGACTGTATAGTCCGTGATACCTCGCCGCCCGAACTCGGCTTCCTTCTGTAGCAGCTCTTCCTTGTTCCTGGCAAACACCACATCGCCTTGCTGACGGGCGGCACAGTCGCGCTTCAGCCAATAGCCGTTGCCTGCCGTCTGTGGTGGCTGGGCAACACCGTTCTCATGCATGACTCGGCTGAGGGCTTTCCTGCTCTGGCATAGGATGACGCTCTCAGGCGAGTTGATGACACGGGCATCTTGCACGCTGAGCCACCGCAATGTCTTGGACATACGCCCCATTGAGAGTACTGTCGTGTCAGGTGGAACATCTTGCATGGTGGTCAGCTCTTCTTCATTGACCAACTCTGCCACATATCCTTTAGACCGCAATCGGCGGACGACAGCCTGCATGATGGCCTGGTCTTTCTCCACGGAGTTGGGAGAAAACTCTTTCGCTCTTAATATGGCTAATATCTTCATATTCCAAGAAATGCTTCTGCTTTGGCAATATCGGTAGCATGGTCGATGTCAAGAACCTTGGAGAACGACCACGCTTTAAGATGATGATCTCTGCTGAGTAATGCCCGCTGGAAATTACGCATACGACTTTCTCCTTTGGCTATACATTCATTCAACACTGACAACGACCTGGGGGTAAGACCATAGATGCCTGCACTGACATATCGGGGGTGCTCGTCGCTGTCAAGGAATGCCAGAATGTTTAGCTGGGTGTCCGTCTTGACGTAGAGCGGCTTTTCGTCATCGATATAGTCGGTGATTCCCATCATGCCATCGGCACTGCCAGCCTTCAGCATATTTTGGAAAGCCGACACGTAATCTGCAAATTCCCTTTCCCTAAAGATGGTATCGACAGTGGTCAGTATGAATGGCTTTCTATTATCCAAGATGGATGTCAGTTCGTAGAAAGAGTGCATCGAACTGGGAGTATTGTGTACTGTGTAATTCAAGGGAACACCCTGGCCTTGGCATTGTTGCAAATGTGATATAACCTTTTGGTCGGAACGGCAGATGACAGCTATTTCCTCGGCACCATTCTCTTGGAATATACGAATCAGGCGGTCAATAAGCATTTCTCCTGCCACCGTGACCAGTGGTTTCGCAGCAGCTATGCCTTCTTGGTGCAAGCGCGAGCCTTCTCCTGCTGCAATAATTGCGTATCTCATAAGCTTTTGAGGAATTCATTACACATTTGCTCATGGCGGCTACGCATATATCCGCACAATGCTGACATCACAATAATCTCGAATACGAAATAGAACCACGGCAAGTCGACGAGGCAGCACACGTAGAGTGCAATGGCTCGCGTATTGAAAGTGAGGATATTAGTAAAAGGCATCATTGGAAGAGAGCGTTTACGGAACTCGTTGCGGAAGGACTCAGACACATTGCCAGCCTTTCCATATTTGTCGTGGAGTCTTTGCATCAAGCGCTGGAAGGCGAGAGTAGCCTTTTCCTGCTGACGGGTGTAGTTGACGTATGTCTTGAGGAAGGCTTTCTCTATCCAGTGGCCACGCCAAGGCATTGCATCGTACAGTTGCTGCTGGTGGGTCGAGGTTGAAAATTCGGCCCCTGACTCTCCTTTGAGAAAGAACAGGTGTATCTGCCGGTAGTAGTCGGCCAGTCGGCACTGTCCGCCATGGCAGACAAAACCGCTGAAGAGTGCAATGCCAAAAAGGAGTAGTCCGTAAATGACAGCATTACGTTCCGTATCTGCAATATGCAACCACTGGAACTCCATGCTGTGATACTGATAGCTGCGCCATACCAATGCACAATAGACGGGTACGAAGATAATGATACTGGCGGCCCCGTCGAGAATACGCCCAAGTTGGGTCTTCTTGCCCGTCATACGAGCCAGTTGACCATCGGCACTGTCGTAGAAGTTAGCCCACATCATAAGCAGAATACCGAGGATATTGAGCATCAGGCCCGCACTGCCCTCTGTGCGCCATGAGCCGTGTGCAAAAAAGAAGGCTGACGAGATGCCGATGATGATGCTCAGCACGGTAACCACATTAGGGTAAACGCCCAACCGCTGAAAAAACTTGGCCCACAGGTAGCCTATAGGACGGGTGAACACGCGGTCGAGCCACTCCTCAGTATCGTTGGATTTATAGGTCTGTTGTACGTCTTGTTTCATATTTTCTTAAAATGTCATTCTGAACGTATAGCGTATGCCCCACTTTTCGCTGGTAGACAGGTCGAGGTAGGTCAGTCGGCGGACATACTCTATCTGTAGAATCTTGAAGATGTTGTGGATGCCGATGACCAGTTCGGCGTAGGGCTTGTGGGTGTCCATCACATGACAACCCTCCGGGAAGTACATCAACCGCGAACTGCCTGCATTCTGCGGCAGATAAGGATTGTTCTTGTCCGACAATCCGCCCCACAGCATGTTGATGGCAATGAACTCGCGGCATTTCAGCCGACGGACAAGGGGTATGCGGTTGAAGAGTTTGCCGTTCATGTCCCATGATAGCAGTAGCGAGGCATAGCGGTCGTTGAGGAACTCCATGTTGTTGATGAGGTTGAACATTTCATCCTCAATGACAAACGACTGGTTGGCCATGGGCAGGATGAGAAGCAGGTAGGGCACTTGGTTCCACTGTATGCCGCCTTTCAACCGTACATCAACCTTACCCCAGCTGTTCAGCCAAAAGCGCTTGTATATCTTTGCCTCGGTGAAGTTGGTGGTGTAGTCTGCCCCTAAGACACCAGGCATGCCCCAGGTGTGGCTGAGCGTAAAAACGGGAGCATCGCGGTTGACCGACACACGGCGTTCCTTGCTATTAACGAAGGTCTCGCCCTTGGCATAGCGCAACTCGGCTTTCAACTCGGTGGTGCGCAGGAACTCGCGATGGTGGTCCATGCCCTGGTAGTCGATACGTGGTTTGTCGAGCGTGCGGAACGACATCTTGCCGCAAGCCTCATACTCCTCGGCTTTCAGCTCCAGGCTGGTGCGCAGTCCGCCATACCACTCGTAATCGAAGCCTATGCGCTGCCTGTTGTAGAGTATCATCTTGTCAATGCCCGTCCACTTCCATGCCAGCAGGAAGTTGTCCTTGTCTGTGGGCAGGAACTTGTCGCTGGGAGAACAGACATCATAGGTACTGCCTACGTACAGCGTACGTTTGGGGTACTCCCACGGCAAGTATTCCTTGGCATTCAGCGAGTAGGTCAGTTCTGCGTTGTAGTAGTTCTTGTGGCTGCCCCATCCATGGGCATAATAGGCTGAGGCAAACCAGTGTTTGTTGAGGTTGGCAGTGGTCAGTGCGCTGAGACGTGAGCGCATACCGTCGAACTCATTGTGCGTCAGGATGGTGTTCACAGGCGACAGGTCAATCTTGTTGGGATTGCCCGTCTCGATACTGTTCTCTATGAGGGCTTTGAGACCGAACATAAAGTACTTAAAACCTTTAAGATCCTTGATATGCTGCAAGAACTTGTCCATCGAACTCTCGCTCTTGGTGAGTTCTACCTGCCGGTACTGGTTCCAGAACTGTTCGGAGCGCATCTCGGCGTAGGCATCCTTGACCTCCGTCTGTTTGCCCTTATAGAGTTCCTTAGGTTGTTCGCTGAAGTCATAGTCGGTAAGCCGGGTGGTTCGGATGACGATGGCTTTCTTCAGGAACTTAGCAAACTTCATCTCCGTAATCATGTCGTCGCGTGTCAGCACCCACTCACCGTTCTCCAACTGCGAGAACTCCTGTTCCACGCGTAGGTTCTCGACGAAGTTTACATCGCTCTTCTTGGGCAGTGTCAGTTCGCAGCGGCGCACATGATAAGTAGAATCCTTCAAGATATAGAGGTCGCCACGGAAACCAAAGTCCTGCTGATTATTGGGCAGGAAGTGCAAGTGAATGACGGTGTCACGGTCAATCTTCAGTGTGTCTTCTATGTAGAAGCGATAAAAGCCAATGGCGTTCTTACCGATGGGCGACGTGAACGGGTATTGCAGCAGACGTATCTGGTCGTCGTACAGGTTGACATCGGTGAATACGTCCTTCATGACGACGTTGATGATGTCGCCCGTCTGGAAGAGGTCGTTAACACCCGTTGACTGCTGACCAGTGATGTAGGTCTTCTCGGCATGAGGTTCGCGACGGTAGACTTTCCTTTTCACTGTCTCGTCGACGCTCACGGGCAGTATCAGCTTGTTGTTGTATTGGCATCGCTCCACTTGGTCCAGCAGCCACGGATGCTTGCTGAAGGGCTTTTGTTCCAGTTCCTCCGGCGTCAGGTCGTTCATACCCAGCGTCAGTTTCTCATAATGATTATATTGGTAATAGTCGTGTGTCTTGAGGTCGGTCTGTTTCTTGGCGGCAATCACCTTGCGCATCAGTTCCACCGCTGGGTTGTCCTTGCGACTGTAACGGTGTCGTTTCGACTTCACGGTGACTTCCTCCAACTGTTGCTTGTCAGGCTTTAGGGTTATCTTCTGGTTATCCCTGGTCTTAGCGCTGATGCGGATGATACGCTCCTTGTAACCTATAGAACTCACGGTCAGGTTCCATCCCTCATGGCGGGTGATGGAGAACCGCCCGTTGGCATCGGCCACTTTAGCCACGTTGTGTCCTTTATAAATAAGGCTCGCCATCGGTATGCCTTCGCCCGTCTCAGCATCGACGACCACGCCGGTTATCTGCTGCTGCGCCTGCAAAGGCAGGCACAACAGCAGAAACAAGGGGGAAATGATATACTTAGTCCAACTCCTCATCAGCCTCATAGCCTCCCATTTCGCGAATGGCATTCTTCAACATCGTGTGCTGTTGGTAAAGATGGTTCACGGCCTCCTCGCCCTGTGTGTAGTCGTGCATCGGCGACTTCAGGAAGAACGAGAGGAAACGCTGGATGCCATAACGGCCAGCGCGCTGGGCAAGGTCGATGAGCAGACAGAGGTCGAGGCAGACGGGGGCTGCCAGAATGCTGTCGCGGCAGAGGAAATTGATTTTTATCTGCATCGGATAGTTCATCCATCCACGGATGTCGATGTTATCCCACGATTCCTTGCGGTCGTTGCGGGGCGGGTAGTAGTTGATGCGCACCTTGTGGTAGTAGTCGCTGTACAGTTCGGGCTGCTCGTCAGCCTTTAGTATGGTCTTCAGCGTAGAGAGTTTCGATACCTCTTTCGTGCGGAAGTTCTCCGGCTCGTCGAGCACCAGTCCGTCACGGTTGCCGAGGATATTGGTGGAGAACCAGCCCTCCAGCCCTAAGCAGCGAGTACCTATGATGGGGGCGAAGCCCGACTTCACCAGTGTCTGTCCGGTCTTGAAGTCTTTGCCTGCAATGGGCATCTTCGTCTTCTCTGCCAACTCCCATACGGCTGGAATGTCAACGGTGGTATTCGGAGCCCCCATGATGAACGGGCAGTCCTCCATGAGGGCGGCGTAAGCGTAACACATAGAAGGCGCAATATGCTCGCGATCATCGGCCTTCATGGCCTGCTCGAGCGCCTGCAGGGTGTAGTGGACATCTTTGTCGATGGGCACATAGATTTCCGTAGAGGCAGCCCACAGCACCACCACGCGGTGGCACTGCTTCTGCTCCCAGAACTGCCTGATGTCCTCGCGCAGCTGCTCCACCATGTCCCAGCGCGTGCTACATTCTTTTACGTTGCTGCCATCCAGCCTCTTGGCATAATTTTTGTCGAAGGCCGCCTTCATGGGTACAATCTGTTCCAACTCCTCACGCACTGGCTCAATATCCTCACGCTTCAACACGTCGGCATAGACGGCCGACTGGTAGGCATTCTGCGGATAGACATCCCAGCAGCCAAAGACGATGTCGTCAAGGCTGGGCATCGGTACGATGTCGCTATAGTGAAGGTATTTCTTCTCTGCTCCCTTCCCGATACGTATCTTGTCATACTGTGTCATTGCCCCGATAGCCTTGGCCAGTCCCTTGCGGGCCATCAAGACACCTGTCATAAATGTAGTTGCTACTGCGCCGTTGCCGACGATAAGGATTCCCAATTTGCCCGTTGCGGGCTTTACGTTTGTTTGTTTCATCGTTATAATGATTTTATTTATTATTGAAAGCTCTCATTAACAGCAGTCCGATTGTGGCCCAGATGATTTCACGCACACGACATATCAAACTGATATAAAGACCGAGTTCTGCCGTCATGCCGAAGGCTGATACTGACAAGGCAAAACCTCCTTCACGTCCTCCCATCTGCAAGGGGATGAAACCTATCAGGTTGGCTATGAGTGAGGTAAAGGCAATAATAAGGAAAGCGACTATGAATGCATAGACGTATCCTGCAAAGGTCCGCCCCATCCCATTGTCAAAAAGCAGGAGTACGAACAACACCTCAAGACTCTGCAAGATGCGCGCAAAGTAACCGAGGAAGAAACTTTCATAGAACGCTCGTCCGTTTTGCCTTTTTAACTGCGCTATCTGGCAATCAATTCTCTTCAGACTCTCACCATGCTTATCCTCAATCCGTTGGCTCCAACCCTTCAGGACAGGCACCTTCCCTACGAGTCGGATAGTCTTTCTGATGAGACCGTATTTGTAGCCACGAGTGAAAAGATAAATGCCGCCAAGACTGAGTAGAAGAGCCACAATGACGACAACTTGCATCACCACGGGGAATGTCAACTGACCTGCCACAACCATTATCAGATACACAACAATAGCCGTGAGCCAAAACCAGAAATGGCTGAACACATGAGTCATGGCGAAAAGCACTACCGAAGAAGTGGCTCGTTCCATGCCGATATACTTGGACAGTTCCATGACGCGATAAGGCTCACCGCCAATGCCACCTAGGGGTATGGTTGTGTTGAGGGCAAAGCCAGAGACTATGATTTGCCAAATACGTCCAAGACTGATGGGGCAAGGACCGCTGTCGGAGATGATAGTTCGGAGAGCCAAAGCATTAAGTCCATAGATCATTCCCCATAACAACACCGATGCAATCAACCAGTAACTGAACCGGCGGATAAAGTGCCACAATTCTGTGAAACTTACATCGAAAGTCAATAGCATCACAACTACTGCTGCAATGCCTATGAGAAACAATATGGTACTCAATCGTTTCTGCATTGTTTCTTATTTAAACTCGTAGTTTATATAGTTGCTACCCCGTTCATTCATGCGAAGCTGAAGGATGGCTGATGTTTTAGCATCAATAGTCAACACAAAAGATGAAAACAAACGCCTTTTCTTCTTAGTCGATGTTATAGTGATGGTCGTCTGCCCATTTCTCGTATTGACCTTCAAATCATCGCCCGAAGGAATTGGCTGGTGATTGATGACGGCCTTCAACACGGCATGGAAGGTTGCAAACTGCGTGTTCTTGCGGCTGTCGGTCACATGTTGCTTGCCGCCCATCGTCATGGTAAACTTCGTACCGTCCATGACGAGTTGCTCACGCCCTCCATCCGTCGTGATGCCGATGTAGTCGGGCTGACGGATGGTGAAGGTGCCTGTTGTCACAGCATCCTGCGTCAGTGCGGCACGGTGCTGCGTGCGCGTCACATTCTGTGCTGTGCTAAGTGAAAAACCACAAATGATGAATGACAAAACGATCAATAGCTTTTTCATGTTTCTTTTCTAAGTATAAAGTCCTCCATTGATTGATATCACATTGCCAGTAATGTAGCCCGCCTGCGGCGAGACGAGGAAAGCTACGGCATCGGCCACCTCCTGGGGGGTGCCGAAACGGCGCATGAGTATTTGCTGCTTCAATGCCTCCTCGTCAAGCCCTTCTGTCATGTCGGTCTTTACCGTTTCAGTCTCCACGGCTACCGGTTCAGCCTTGCGTTCCGTTTTGTTCCCGCCGCATGCCATGAGACTCATGACCGCAACTGCAATCAGAAATGTTTTTGTCTTGTTCATATCCTTTTTTCTTATTGTTTTCAATTCGCGTGCAAATTTCAGCAAAAAAAGACATCTATCCGCGTCCTATTCTTCCTGCAAAATGTTCCACCATTGAGAAATATAACGGTTGGAACATTCATTTAGAAGTATAGAACACATATATATGGGAAAATATGACTACTTTTGCAGCAGAAAGCGAAAGCTAAGCCAAATATGAAACATTTAGAGTTGACAGAAAAGCAGGAATATCTTGCCTTCAATGAGCAAGACCTTATTATCATTGATAAAGTACAAGATTTGCCTGAGAACAGCACATACTACACAGAGCATGTGCTGGTAATCATTTGTACGGCTGGGAAGATGCAAGTCGAATATGACGGTAAGTGCATAACAATCCAAGAGGGCGATTTGTTCCTCGGTGTTCCTGGCAGTGTTTTGTCCGACTATATGGTCTCTCCCAAATTCGACTGCAAACTACTGGCCATCAGACCGTCAGAATTGATGTCTTCGCGAGAAACGCACACTCCAGTCATTAACAGCATGCTATACGTCAAAACGAATCCCGTGGTTCGCCTCACAGAATCTGATTCCCAAGATGTCTTTGCATACTACAGCCTGATATGCAGTCGCATTCGACAGGCAGAGCATCATTATAAGAACACCGAGATGCGCTCACTTATTAATGCTTTCCTACTAAAGGTAATTGGCATCATGGACAATGAGATGAATGTGCCCGAAACTGAAGCTACCGTTCGTGGCGATCAGTTGGTTGAGAAGTTCGTCTGGATGGTCAACGAAAACCGCGGACGTAACCGGCTCGTTGAATACTATGCCAACCGCCTGAATATTACATCCAAATATCTCTCAACCCTTGTTCGCAGTTCGCTTAACCACACCCCTACCGAAATTATTCAGGTTATGACGACGAAAGAGATAGAACGTCGATTACGATATACAGACGATAGCATCAAGCAGATTTCTCATGCCATGAACTTCCCTAACACCTCGTTCTTTGGCAAGTATTTTAAGCAGCACTCGGGCATGACCCCAAACAGCTATCGCAAGAAGTACCACAAGTAGATATGCCTGAACTAAGGCCAGCAAATACGTTTCATCCCCAACTCCCACTTTATTTGTTTACCAGTACATCTTATAGCTCATTGATTTTCGCCTTTACGTTACTAAATAATACAGGGAAAATCTTTTGTTTTTCAGAATTTTGTTGTACCTTTGCGTCCGATGGCGAGTCATAAAAACGGCTGGTGGCTCATCATCGGGTGTTCTTTTAGGCAATTCATAGCAGAACAACGAATTGAGCGCTCGGCTTTGCCGCTTGCTACCAACGGGACGCAAGAACGGTCTCTTATCCGGACTCGGCTTTGCCGCTTGCCTAAGCAAGAACCCGCGAGACTGTCTTGGGAGTCTGACTACTAACACATGGTGGTTTGCGGGTATCGGCATTGTACTCTTTTTCCTTGTTTCCTTCTTGACAGTCCAAATTTACGACCAGTCAAAGGAGATAGACCGCCTTGAATTAAGCGATTGGAAGTACCGTGCCTTACGTGCTACCCTGCCATCGAATAACGTCAATGCCATCTGGCTGGAGCGTAATGTCTGGAGAGGAAACGATAAAGGCATTCGCCAGTGCTGCCAGTTCGTCATCAACTATGAGGACTCCATCCGTCGTCGCCAGCAGATGGAATACGAAGTGACTATGCGCGATAGCATTGGGCGACTGATGATACAACAGTCGAAGGATATAAGAAAGAAGATGAAATAGTTCTGATGTAACATCCGTGTCAGCAAAAGGACTGACACGGATGTTTTTATTCTCCGATAAAGACTGCTTGTCCTGTTTAATCCATTAGCATACGCTGTACGGCCTCGTCACAGACGGCATGGAAGAGTTTGCTGTTCATGACCTACTTCACCATCCGCAGGATAGCTTCTGTGCGCAGGCGGATGTATTCTTTGGTCTGCGGGGTGTCGGCCTGCAGGAGGTCGAAGCCGTGATAGACACCGGGAATGACGTGCAACTCGGTCTTGACACCCGAGGCGATGAGCCGCCGGGCATAGTCGATGTCCTCATGGACGAAGAGGTCGAGTGTGCCCACGGTGATGAAGGTCTCGGGCAGACCAGCCAGCGACGGGGCGAGTGCGGCAGAATAGTATGACAGCATGTCGCTGCTGATGTCCTGCTTGCCGCGCAGCATGTCCCAGCCCAGCTTGATGTAGTTGCGCGTCCAGAAGATCTCGCCGCAGTAAGGGTCATCATAGTGCGAGTCGGCAGTCACGGTGCGGCAGTCGAGCATCGGATAGGTGAGCAACTGTCCGCAGGGATGAATCCTGCCTTGGTCGCGGGTGTAGAGTGCCAGACACGCCGCCAGTCCGCCGCCGGCACTCTCGCCGAAGATGACGATGCGGTCGCGGTCGATGGCGAGTTCTGCGGCATGGTCGTGGATATATTCCAGCGCTGCGTAGGCATCGTGCAGGGCTGCGGGGAACGGGGCTTGTGTGGCCAACCGATATTCGAGGCTATACACCTTGGCTCGGTTCTCGTTGGCTATCAGTTTCATACCAGTCCCCTGCATGTCGCCTGTGCCGGAGATGAAGTTGCCTCCGTGGATGAAGAACACGACGGGCAGCGGCTCCTCCACCGCCGCGTCGGGCCGATATTCGAAGAGCGTCACCTCCTGTCCGTCGAAGCGGCTTGTGAGGGTCAGCCGTCCATCGGGCTGTACAGAACTGTCGCCTAACAGCATTTCCTTGGCGGGGTTAGGGTCGAGCTTCATCAGTTCGGCCATGTTGTCGCTGTACTTGAACAGCAGCGCGGCCACCTCGTTGTCGTATTCAGGGGCCAGCAGGTGTTTCGATTTAAATACTTTTTGTTTCATTGCTATGCGGGTGATTGTGTCTTGAAGTCTTCGGGAATCTCGGCGGGCTTCAGCCTGCGGCGGGGCCAGGGGATGACGAGCAGGATGACGACGATGGCCAGGCACGCCCAGAGCGTCCAGCCCGCCATCTCCTTCACGGCGAGCAGCATGGCCTGGAGGTTCACCATGCGCAGATTGTCGCTCATGGCCGACAGCGAGTGGATGAACTGCTGCTGGTAGTGCTGCATGCCGGCACCGTAGATGGCGGCTCCGATGGCGGGTCCCATCACGGAACGGCTGATGAGCATGATGTGGATCCACGACGGCATCAGGCGGTAGGGCAACCGCTGGTAGGCATAGACCATGCAGATGCAGTAGAGGATGAACATGCCCGTGTTGCGCACAATGGAGAGCATGCGGATGTCCTCGTAGCGGGCCTGCAGTTGCACCTGGTTGTAGGTGAACCACATGGTCCAGGCGAAGATGCCGAAGCCGATGGCGAACACCCACTTGTAGCCGACGCCCTTCGAGCGCAGCACGATGATGGTGACGGCTCCGATGAGATAGCCCAGCGGTGCCCAGTTGGCGAGCATGTTGTTCAGATAGGTGTCGAGCGAGAGACCGATGGAGGCTATAGCGTTGGTGAGCGACGAACTGGTGTTGAGCACCATCGCCAGGCAGTAGAGCACCGTAGCCAGGCGGATGTTCCTGTAAGTCCATATCTCGTAGCGGAAGTAGCGTTCGTCCTCGGTCTTATTCTTGTCGATGAGGATGTTGGCAAAGAGGAACACGAAGAACAGCACGCAGGCCACGGTAATCTTGGGCGAGTGGAACCAGTCGAGCGTCTTGCCATATACCAGCACGTAGGCGGCAGCACACCAGGCGATGCTGGCGGCGGTGATGTTGCCCATGTACTTCAGCGACAGCGGGCGGCGGCCGTTCACAATCAGCGGCTCGTCGTCCTCGCTGACGGCCGATTCGTCGCGCTCGTCCCAACCCCTGAACTTCTCTATCGCTATCACACCCACCATCAGCACGAAGAGGATGAGCATCTCCAGCCGATAGACATCCTGCCAGTGGTAGTGGTAGGCATAGTAGGCGGTAATCCACGTGCCGAGCTGTCCGACGGTCATGAAGAAGATGTTGGCCACGGGAATCATGATCGACTTCTTCTGCTCCGTATCGTCCCACTCCTTAGTCGATTTGCCGTCGCCCTGCGGCCCCAGCATGTGGCGGAAGTCAACTCCCAGCAGGCAGCGGGCGAAGGCTGCGAAGTTGGCCACGATGAGCACGAAGCGGATGGCTCCCATCACGAGGCTGAACAGCCCGAGCAGCAGCGGGTCGGAGGCGCGCGACGAGGCGGCACTGAGCACGAACAGCGCACCGAAGCCGATGAGGAACATCAGGTGGTGGCGGCGGTAGCACGCTATCTTGTAGAAGAAGGGTGCCATCACGCCGATGCCTATCATGGCGCAGAGCGAAGCAAAAGTAAAGTCCTCGCTCCATATCTGCAGCGACCCGATGGTGTCGCCCGAACAGGCACTGTACACAGAGCCCAGCGACATCAGCGGCACGAACAGCACCATGTGCCACACGATGGCCAGCCACTTCGGCACCCATGCTCTGTAGATTGAATTCTCCATATCAATGCGGTAGCAAATTCTTCACTCTTTTCACTTTCACTCTTTCACTTTTACCTTAATTACCGCCATCATGCCTGCAGCCATCTGGTTGTAGTCCTCCTGCTGCAGTCCGTCGAAGTCGATGCGCACGGGTATGCGCTGCTGAATCTTTACGAAGTTGCCAGCCGAATTGTCCGTGGGCACGGCCGAGAACTTCGAGCCCGTGGCACCGGCTATCGACGTGATATGTCCCTTGTATTCGCGCCCCTTGATGGCATCGATGGTAATCGTCACCTCCTGACCCACGCGCAGTTTCTCCGTCTGCGTCTCGCGGAAGTTGGCGATGACCCACTTGGCCTGCTCAGGGATGATGTTCGTAATCGGTGTGCCAGCGGCTATAAACTGGCCCTCCTCAATGTTGCGGCGACCAATCTGTCCGTCGCAGGGAGCCGTGACCACCGTATAGCTCAGGTTCAGCCGTGCCTGCTCCAGTGCAGCCTTCGCACGCTGGATGGCAGCCTCGGTGTTGGCCTTCTTCGTCGAAGCCTCGCTCACGCCGGCCTGTGCCGTAGCCTTCTGCCGACGGGCGGCTTCCAGTCGGGCTTGCGTGGCCTTATACTCCGTCTCCACCTGTTCCAACTGTATCGGTGTGGCGGCATCGCGGGCCACGAGGTTGCGGTAGCGCTCCACGTCCTTCGTCAACTTGGCCAGCCGCACCTCAATCTCGGCAATGCTCGAATCGAACACGGCTGTGTTCGTCTGTGTGCGGTTCACCGTAGCGTCCACGCCCACGGCTCCTGCCTCGGCATCCTTCAGGTTGGCCTCGGCCTGAGCCAGTTGGATGCGATACTCGCGCTGGTCGAGCACCAGGAGCGTGTCGCCCTTCCTCACCTGCTGATGCTCGCGGAAGCAGATGCGCTCGATGTAGCCCGTCGCCCGGATGTTGATGGGCGTCACGTACTGCTCCACCTGAGCGTCGTCGCTCGTCTCGTTCTCCGTATGATCGACAAAGAGCATCACGCCCTCGGCCACACCCCAGATTAACACACACACGCCCAGCACGGTCATCACCCACTGCATCGGGCCCCACTTTTTTGCTTGTTTCTTTTCTTCTGCCATAGTTGTATCTTTTTATTTTGTCAGTTCATCCAATTGTCCTGTGAGTTTCAATAGCGTCAGTTCGCTGACGAGGTATTTATAGACGGCATTGACGAACGAGGTTTGTGCTTGCGTCATGCTCATCTCGTCCTGCAGGAGTGCCGACATCGAGGTGACACCCTCGCGGTATTGGTTGGCGGCGACGCTATACACCTCCTCGGCCAGACGGTAGTTCTCGCGCTGTGTCTCTACCGTGCGGCGGTTGTTCTGCCAGTCGTTCAGACCGTTGAGGTATTGCGTCTGCAGCTGCTTCTCAGTCATCTCGCGTGCCAGCGTCAGCTTGTCGAGTCCGATGTTCGCACGGCGGATGGCATTGCGCTTGATGTTGCGGTCGAAGATGGGGATGTTCAGTTGCACCCCCCACGAGGTGGTGTTGTACCAGTGGTTCGACTCATGCGAGTGGAAATAGTGGTGGAAGCGGTCGGTGAAGTTGGCCCACGACAAGTTGCCGACGAGTGATAGTGTAGGCAGGTAGCCTGCCTTGATCTGACGCTTCTGCTGTTCCGTCAGTTGGCGCTGTAGGTCGAGTTGCTGTAGTTCGTAGCGCATGGGCGACACGCCATTGTAGTGGATATGCTCCAGTTTGCCCTCACGCGACTTCAGCGGCTCCAACTCCAACGGTGTCTCCGGCGACATATCGAGCGTGAAGCGGATCAGGTTCAGTTGCTGCTCATAGACGGCCTGCGCATTGTCGCGAGTCACGCGGAGGTTGGCCAGGTTGATGTTCACGCGCTTCACATCGACGGCCAGCACCACACCGTTATCGCGCAGAGCATGGGTGATGCTGTCGAGCGACTCCAGAGAGCGGATATTCTTCTCCGTCAATAGAATCTGCTCTCGGGTGGTCTGTGCCAGATAATAGAGCTGGGCTATCTGCATCGTCAGGTCCTCGCGAGCCTTCTCTAATGACACCAGTGAGAGTTCCTTCATCTTGTCGGCAATCTTCATGCCTATATATATCGTGTGGTCATAGAGAGGCATTTGCGCCTGCAGACCGCCCTGTGCGGTGTATTGCAGCCCCTGGTTTTTCATGTAGGGCACGTCCATTCCTAAGAGTTTGCTGATGCCTGAGCCGTCGGTGACCGATGTGCCGCGATGCACATTATCTACAAAGCCCGCGAACGCCTGGATGACGGGCAGCAGTTTCGAGCGGTTTTCGCTGCGGGTCACGTCAGCCGTCCTGACATCCTTGGCCACCGTGCGAACGCCGAGGTTGCGCTCCAAACCTGTCTCAATGCACTGCTTGAGCGACATGGTCTGTGCTGCGCTGAATGATAAATTGCAAATGATGAATGATAAACTCAATACTGTTCGTCTCATAATCTGTTTTACTTTTGTTTCTGGCTGCAAAGTTCGCACTTTTCAGCGATACAATGCCGTCCGATACGTGACGGGAAATGTTCTGTAGGTGCTTTTCTTGCAAAATCAAGGCGAAAAAAGAACAGAAATCCACCCTAAATCACTATCTTTGCAGCAAAAATACGGAAGATATGAACAGAATAGACTACCTGATGCTCTCCTCCATTTTCGACCATGAACACGCTCGGACGATGGGACGAAGCGTGTTGCTGAACGACAACATGGATATGGCGTTCGACCTGAACAGCGATTCACAACTGGCCAGTGGCTCACCCAAGCGCATCGACTTCGCTACAATTATGATATGTACGCAAGGCCGCATGACACTGAAGCTGAACCTGATGGACTATGAAGTACGGCCGGGCGACGTACTTATCCTCGCTCCCTCCACTATTGGACAGGACGTGCTGGTGACCCCTGACTGCCAGCTGTGCATGATTTGCTTTTCTGAGGAAGTCTATAACGAGACATCAAAGAATACCATCTCGCAGCAACTGCGCAATTACATCCTGCGCGACCCGGCCAAGATTCACCTCTCAGCCGACTACCTGCAGATGGCCGTCAGCCATTACCGCCTGATGCGCCAACTGATGGGCGACGAGCATTTCGCCTATCTCGCCGAGGCCATACGTGCCCACGTCACGGTGCTCAGTGCGCTCTTCGTGCAGTGCATTGAGGAGGAGCGATCCCACCAGACTGAGCTGTCGCATCAAGAACGGCTCTTCAACCGCTTCCTGCAGGATGTGCGCGAGCATCATCATGAGAGTCGTCAGGTGAGTTTCTATGCCGACCGCCTCTGCATATCTGCCAAATATCTCAGTCATGTCGTCAAGGATATCAGCGGCCGCCAGCCGATGGAATGGATTCGTGACTACGTGCTGCTAAACGCCAAAACCCTGTTGCGTAGCGGACAGTACTCTGTGCAACAGGTAAGCGAACTGCTCGCCTTCCCCAATCCTTCGTTCTTCGGCAAGTATTTCCGTGAGCACGTCGGCTGTACACCACGCGAATATCAAATGCAAGGCAGTCTATGAAGAAGTTATTCATATTATGGCTTGCTGCCAGCGCAGCCTTGAATTGTTTCGGACAGACCCGCAGGGAACTGTTCAAGGCAAAGGTGGACATCGTGTTGACCGCAAAATATAATAAAGTGACATACGATACCAACTACATCAGTCGCCCGGAAGGAAAGCTCACGCTAAAATTGCGTACCAACGTTTCCGGTGCTGTCTTCAACATCCACCGTCGTGTCAATGGAGCTGAGGGCAGCAGCAAACTCAGTACCGCCCATAAGGCAACGCTCAGTATCGGAGCCAGCTATAAAGGAATCACTGCCGGTCTGGCCCTGAACCCAGGCAGCCTGAGTGGGCGCAATAAGGACTACGAACTAAACGTGAATGCATACGGCAACCGCTACGGCATCGATGTGATCTATCAGGACTCACGCACACTCTCCGGCCCCGTCTCTTTCAACGGGAAAGATGTGTATCTGGAGCGTGGCATGGCCGACATGAAGATGCTCATAGTCGATGGATACTATGCGTTCAACGGACGGCGGTTCTCATACCCTGCCGCCTTTACCCAGTCTTACGTCCAAAAGCGCAGTGCCGGCTCCTGGCTGGTGGGACTTTCATACCTCGGCGGACGTATCAAGACCACTGATGAGAAGCCTGCTGAGGCATCAGAGCTGAGAATCTACGTCGGTCACTTTGCTGTCGGTGGCGGATACGCCTACAATTTCGTCATAGGCAGGCATTTGCTGCTCCATCTATCAGTATTGCCGACTCTGGTTGTTGCCAACCGCAATAATGTAGAAGTGAATGGTGAGCGCAGGGATATGGACACCAGATTTCCTGACTTTATCCTAACCGAACGGGCATCTGTTGTATATCACTTCAACAGGAAGTATTTTACCGGTGCTACCTTTGTTATGAATAATTCTTTCCTCGGCGACAATCGTATCGACATCAATTACAGGAAATGGAGACTAAGAGCCTTTATGGGTATCAGATTATAATGAAATTGTACTATGAACAAGAAACAAATACTACTCATCCTCATGCTGTTGCCCGTCGCGGCTATGGCACAACATTCGCCAGTGGGCATCGTCAGCGTTCAGGACTCGACGAAGAGCGTCCAACTTGGCATCGTTTCTAACATTGCCACCGACGGAGGCAAGGGACTGCAGCTATCAGGCTTCTCCAACATGTCGGCAAGGGCATTCCGAGGCGTGCAGCTCAGTGGTGTGAGCAATATCTCGCGAGGTCTGCCAAAGGGAATGCAAATTTCAGGACTGCTGAATGTCTCGTCCGCCTACATGCGCGGTCTGCAGTTGGCAGCCGTCAACTATGCCGACTCGCTCAACGGGGCACAGTTCGGACTTGTCAACGTGGCACGTGCGCACCCCAGGGGCTGGCAGGTGGGACTTGTCAATATCACCCACGACACCATCACCCGCAAGATAGGACTGGTGAACATCAACCCCACGACAACCATCGACTACATGTTCTCTGGCGGTACCTCTACCAAAACCAACTTCGCTTTGCGCTTACGTAACCGCAGCACCTACAGCATCATTGGTGTAGGTACCCACTTCATGGGACTCGACGAGAAGTTCTCAGGGGCTTTGTTCTATCGCCTGGGGCAGTACTTCCCCGTGACTCCTAAGTTGACCCTGAGCGGTGACCTGGGTTTCTATCATGTGGAAACCTTCGAGCAACATTCCAACGACAAACCCGAACGGCTTTTCTCCCTCCAGGCACGCATCAATGCCGATTACCAGTTGACCAAGCATCTGGGTGTCTTCGCCTCCGTCGGATGGGGCACTACGCGCTATTACAGCGGCTTCAAGAGCTATCGCAACCGTCCGCTGGCAGAACTGGGCATCACTATCCGGCAGTCACGCAGAACCGCTGACGACATTTGGACTCCAAATCGTGATGGCCAAAAGGTATCGGGCGACAGCATCTTGGCACTCAGACCGAAGAAACGCCCGTGGCTGGCCGCTGCCGAAGTATTCGGCATCAATGCAGGTGTGCATCTCTTCGACCGCTATGTCACCCGCGAGGATTTTGCCCAAACCACCTTGCGCAGCATCCGCCACAACTTCGAGACGGGTTTCGTATGGGACAACGATGTGTTCATTACCAACATGTTTGCTCATCCCTATCATGGCAACCTCTACTTCAATGCTGCCCGCACCAACGGACTCTCGTTCTGGGAGTCGGCACCTTACTCGCTGGGCGGTTCGCTGATGTGGGAATTTTTTGGCGAGACGGAACCACCCGCCATCAACGATGTCATTGCCACCACCTTCGGCGGCATCGCACTGGGCGAGATGACCCACCGCCTGAGCAAACTGCCGCTCGACGACCGCAGCCGCGGCTTCCGTCGTTTCCTGCGCGAGGCTGCCGGAGCCATCATCAATCCAATACAAGGCATCCACCGCATCATCAGTGGCGATGCGTGGCGCGTCAGAAGCACCAACTATAAGTATCATGACTACGATGCGCTGCCTATCGACTTCTCTGTCTCTGCCGGTGTGCGCTATCTGGCCGACGACGGGGCAATGTTCCGTGGCGAATACACCCCTTACGTCAATATGTTCCTGAGCTATGGCACACCTGTGGACGGCGAGCGGCACACGACGCCCTACGATTTTTTCGACGTGGACGTTACCTTCGGACTCAGCGGCAATCAGCCCTTGGTGAATACGCTGAACGTGCTGGGACGCATCTGGAGCACGCCCATTCTCGACCGCAACGAGATGGCGGGCGAGTTCGGTATCTACCAGCACTTCAACTACTACGACTCGAAACCAGTAAAGGACGGCTCCGACCTGACTCCCTATCGCATCAGCGAAGCTGCTGCCTTCGGACCGGGCTTTATCTTTTCGCTGCCCAAGGTGGGAGCCTTGTCGCGGCTGGAGCAGCGCATCTTCCTCAGTGCAATCCTGCTTGGTGGCACGAAGAGCGACTACTTCAACGTCATCGAGCGCGACTACAACATGGGCAGCGGCTTCAGCATCAAGTCGAAAACCCATATGGAACTGGGGCATTTCGGACGGCTCATCATGCACGCCAAGTATTTCCGGCTGTTCACATGGAAAGGGTACGAGGATAAAGATCTGACAACAGTTGATGACCTGCACTATCTGAACGTGCAGGGCGACAAGGGTAATGCAGCCCTGTTTGTCATCAATCCCATCATTGAGATAGACCTCCGGGTGCAGTGGAGCCTTAACATCTCAGGCAGTTACTTCTACCGCAAAACCCGTTATAAGAGCCACGACGACATTACCGCCAAGACCTTTGAGTTGAAAGCTGGTCTGACATGCCACTTCTGATGATTCCTAAACATTTTGAAAACAGAATTTGGTTGTTTCAGAAAAAAGCGATACCTTTGCACCCGATGTCGAGTCACAAAAACGGCTGGTGGCTCGTCATCGGGTGTTCATTGAATGCAATTCATAGCAGAACAAGGAGATTAGAACGGTTGCTTATCCGTAACCCTCAAAATCCTCAATCTCCCAAACTGCCTTTATACAAAGAAATCCTGCAAATTCTTACAAAGTTACGAAAAAACGAGCGAAATGCCAAATAAATTGGAACAAATGTCGGGAAACTGAAAATTATTCGTACCTTTGCAGCGAAAAAGTGGGCCAGCTGTTCTATGTGCGCCCCGAGTGCCTCGACACTACCATCCACTTCAACCTGCCCAGCACCGTGGACGCCAGTACGGACGACATCAAGGCCATCAAGCTGCAGGCCGGTGCCGACATCGTGCTCGGCCCGCAGAACTTCGTCGAAGCCTTCGATGCTGTGGTCAAGGCCGTGGAGAACGGCACCCTCACCGAACAGCGCATCGACCAGAGCGTGCGCCGCATCCTAAGACTGAAAAAGCAAATAGGCAGATAGACGCAGAAATCATAAAATATTCCCGAGATTCATATCGAGTCTCGGGAAATTTTTTTTGTTGGTGTCCTGATGTCGGTGAGGAAACATTCGTTAACAGTTGTTTGCAGATTTTTGCGGTTTTGTGCATTTTGTTATTTTTGTTAATTGTTAATTCGGGGTAGTTCGTGGGGGACTTACGTGGGGGTGTACTTATTTAAAAAATAATATATTTAATAATAAAATTTTATATATTAATAATAAACGCGCGCACCGCGGGAACCCCCCTCGGAATTAACAATTAACAAAAATAACATTTTTAGAATTGCACAAGAATTTTCAAAAAATCGAAAGTGTTGTGCAAGTCTTGTATGGCTCTCTTTTTTGCCTTAACTTTGCACCCAGATGACGAAGGGGACGGTAAGAGCAGAATTCCAAGGTGCACCGGTTCGACTCCCATCCAACTCCAAGTCAACTCCCGTTTATGCACAAACGAATTGTGAGAATGGGGTGAGAATTAAACAAATGTCTAACAAAATTGAAATTTAAACGAAATGATGGCAAAAACAGGATTTTGGCTCCGCGGCACAGTTGATTCAGCACACGCAGATCTCTACAACTATAACTTGCAGTCTGTCTATGACAGGTACAAGGTTCCTGTCATATGTGACGGGCTTTCAATTTTCTCAAAATTTTCTTTGGTTTTCTGCTCACTTATTCGTATCTTTGCAGCGTCAAAAGTGTGACGGTATGATGAATGATGAAGAAAGACTGGTGAAAATCCTTCAGCTAAGCCACAGCCAAGTGCTGGCAGGCAAGAGTTTTTCGCAGGAGGAAGCAGAGCGCTATTTGGACGACAGACTGTATGAGTTTAGATGATGTTATCTACATAGAATACATCAAAAACACATGGCTTTCTGAAGAGACCATGCTGAAACGGATGGGATGTTCCTGGGAATAAACTGTTCGCGGGGACTGATACGATAATTACTACTGCAATGAAAGATATCAAGCGAATTGTGTTAACGGGCGGGCCGTGTGCGGGTAAGACGACGGCCCTGGTGCGTATTGTCGACCATTTCTCGAACCTGGGATTTAAGGTGTTTACCGTTCCTGAGGTTCCCACGATGTACAGTCAGGGCGGGTGGAGCTACCTGACGCCGAACCGCGACCTTTACTATCAGGGTGAGCTGGCCATCCTGGAGACGCAGCTGGCGCTGGAGGACTCGTTTTTGCGACTGGCGGAGACGTGTACGAAGCCGACATTTCTGGTGTGCGACCGTGGTACGCTGGACATATCGGCATATATCGACCGGACGATGTGGGACGAGCTATGCCAGCGGTGTGGCACGAACAGCAACGAGCTGCGCAAGCGCTATGATGCCGTGCTGCACTTGGTGAGTGCTGCCGACGGTGCTGAGCAGTATTACACGACAGCGACGAATTCGACGCGCTACGAGCAGGCCAACGAGGAGGGACTGCGCATAGCGCGCGACCTGGACAAGAAGGTGAATAAGGCGTGGACGGGTCATCCGCATCTGAGGGTGATCAACAACCACGACGATTTCGATGCGAAGCTGAACCGTGTGCTCAAGGAGATTTCGCATGTGCTGGGCATTCCGCAGCCTATCGAGGACGAGCGCACCTACAGGATTGAGGTCGTCGGCGAGTTGCCGGAGTGCGTGGAGAGCGAGATTACGCAGACCTACTTAGTGGCCGACCCGGACTGTGAGATACGCCTGAGACGTCGCGACTGGGGTGGGGAAGTAGTGAATGTGCATAAGACGAAGAAGCGGATATCGGCCACTGAGGTGCTGGAGACGGAGCGCCAGGTGACGAATGCACTGTATGAGTCGCTGCTGCAGCAGGCCGACCCCTATCGTGCCACGATACGCAAGACGCGTCGCAGCTTCATCTGGAAGGGACAGTATTTTGAGATTGACACCTTCCATGAGCCCGTTGACAACCTTACCATTCTTGAGACCAAGGGCGTGGCGCAGAAGGAGGCTGTCAACTTCCCGCCATTCCTGCGTATCATAGAGGATGTGACGGGAAATCCGCAATACATGAATTACAATATTGCACTGCGCCGGTAGTCGTCCGTGACTGCGTGACAGAACCACGCAGCACAGTGCCGGCTTTCACCCGGCAATCTCGGCGGCGCGGGCCAGTGCCAGGTCGATGTGATTGCAGATGTTCTTTTCGCCCAACAGCTGCTGGAAGTTGTTGCGCTTCAGCACGGCGTCGACCTTGGGGTTGACGCCTGACAGCACGACGGTGACACCTTCCTTCTGACTCATGCGGCACATGTTCTCGAGGTTGTGCAATCCCGTGGAGTCGATGAAGGGTACCTTACGCATACGGATGACACGCACCTTGGGACGACGGCCATAGCGCGCCATGATGTCCTCGAAACGCGTACCGGCTCCGAAGAAGTAAGGACCGTTGATTTCGTACACCTCGACGCCCTCGGGGATGGTGAGGTGTTCCAGATTGCCAGCCTGCATGTCGGCATCCTCGTTGAGGTCGATCTCGTTGAGTACGGCATGTACCTCGGTGGTCTCGGCCATGCGGCGCATGAAGAGCAGACAGGCACAAATCAGGCCGAACTCTATGGCGATGGTGAGGTCGAAGATGATGGTCAGGAAGAACGTCAGCAACAGCACGGTGACGTCGCTCTTCGGATTGCGACGCGTCATGGCCAGGAACGAGCGCCATCCGCTCATGCCGTATGCCACGACGACCAGTACGCCCGCCAGACAGGCCATGGGGATATACTGTGCCAGCGGCATGAGGAAGAGGAAGATGAACAGCAGCACGATGGCGTGGATGATGCCTGCCACGGGTGTGCGTCCGCCGTTGTTGATATTGGTCATGGTGCGGGCGATGGCTCCCGTAGCGGGAATGCCGCCGAAGATGGGCGACACGATGTTGGCAATGCCCTGACCGATGAGTTCGGTGTTTGAATTGTGGTGGTCGCCAATGACACCGTCGGCAACGGTAGCCGACAGCAGCGACTCGATGGCCCCCAGCACGGCAATGGTGACGGCAGGACCGACGAGTCCCTTAATCACTTCCCACGACAACTCGGGCACTACGGCACCGGGCAGTTGGCTGGAGATGCTGAAACGGTCGCCGATGGTCTCGATGGAGGTAACCCCTGCATACTGTTTCAGCAACAGGGCGGCCACCGTCATCAGGATGATAGCCACGAGCGAGCCGGGCAGCGACCTGAGCGGCGACAGGTGGAGCTTACGTGCCATCATGGGCCACACGGCAATGATCAGCACGCTGACAATGCCTACCAAGGCACTCCAACAGTCGATGTTACCTATATTATATATAATATAAGCAATCCATTTCTCGACGAAATCGCTGGGTACGCTGTCCATCGTCATGCCCAGCAGGTCCTTGACCTGTGTGGAGAAAATGGTGACGGCGATACCCGAGGTGAACCCCACGACAATGGGGTAGGGGATGTACTTGATGATGGTGCCTAGCCGCAGCACGCCCAGCAGGATGAGGAACACGCCGGCCATCAGTGTGGCGACGGTCAGACCCTGGATGCCGTATTGCTGGATGATGCCATAGACGATGACGATGAACGCACCCGTCGGTCCGCCAATCTGCACCTTCGAACCACCGAAGAGCGAGATGGCCAGTCCGGCAACGATAGCGGTGATGATACCCTTCTCGGGCGACACACCGCTGGCAATACCGAAGGCAATGGCCAACGGCAACGCCACGATACCTACGATGAGTCCGGCCATCAGGTCGGCCATGAAGGTCTGCTTGTTGTAATTCTTAAGTACCGAAAACGCTTTCGGCTTGAAATCTAATGTCTTTTTCATTTACTATTTTACAATTTCTATTATCCTCTTTTGATTTTCGGTTGCAAAGATATACAAAAAATATAAGGTGACAAAACAATTGCCACCTTATATAAAAGATAAATGCCGTTTTCTTGATTTATTTCGTCTTCAGCAAGTCGCGGATTTCAGCCAGCAGCTCTTCCTGGGTAGGTCCTGCGGGAGCCTCGGGCTCGGGTTCTTCCTTCTTGCGGCTCAGCTTGTTCATGCCCTTGATCATCAGGAAGATACAGAATGCGATGATGATGAAGTCGATGATGTTCTGGATGAACTGTCCGTAGGCGAACACCGATGCGCCAGCCTCCTGGGCAGCAGCCAGTGTGGCATACTTGGTGTCGTCGCTGAGGTTGACAAACAGGTCGGTAAAGCTGATACCGCCCGTGCACAAACTGATGATAGGCATCAGCACGTCGTTTACCAGGCTCGTAACAATCTTGCCAAAGGCACCGCCGATGATAACACCGACTGCCATGTCCATCACATTGCCCTTCATGGCAAACTCCTTGAATTCCTTAATAAATCCCATAACGTTTAATTTTTAAATGATGAATATAATAATGTTAATTTTGCAATCTTGGTTTTGCAATCTTGACCTTTCGGTCTTGATATAGCTCATTTTTCACATTCCTATGGTTACTTTTCACTTTAATTAAGAATGAAATCGCGTGCAAATATAAGAATTATTTTGTAACTTTGCACTCGAAATCAGAAAAAAGTGTCGAAAAGACGCAAAAAAGTTGGTAAATTTAGGTATAACCCATTTAAATAATTAAGAAAAATGACAAAAGTAGCAATTAACGGTTTTGGCCGTATCGGTCGCCTCGCTTTCCGTCAGATGTTCGAGGCTGAAGGTTATGAAGTAGTAGCAATCAACGACTTGACCAGTCCTAAGATGCTGGCTCACCTGTTGAAGTACGACACCGCTCAGGGTGGTTTCTGTGGCAAGTTCGGTGAGAACAAGCACACTGTAGAGGCTGGTGAGGACTACATCGTAGTTGATGGCAAGAAGATCACCATCTATGCTATTCCTAACGCTGCTGAGCTGCCTTGGGGCAAGCTGGACGTAGACGTTGTTCTGGAGTGCACTGGTTTCTATACTTCTAAGGAGAAGGCTTCTGCTCACATTCAGGCTGGTGCCAAGAAGGTTGTTATCTCTGCTCCTGCCGGCAACGACCTGCCCACCATCGTTTACAATGTTAACCACAAGACTCTGACTCCTGCCGACACCGTTATCAGCGCTGCTTCTTGCACCACGAACTGTCTGGCTCCCATGACGAAGGCTCTGAACGACTTCGCTGCTATCCAGAGCGGTATCATGACTACTGTTCACGCTTACACTGGCGACCAGATGATTCTGGACGGTCCTCAGCGCAAGGGTGATGTTCAGCGCGCTCGTGCCGGTGCCCAGAACATTGTTCCTAACTCAACTGGTGCTGCCAAGGCTATCGGTCTCGTGATCCCCGAGCTGAACGGTAAGCTGATCGGTGCTGCCCAGCGCGTTCCGACTCCTACAGGTTCTACCACTATCCTGCACGCTGTTGTAAAGGGTGAGGTAACTGTCGAGGGTATCAACGCTGCCATGAAGGCTGCTACCAACGAGTCGTTCGGTTACACCGAGGAGAAGCTGGTTTCTTCAGACATCATCGGTATGAAGTTCGGTTCACTGTTCGACGCTAACCAGACCATGGTTTCTAAGATCGGTGACGGCAACTCTCTGGTACAGGTTGTTGCTTGGTACGACAATGAGAACTCTTACACTTCTCAGATGGTTCGCACCATTAAGTACCTCGCTGAACTCAAATAAGCAGTGAGAGCAGACGAAAGCTTGCTTTCAGTATGCCGAGTCGCGTATTTGAGTCGACGAAGTCAACTGAAATAAGCAATTAGCAGTTGGCCAATAGCCAAAAGCTAATAGCCAATAGCAAAAAAATGCCGTCCGATTTTGTCGGACGGCTTTTTTTTTGTATTTTTGCAGCATCAAATTAAAAAAACTATAAACTAACGTTAATAGAATCAGTATTATAGCCTCATGGAAGCAAAAGAATTAGGAAGAAAAGTCTTCAAAGGATGCGGATGCCTGTCGATAGGTTTCTGTGTGTCGCTCATCCTGCTGGGTGTCATTGGTACCTATGTCGGTGACGATGAGACGGAAAAGACCGACAACGAGAATCAGGAACAGAGCGAACAGGTGGAGAAGAAAGACAGCGTCATCGTCAACGAACCACTGGAGGGTGATCCCTACAAGGAACTCGATGAGCTCATTGGTCTGGGCAGTGTGAAGAAGGAGGTTCGCTCGCTGGCCAATTTCGTGAAACTCCAGAAACAGCGTGAGGCTCAGGGGCTGAAGACGGCCAAGGTGTCGTTCCACCTAGTGTTCTACGGCTCGCCGGGTACTGGTAAGACCACTGTGGCCCGCATCGTGGGACGTATCTACAAGGACCTGGGTGTGCTGAAGAAAGGGCATACCGTAGAGACCGATCGTGGCGGACTCGTTGCCAAATATATGGGTCAGACGGCGCTGAAGACCGATACCGTTATCCAGCAAGCCCTCGACGGCGTGCTGTTCATCGACGAAGCCTACGCCCTTGTTCCCGAGGGCGGTGGCGGTCAGGACTATGGTCAGGAGGCCATCTCGACGCTGCTGAAACGCATGGAGGACTATCGCGACCGTCTGGTGGTTATCATTGCCGGTTACAAGGACGAGATGCAGCGTTTCATCGACTCGAACCCAGGACTCCAGTCGCGCTTCAACCGCTATATCGACTTCCCCGACTATACCGGTATGGAACTTGCCGATATCTTCAAGATGTATATGAAGAAGAACCAGTACACACTGGCTCCTGATGCTGAAGCGTATCTGAAGGAACGCTTCGAGTATGCCGTAGCCCATAAGGACCGTAACTTCGGTAATGCCCGCTATGCCCGTAACGTGTTCGAGAAGAGCATCCAGTCGCAGGCCAACCGTCTGGCCGGACAGTCGACTCTGAGCAAGACACAGCTGACGGAGTTGACCATCGACGACCTGGAGGGTGGCTTTGCGGCAAGAACCAAGATTGCTGTAGAGTAAGAAGATTATATTAAATAAGGTATAGAGATGATACAGAAGAAGTTATCAGTTTTGTTTATTCTGCTTTGTTGCGCACTGACAGGTGTTTCACAGACCATTAAGGACGGCTCTCTGTGGTGGGATGGTCTTAGGCTTTATGCCGCCATTGTCGATGCTCAGGGCAACGTCCGCATGGAAGGAGAGAGTGAAGACATGGGAGGCGATTCGTTCCTGCTCAATAAGGTTGACGGCGCTGACGGACGCTATACCCTGGAGTCAACGAGCAAATACGGGTGGCTGTCCATACGTGGCAGGTCAGGAGCCCGTGTCGATTATATCTGTCAGGATGGCATGAACTTCCTGGCAGTACGCAATCCAAACGGTGACTGTTGCCACACGCTGGTGCTCACTCCCGACAATCTGAAGAACTGCCTGTTGCAGCAGAAGATTGCCGAGGAACGCGAGGTCGGCTGGATGTTGCAGAATTATCTGATGAACGTCCATTATCTGGGTCGTTTCTCGAAACCCCAGCTGCGCTTGATGCGTAACGAGATTCTGGCCCGTCACGGGTGGAAATTCCAGTCGAAGGACCTGCGCGATTATTTCAGTAGCCAGCCCTGGTATAAGCCTGGCACCGACAATAACCGCATCAAGTTGAGCATCATCGAGTTGACCAACGTGCAGCTTATCAAGAGTGAGGAAGCCGAGGACGACGATAACCGGGTGCGCTACGAGAATACCACTGTGGCACCGAAGATGGTTGAGGCTGTCGATGGTGTCATTACCGTTACCACCGAGGAGCAGTTCCTCAATGCCCTTGGCAACGACCGCATTGTGGAAATCGGAGCCGACATCCATCTCAACCTCTCGCGTATTCTCGAGCAGGAAGATAAGTTTGCCGGAATCCCCGGGCGGGCGTGGGTGACCATTGTCGACCGCGGTGGCGACCAGCCTGTTATTGTCAGCGATTTTGTCAATGACGGTCATGAGCTTTCATTGAAGAATTTCCGCAACCTAGTCATTCGTGGCAAGCAACATTCCAGTATCGAAGTGGCACCTCGCTATGCCTTCTGCCTGAATTTGATCGACTGTGTCGGCTGCGCCATTCAAAACCTGACCATCGGACACACAGAGGATGGCTATTGCGACGGCGGCGTCATTGGTGTTGAGGGAGGTAGTGATAACACGATCATGTCATGCGACCTCTATGGGTGCGGCACCTATGGCATTGTGGCCCGTGATACAAGGGATCTCTTGATGGAGAAAACGAACATCCACGATTGTACTTATGGCATCATGGAACTCTACAGTTCGGCGAGGGTGACATTCAATCAGTGTGACTTCTTCAACAATCGCGATTATGAACTCATTACCATGCGTGGTTGTGAGGGCGTGGAGTTCAACGATTGTCGTTTCTTCGCCAACTGTGCCGGTGTTCCGTTGTTTGTGGCTGACGAGGACTTCACGATGATTGGCTGCAAGATTTATCATCCGAACCTTGGTGCGCAGGCACGGATTGTGGCACCTAAGCATGATAACCTGTTTGAAGACGATGCCGCCTTTATCCCTGCCCCTCGCAATGTACCAATAGGACCGGATGTGAGTATTCTTAACCGTAGCGATTTCACTTTCAAGGCAACAAAGGTGAAGAATGCCGATGGCGACTACTCGGAGGTGAGATTCGGCACCTATGCCAAGGGAGAACTGATCAAGGAGTACACCTTCGAACTGGCAGTGCCACTGTCGGAGGATATGGCAGAAACCATCGGCACTTATTCTGAGGAAGACCTCAACTTCGACGGCTATCCCGACGTGAATGTCTATCTGGGTTACTATGGCGGCTTTTCTACCAACACCCAGCATGAGGCGCTGCTCTGGGATGAGGCGCAACACGGTTTTGTGTATCCAGAAGGTTTTGCCGGTAACGGCGAGATGATGCTTGATGCAGAGAAGAAGTGTCTCATCCATACCGGGAGCGCTGGTCCTGACGAACGCGTCACCAGCTACTATCGGTGGCATGGGCACAAGCTGCAGCATTATCTCGACGATGTGTGGCCTATCGAAGGAGAAGAGAATGACAACGTCAATTTCGGTGATATGCTCAACTATCCCCTCCAGCGCTATGATGCCAAACTCGACGGCCGCATCTCTGTGATTATAGCCTTCCAACGGAACGAAGCGGGTAAGGTGGCTGGCTATATCTACTACCCCAATGCCAAGAATCCGGCACCAATCATGATTGTAGGAAGCGTAACAGCCAATAATGGCAAAGACATCTATGGTCTTACCGAATATCAGCCCGATGGCAAAGAAAGCGGTTATATCACTCTTGAACACGATATGGAAGGTCGATGGGATGACAAGGTGGAGGGTACCTGGACCAATCCCCAAACGGAGAAGCAAATGAAGATTACCGATGTATGGTTCAAACGCGAGTGTCCAAAGTGGTTTACCAAGTCGCTCCTTACGCCAGAGAATCCTGGCAACATCGGCCGCGAGTAATTTTATGAATAAGTAATAAAATGAATAAGAAGATGAAGAAACTGTTATTATCTGCCGTTCTCCTGATGATGGCCATGATGGTTCAGGCTCAGAACGCGCAACTGTCGGATATCCGAAAGAAGTATGCCGAGGCCAAGGAGATGATGACTAACAAGAAGAAGGCAGATCTGCCTCCTGACGAGACCGTCGTAACGAGCAACTACATGGCTCCAGGAGCCGGACCTATCAAGGATGTGACACATTATTATTATAGTGGTGAGTTCGACGAGAACCTCGGCAATGTGTGCTACACCCCCTATTTCATTACGCGTAAATATAATGTAGGGGCACGGGAGTACTATGAGGAATTCCTTTACGATAAGGGTAATCTCGTATTCTATTTCTGCAAGAGTCAGAATGACGAGACGCGTTACTACTGGGGGACTAATGGTTTCTTCCACGAGATGATTAAGGGGCAGAAACAGATGGACGAGGTCTTTGCCGCTCGTCTGGCCAACGACCTGACAGAAGCCTTCCACAAATTGATGAACCGAGAATATTAGATCGTATGAAAAAAGTATTAATCTTTACAGTCGTAGTCCTGACATGGACTGCCTGCGGTAACAAGATGAATAATGCGGCCACGGATGCCGACAGTACACAAGTGTTTGAAGTGCCCGACACGCTGAACACCGTCGAGGCGGTCGTTAAGCAGGTGAATGCCGTCTACGACCGATGGAATGCGATGAGGGAAAACTACAAGGAGGGGATGCCCTCGCTGGACGAGTTGTTTGGCACCAAGGAGTGGCAGCAGGTGGTTGCCCAGGCCGACAGCGTCACCATGGAATGCGAGTGCGGCGGCTTCTTCGACTTCGGCGATGAGGGACCTCTCGATCCCTGGATTTACGACTGCTACGAGGGGCGCGTCAGTGCCGACAGTATCAAAGCGGAGATTCTGCCCAATGGCATGGCCGAGGTGAAGTTTCTGGTAAAGGACGCCATGACCGTCAAGGGCATTCCCATGCGCTGGCTGATGCGCGTAGAGGACGGCGAGTGGCGTGTGGCCAATATCTTCTTTGAGAAGGAAGGAGGCATGGATTTGCTGCATGGCATGAAGGAATATGCCTGGGAGGCCATAACAGACAAACAGTTCGACATCAGTAAATACTATGATGAGTTGGTGGAACTGGCCGAGCCATTGCTCGCTGGCTATGATCCCGTACAATTCCATGAATATGCCCTTATCGATGTCGATCGTGATGGCAAAGCAGAATTGTATATGCGTAACGGCGAGGATCACTATGAGATGATCTTCTCCCTTGACGACAACGACCCTCACATCCTTGTTGATGCTGATTATCACCGTTCAATCTCCTTCTTCAAGGATGCCATCCAGTCGAGTGGCGGCTGCGGTACTGGCTGCAACATGGCTGAAGTCGTTGTTTTGAAAGACAGCAAACTGTCATATACGCTCAACAACATGGAGCAATATGACATGGAGGGCAACCTGTCTGAGAACGGTTGGGAGAAGGACGGAAAGGAGATTCCCACTGAGGAAGGTGAAAAACTCTACAAGGAACTTGGCGAACCTATTGACCACTATGTCAACTGGCATGGTATCAATATCGAGCGTAAACCCAATCTTTCTGACTATGCGGAATAAGTTATGGACCGCTATGTAAAAGAAGAAAAGTTAAAGAATGATATGAAGAAACTCATGTTTTTTGCCATCTGCGCGATGGCGGTGGTGATGGGGTGTAAAAATAAGGGGCAGACAAATCCTGCCGAAGGGATGATCGACTCTGCGACGGTAGCTGTCATCGACAGTATCATTGAGGAGAACGACACCACCCCGATGCCGATGTTCCTCATCGGTGGCGATGGTAAGTACATGCACATGCTGTATTGGGCGAATCTGGAGGAGCCCCAGAAAAACAACGACAATACTGAATACTTTGACGCGTGGCATAACAGTTGGGCTTTGCAGGACATGTTCCGTCGCAATGCCGCCCAGTATACCAACCGGATTTTGGGCGACAAGATAACGAAAATCAAGTTTGTTGACGAGGTATTGAAAGACCCCGACGGCAATACTCCCAGCATTGGCGAGATTCATGGACGTGAGGAGATTCCCGCGCTCTGTGCCCGCTTCGACTTCGTCAATGCCAAGGACAGGAATCCCGATGATCCTACGTGGGGTGTGGTCATCTGCACCGACAGTTATCTGAATTCCCACAAGCAGCTCGCTGTCAAGGGGGTCGATGTTATCGACACCTATCCCTCTCTTCCTGCCGATATTGTCAAGAAGATGGAGCAGGAGTATGGCATGAAGGCAGACAATTCAAAGAAACTCGGCACCATTGATGGACGTTACACGCATGGCACGATAGAGTTCAAGGGTGAGTACAAGAACGGCCCCAAGGACAAGTACGACGCAGACCGCAAGTATGCTCTTGCCCTCGAACTGCTTATCGATGGCGACAAGGTCTATAAGACCGAGCAGTTGGGCTATTACGACGAGGAATATGGCGGCACGTGGAATGCCGATGCCGAAGGCTATATCCCGAACTCCATCGTAGCCGCCTTTGAAGGTCCCAAGGGCCTTGAACTTTGCTATACCCATGGTGCCCCCGAAAGTTTCTGTGTGGGTATGATTTACTTGCGCAACGAAAAACTTGTCGAGTTGCAATACGAGATATTCCATTCGCTGATCGACGAGGAAATCCCCGTCTGGAAGTCGGACCTCGCCGAGATGAAGAAACTCTATCTTGCAGAGGACCCCCATGCCAACAAGTATGTCGAACTCACCAAGTGGGCGCATTGCTTCATCGACTACGACAACGAATGGATTTGGTTGCGCGACAAGGACGACAAGAACGGCGCTTTCTTCATTCGTGACAATGGCAAGTTCAAGCTCATTGATGTGGAGAATGCCTTCCAGCATCCTTCACGAGCCACGAAGGACGGCATTTGCTATCTCAAGTTCGGCGGCTCGCCCGGGGGACCTTCCTATCAGCACATCATCTATGCCTACCAGAATGGCAAGCAGCTGTGGAAACTCTTCGTCCTCCAGGTCTACGACGATATCAGCGAGTGTTCGCTCAACGGCAAGGCTATCTCTGTCGAAGAGGGCAAGGCACTCTTTGAAAAGATTCCTGAAGGCCAGGAAATCTCGGCGTACTTCCACGACATAGAACCCAAGGAAAATTAAGAAAATGCCGTCTGAGTTTTGTCAGACGGCATTTTTTTTTTATCTTTGCAGACGATATGCAACAGATGATAACGATACTCGGTCCGACGGCCAGTGGCAAGACGCCCTTGGCAGCTGCTCTGGCCCACGAGATTGGCGGGGAGATTATCTCTGCCGACTCCCGTCAGGTCTATCGTCGGATGGATATCGGCACGGGCAAGGACTTGGCGGACTATAAAGTTCAAAGTTCAAAGTTCAAAGTTCAAAGTATTCCCTATCATCTGATTGACATCTGCGAGCCGGGCACGAAGTACAACCTGTTTCAGTACCAGCAGGACTTCTTCGATGCCTATCAGGACATCCGGAGCCGTGGTGCGGTGCCCATTCTCTGTGGCGGTACGGGACTGTATATCGAGGCCGTGCTGAAAGGCTACAAGCTGTCGCCCGTGCCCCAGAATCCCGAACTCCGTGCCTCGTTAGACGGCAAGACGCTGGCCGAACTGACCGAGATGCTCGCCGGCCTGAAAGCCAAGACGGGGTCTGTGATGCACAACACGACGGATGTCGACTCCTGTCAGCGTGCCATCCGCGCCATCGAGATCGAGACGTACAACCTCGAAAATCCTGTGCCGCGTCGTGAGCTGCCGCCCGTCGACTCCCTCATCATCGGTGTCGACATCGACCGCGAGGAGCGCCGTGCGAAGATTACCCGTCGCCTGAAGGCCCGTCTCGAGGAAGGCATGATTGACGAGGTGCGCAGCCTGCTTGCCGAGGGCATTCCCGCTGAAGACTTGATCTATTACGGACTGGAATACAAATTCGTCACCGAGTACATCACCGGCCAGACCACCTACGACGAGATGTTCAGCCGTCTGGAGATTGCCATCCACCAGTTTGCCAAGCGTCAGATGACGTGGTTCCGCGGCATGGAGCGACGGGGCTTTACGATTCACTGGATCAACGCCCTCCAGCCGATGGGCGACAAGGTGGCACAGATTCTAAAGCTATGTGGCATGGCTCTCTCATTCCTTCATTTCTTCATTGACATTTCACATTTCTCATTTCTTATTTCTTATTTATGAGCGAAGCGAATACAAGGTGGGGCATCCTGTATTGCCCGAAGGGATACGGTTCCAAGCAGCGCGAGAAAATTCAGCGTGTGCTGGACGACCGTCATGTGGAGTACGACTTTGTGCAGAGCGAGTCGGCCGATAGTGTAGAGCGCCTGATGAACATGCTGATCCACAATGGCTATAAAACCATCATTGTGGCGGGTGGCGACTCGGCGCTGAACGATGCCGTCAACTGTCTGATGCAGGTCGAACGGCAGGTGCGCGACGAGATAGCCCTGGGCGTCATTCCCAACGGCCTACTCAACGACTTCGCCCGTTACTGGGATTTCAAGGAGAACAATGTCGAACAGACCGTCGACTGGCTCGTCAAGCACCGCGTGCGTACCGTCGATTTAGGCTGTGTGCGCTATGTGAATAAAAAGGGCGAGCACTGTCACCGCTATTTCCTGAACTGCGTCAACGTCGGACTCATTGCCGACATCATGAACCTGCGCCGCCAGACGCGTTCGCTGTTAGGCTCGCGCACCCTGTCATTCATCGTTTCCATCTTCCTTATGATTTTCCACCGCATGGACTATAAGATGCATGTCAAGATCAACAATTCCACCGTCGACCGCAAGGTGATGACGATGTGCATAGGCAGCGGACCGGGCTATGGACAGACGCCCAGCGCCGTGCCCTATAACGGCATGCTCGACGTGTCGATGGTTTACCACACAGGCATCCTGCAGGTCTTTGCCGGACTATGGCTGCTCATCACGGGACGCTTCCTGAACCACCGCGCCGTACATCCCTATCGCACCCGCGAGGTGAGGGTAGAGGAGGCCAAGCACGCACTCGTCGGCGTCGACGGACGACTGCTTGGCATACCTGTCGGACCCTACACCATTACCGTCGAACAGGAAGTCATCAACTTCCTCATTCCGGACTGATAAAATGTGAAAGAAAACAAAAAACGGGCGTTTTTCGAAAAAAATGTCCGTTTTATTTTGTTATCCCGGGAATATTTCGTACTTTTGAGGACATTTTAACTAAAACAATAAAATACCTAAAAATAGGAACTATGAGTTATTTACGATTTGAAAAAGCTGTAATGACCAATTTGGAGGAGTCATTGCGTCGTGAATTGCTTCGGACAAACCGCTCTGGTGCCTATAGCAGCTCGACATTGGTCGACTGTAATACGCGTAAGTACCACGGTCTGCTCGTTGTTCCCGTACCCGAGCTCGACGACGAGAATCATGTCCTGTTGTCGTCGCTCGACTGTACGGTTGTTCAGCACGGCGCTGAGTTCAATCTCGGACTCCACAAATACCAAGGCAACAACTACAGCCCAAAGGGTCACAAGTACATCCGTGAGTTCTCTTGTGACGTAGTGCCCACCACGCTCTATCGCGTCGGTGGCGTGTTATTAAAGAAAGAAGTGGTGTTCCAGCACTACGAAGACCGCATTCTGATTCGTTACACGCTGGAGGATGCCCATTCGGCCACTACTCTGCGATTCCGTCCGTTCCTTGCCTTCCGTTCCGTACGTCAGTTCACCCACGAGAATTCTACTGCCTCGCGCGAGTACCATCCCGTCGAGAACGGCATCAAGACCTGTATGTATGCCGGCTATCCCGACCTCTTCATGCAGTTCTCGAAGAAGAACGAGTTCATCTTCCATCCCGACTGGTATCGTGGCGTGGAGTATCCGAAGGAGCAGGAGCGCGGCTATGCCTCGAACGAGGACCTCTACGTACCTGGCTATTTCGAGATGAACATCAAGAAGGGCGAGAGCATCGTCTTTGCCGCTTCCACGTCGGCCATCAAGACGTCGACGCTGAAGAAGCTCTTTGACGAGGAGGTTGCCGACCGCGTGCCCCGCGACAATTTCTACCATTGCCTGGTCACTGCTGCCCATCAGTTCCACTTCCGCGACCACCGCAGTGGCAGCGCTATGGAGAAGATTGACAAGAAAGACGACCGCTACTTGCTGGCAGGCTATCCTTGGTTCAAGGCACGTGGCCGCGATACCTTTATTGCATTGCCTGGTCTGACGCTGGCCATTGGCGAGCAGGACTACTTCGAGCTGGTGATGAAGACCGCCGAGAAGGGCCTGCGCGAGTTTATGGAAGACAAACCGCTGAGCGTCAAGATTTACGAGATTGAGCAGCCCGACGTTCCCCTGTGGGCTGTCTGGGCCATCCAGCAGTATGTGAAGGATGCCGGCAAGGAGAAGGGGTATAAGATGTACGGCAAGCTGGTGAAGGACATCGTGAAGTACATCCTCGCCGGCGGACATCCCAACCTGCGTCTTGACGACAACGGCTTGCTCTATGCCAACGGACGCGATAAGGCCGTCACGTGGATGAACTCCACTGCCAACGGCCGTCCCGTGGTACCCCGCTCAGGCTATATCGTCGAGTTCAATGCCCTGTGGTACAACGCCCTGAAGTTCTGCGCTTCCTTGGAAGCCGAGCTCGGCGACAAGAAGTTTGCCGACAAGCTCGAGAAGCAGGCTGAACTCTGCAAGCAGTCGTTCATCGGCACCTTTATGAACGAGTACGGCTATCTGCTCGACTATGTCGACGGTCCGATGATGGACTGGAGCGTGCGTCCGAACATGATCTTCCCCGTGGCATTCGACTATTCACCCCTGTCGCAAGAACAGAAGAAGAGCGTGCTCGACGTCTGCACCCGCGAATTGCTGACTCCCAAGGGCCTGCGCTCGCTGTCGCCCAAGAGCGGCGGCTACAACCCCATGTACGTCGGTCCGCAGACGCAGCGCGACTACGCCTACCATCAGGGTACCGCGTGGCCTTGGCTCGGCGGCTTCTACATCGAGGCCTGCCTGAAACTCTACAAGCGCACCCGCCTGTCGTTCCTCGAGCGCCACATGGTGGGCTATGAAGAAGAGATGGACTATCATGCTCTGGGCACCATCAGCGAGCTGTTCGACGGCAACCCGCCCTTCCACGGACGCGGAGCCATGGCCTTCGCCATGAACGTCGCTGAGATTCTGCGCTCGGTGAAGCTGATGGAGAAATATACTTATCAGAAATAAATAAGGAGGAAACGCTATGAAAGTTTTAATGTTTGGATGGGAGTATCCTCCTCACGTATTCGGTGGATTGGCCACCGCCAACTATGGTATCTCGCAGGGTCTCCATGCCCAGGGCGATATGGACATCACGCTGTGTCTGCCCAAGCCCTTCGGCGACGAGGACCGTTCTGCCTGTCAGATTGTGGCCATGAATGCAGTGCCCATTGCCTATCGCGACGTGTCGGCCGACTATGTCCGCGAGCGCGTGGGAAACATCATGGATCCCGAACTCTATTTCCGTCTGCGCGACCACCTCTACGCCGACTTCAACTACATGCACGTCAACGACCTGGGTGCCATGGAGTTTGCCGGCGGTTATCCGGGCAATCTGCACGAGGAAATCAACAACTACTCGATCATTGCCGGCGTCGTGGCACGCACCCTCGACTACGACATCATTCATGCGCACGACTGGTTAACCTATCCTGCAGGCATCCATGCTAAACAGGTGAGTGGTAAGCCGTTATGTATTCACGTTCATGCTACCGATTTCGACCGCTCTCGTGGTAAGGTGAACCCCACCGTCTACTCCATCGAGAAGAATGGTATGGACAATGCCGACTGCATCATGTGTGTGTCCGAGCTGACGCGTCAGACCGTTATCAACCAGTACCATCAGGACCCCCGCAAGTGCTACACCGTCCACAATGCCGTGTATCCGTTGCCCGACGAGTATCAGGCCATTCCTCGTCCCGACCATACGGGCAAGGACAAGGTCGTTACCTTCCTCGGACGCATCACCATGCAGAAAGGCCCTGAGTACTTCGTCGAGGCTGCCAACATGGTCATCCGCCGCACCCGCAACGTACGCTTCTGTATGGCTGGTTCCGGCGACATGATGGACGCCATGATTCACCTCGCTGCGGAGCGTGGCATCGCCGACCGCTTCCACTTCCCGGGCTTTATGCGCGGCAAGCAGGTCTACGAGTGCCTGAAAGACTCCGACGTCTACGTCATGCCGTCGGTTTCCGAGCCCTTCGGCATCTCGCCCCTCGAAGCCATGCAGTGCGGCACGCCCTCCATCATCTCGAAGCAGTCGGGATGTGCCGAGATTCTGACGAACTGCATCAAGGTCGACTACTGGGACATCCACGCCCTGGCCGACGCCATCTACAGCATCTGTGCCAACGACTCGCTGTTCACCTACCTCAAGGAGGAAGGCAAGCGCGAGGTCGACCAGATTACGTGGGAGAAAGTCGGAGCCTGGATTGCTACGCTCTATAAGCGCACGTTAGGGTGGGAGGCATAGCCCCCATTCAATATAACGGAACAACGTAATAACGAAATAACGTAATAACGAAAAAATGATAAGACAATGAAAACAATTTGTTTATATTTCGAGATACATCAGATTATCCATCTGAAGCGTTACCGTTTCTTCGATATCGGTACCGATCATTACTATTACGATGACTACGAGAACGAGCGTAGCATCACCGACATCGCCAACCGTTCGTACATGCCGGCACTGACAGCCATTGGCGACATGATCCGCGAGCACGGCGACTACTTCAAGGTAGCCTTCTCGCTCTCCGGAACGGGCATCGAGCAGCTGGAGTTCCATGCTCCGCAGGTCATTGCCAAGCTGCAGGAGCTGAACCAGACCGGCTGCGTCGAGTTCCTGGCCGAGCCATACTCTCACGGCCTGTCGTCGCTGGCCAACGAGGAGACCTTCGCCCTCGACGTGAAGAAGCAGATGGCCAAGATTGAGGAGCTCTTCGGCAAGAAACCCACCGTGGCCCGCAACTCGTCGCTCATCTATAGCGACGACATCGGCGGACAGATTGCCGCCATGGGCTTCAAGGGCATGCTCACCGAGGGTGCCAAGCACGTGCTGGGCTGGAAGTCGCCGCACTACGTCTACAACTGTAACATCGCCCCCAACCTGAAGCTGTTACTCCGCGACGTCGAGCTCAGCGACGACATCTCGCTGCGTTTCAACAATCCCGACTGGGAGGGCTATCCCCTGTTTGCCGATAACTACATTGACCGCATAGCCAACCTCCCGAAGGAGGAGCAGATCGTCAACATCTTCATGGAACTCAGTGCCCTGGGCATCGCACAGCCCCTCAGCTCAAATATCCTCGACTTCCTGAAGGCACTGCCCGGCTGTGCCAAGGAGAAAGGCATCACCTTCTCGACACCTACCGAGATCTGCATGAAGACCAAGAGCATGGGTGCCATCGACGTCCCCGACACCCTGTCGTGGGTCGACGAGGAGCGCGACTGCTCGTGCTGGCTCGGCAACGCCATGCAGCGCGAGGCCTTCAACAAGCTGTACTCCGTGGCCGACCGTCTGCGCATTGCCGACGATCCGCGCATCAATCAGGACTGGGACTACCTGCAGGCCTCCAACAACTTCCGCTTCATGACCACCAAGGCTTCTAACGTAGGACTCGACCGCGGCATCTACAGCGGACCGTTTGACGCCTTCACCAACTACATGAACATCCTCGGTGACTTCATCAACCGCGTCAACGCCCTCTATCCCCCCGAGATCGAGAACGACGAGCTCAACGCCCTGCTCACCACCATCCGCAACCAGGGTGACGAGATTGAGATGAAGGATAAGGAGATTACCCGTCTGAAGGCGCGCCTCGAGAAGCTCGAGCCTGCTCGACCGAAGGTCAAGGCTTCTTCAGAGAAGCCCAAGAAGGCTAAAAAGGCTACTCCAAAGGCAAAGCCCGCAGCCAAGAAAGCCGCAGCTCCAAAGGCCAAGGCCGCTGCTAAGGCAGATAAGCCCGCCGAGGCTCCCAAGCCCGCAGAGAAAAATTAAGCGTTTTCCGGTAAATAATGAAGGGTGTGCTCATCGGCACACCCTTCGTTTATTTCACGACGACCTTCCTTCCGTCCACGATGTATATGCCCGGCTGCAGGCGTTCCGCGTCCATGCGCCGTCCGCTCAGGTCGTAGCAGCCCTGCTTGCCCTGCAGCTGTTCGTCACGACTCACCGTGCTGATGCCCGTCTCGGTGAATGCCTTCACCTGCAGTGTGGCCATGCCCAGCACGAAGTCAGCGTCCTTTGTGGCGTCGGCATACAGCGACAGCACGTAGTCGCCCGTCTGGGTGATGTCGAAGTCGAAGGTCTGACCCCGTCCGTTCGAGAATTTGTTTGCCGTGCTGCCTCCTATGTTTATCGAGGGTTTGAAAGTCTTCGTGGCCACCGTCTGTCCGTCTGCGTCCTCAATGGCGTAGACGACCGGTGTATGCTCCGGCTGGTTCCAGTTCACCACGCGGCTCTTCAGCGAGTATTGTCCTGCGTGCAGCGTCATTCGCGTCCGTGCCGCTGCGTCGCCGAACCGTGCCCAGGCGGCCTTCTCCTCGCCTCCCGGGTTCGTCACCAGCAGACCGTATTCGAAACCGCGGTTTTCGTTGGTGAACCGCAGCAGCCGGCAACCGGTCGAGTAGGGCATACCGCCGCCCACACGCGTCGTCTTGCCGTTGCACACACTCCAGTTCTGGGGCACCGCACCCTCGTAGTTGAACGTCTGAATCATGTTGTATTCCTCCGTCGTCACGCAGTTCACCTGGCAGCTGCTCTCGCCCGTCTTGCCGTTCGAGTCGGTCACCACCGCCCGCAGCGTGTGCGTGCCGGCCTTCGGGGCGGTCAGCGTAGCCTGGTAGGGCGCCTCTGTGCAGGCGGCTATCAGCGTCGTACCGTCGTAGAATTCCACCTTTGTCACCTCGCCCTCAGCAGCTGCTGCGGTGGCTTCCATGGCGATGTCGGGGAATGTCGCCTCGCCGTCCGGCATCATGCTCACGTATGTCATCTCGCCTTCCGGCAGCGTCAGCCGCGCCTTGGGCTGGTTCAGCGCGAACCGCTTGCAGAAGTTCCATATCAGGTGTCGGTTCTGGTCCGTGGGCCAGTGTCCGCCGTTGTTATACGAGTAGAGCCACACCTCGCCGCCGTTCGCACCGCCCGTCCATCGCTCCAGGTCGCCGTTCTGCCAGGCTCCGCTGAAGGGCTTGAAGCCTATTGTCTTCGAATACCGCGTGTGCTCGTCGTGCTTGGCATAGTTCTCGATGTAGGCATGGATGCCATACTGCTCGTATCCGAACACGTCGTCGCCATAGGCAATACATTCCAGCAGGTTCACCGGCTTCTTGCATTTCGTCCAGGGCTGTTCCGAAAACTGTATGCCGCTGGTTGGAGCGAAGGCGGCAATCTTGTCCTGCATGTTTGCTATGCAGTGGTGAATCAGCATCGAGCCCATCGAGAATCCCGACCAGTACACGCGGTCGCGGTCGATGTCGTGTCGCGAGGCCATCTCGTCGATGGTCTTTGTCACGAACGTCTGGTCCTTCGTGCCTCCGACGTCCCATGTGTTGCCGTCGCTGCGCAGGTATGCCGCCACGAATTTCGCCGTGTCCACCATCTCGTATATCTTGTCCGAGCCGTACTGGTATTCCGGGTTCTGGTTCATGCCGTGTGTGATGATGAATAGTGGCGATTTCGCCGGCAGTTCGTTCGGCGTGAACACGATCATGTTTCTCCGCTGTCCGTTCACGCTGATGAATATCGAGTCCTTCACATAGCCCCAGCCCTGCTGCAACCCCACAAATACAAATAGCAATAATAGAATAGTTGAACGTTTCATAATAATAGTTGATTTTACACTTATTGCCTGCAAAAGTAACAAAAAAAATCGTACCGGCCAAACATCATATAAATTATTTCTCCTTTCATTTGGGATTTTCGAAATATTTTCGTACTTTTACAACCGGATTCGGGTCCTGTACGGGGACTTGACAGATTTCAATCAACTTTAACATGATCATTATAAGGTAATCATGGGGACTCTAATTTTGCGCTCTGATAGAATATATCAGTGAAGAATTTGCTTAATCACGGCCAAATCCTTACC
>SUYI01000024.1 GCA_015060485.1 Prevotella sp. | reverse complement strand
AAGCGCGTGACCAGCGACTCGGGCGAAGTCGAGGACAACGAGGATTCTGGCAACGGAACAACGGATTCAACGGATTCCACGGATTCTGGCAACAGCGGTTCGCAGAACAGCGGCAGTGAGTCAGGCAACAGCGGCAGCGGTTCGTCTAACAGCGGCGACGACAACTCGGGCGGCTTCGAGATGGGAAGCTAAAAAAGGTTAGCGCCTGAAAAGGCGCAACCTTTTTAAATGAGAAATGAAAAATGAAAGAAATGAAAGAAATGTAAATGAAGAAATGAGAAATAAGAAATGAGGAATGTCATGAACGAGAAGACTAAGAACGTTATTTGGAAGTTCATCGAACTTATTCTTGCCATGCTGGCAGGTGCAGGCAGCGGAGCCGCAGTTACGATGATGTAAGGGCGAACACGAATCGCACGGATAAACACGGATAGAAGCTATGAAACAGGGCTTTTTGATCTCTCAATACACTTGTGCAGTGCTGCTGATAGTGAGCAGCATTGCACTCGTGGCTTATCAGGTGGTGGTGATCGACGACGTGTCGAACGGACTGCTGGTCTATGTGGCGCAGGCCTTCCTGCTGGTGGGCAGCATCTTCGGACTGGACTACTACGTAAAGCTGATTACGCGGCGACTGAAAAAGGAATCCGGGCAATGATGAGTTGCTCGGATTCTTCGGTGTTGAATATGACGGTTCTGTCCCTAGTAGGCGTGGTCGTCGGTGATGTCGGCGCGCTCGATCTTCTTCTTGTCGATGGCCCTCCAGGCGTAGACGATGTATGCCAGCACGAAAGGTATGATGAGGCTGACGTAGAACATGGTACGCAGGGTGAACTCGCTGGAGCACGAATTGACGATGGTGAGCGACGACTGGAGGTCGGCGGTGGAGGGGTAGTAGGCCGTGTGGTTCCATGCAGACATGAGCAGCAGGGGCAGCACGACGAGTACGACACCGATGCCGGCAGGCCAGATACCTTTGATGTACGTTTTCGACACGATGGTCTTACCAATGGCATACAGTACCAGTACGACGCCGACGAGCAGGATGATGGTGAGATACCACATGTCGATGAAGTTGGTGAGGTACTTGTAGGGCACGACGGAGATGACGCCAGCGTCGTCGTAGGCGTAGCCGTCCTTGAGGAGCAGGTGGACGAGGTAGGCCACGAAGAACACGAGGAAGGGTACGGCGGCTCCGACGAGTCGCACGCTGGCCCGCGAGCGGATGTCCTCGTCGTTGACGTTGTTGATGATGTAGAGGGTGCCGAGGACGCGTGCCAGGAACATGACGGCGAGTCCGAAGACGAGTACCCAGGGGTTGAGCAGGGCGTCGAGTCCGTGGGAGGCGTTGGCCCATCGCGAGATAATGGGTGTGAACGACGAGGCGTCGATCATGTTGTCCTTCATGATGATGAAGTTGGAGCCCTCGAAGAAGGTGGCTACGGCACCGCCCAAAAGCAGGGGACCGAGCAGTCCGTTGATGACGAGGAACATCTGGAACGTCTTGGGGCCGAGGAAGTTGCCGAGCTTGTTCTGGAACTCGTAGCTGACGGCCTGCAGGACGAAGGTGAAGAGGATGAGCATCCACAGCCAGTAGGCTCCGCCGAAGGAGGTGCTATAGAACAGGGGGAAGGAAGCGAAGAACGCTCCGCCGAAGGTGACCAGTGTGGTGAAGGTGAACTCCCATTTGCGCCCCGTGGAATTGATAATGAGGCGACGGCCCTCGTCGGTATAGCCCAGCGAGCGCACCATGGAGTTGGCTCCTTGTACGAACAACAGGAAAACCAGCAGTGCACCCAGCAGGCTGACCAGGAAGCACCAGTAGTGCTGTAAGAAATCGTATGACATATTATTTTGAAGTTTGAATTTTTGTTGTTTATGATATGTTCAAACGCATGATGTAATCATATCTCTCATTTCTCATTTAGCGAAGTGCTATACTCCGGTCCTTTGTGGATTTGCTTGATGAGGATGCTGATTTCGACAGCGAGCATGAGGGTGAAGAGAAACAGGAACAGGAAGAAGGTCAGCGCGACGCTGATGCCTTCGATGTCGCTGACGGCCACCCAGGTGGGCAGCATGTCCTGAATGGTCCAGGGCTGGCGTCCTAACTCGGCTACTATCCATCCGCTCTCGGAGGCGATGTAGGCCAGCGGCACGAGGGCAATGGCCAGCCAATAGTGCCAGGCGGGCAGTCCCGTCACCTGGTTTTCGTCGGCAGCGGTCTCGGGCAGCAGTCCGACGGTGGCCAGCAGGCGGCGGGTGAAGATGGTGAGGAACGGAATGCGGAAGGTCAGAATGACAATCAGTGCGAAGAACAGGATGAAGATGCATCCCAGTCCGACCATGATGCGGAACGCCCAGAAGTTGACGGGAATGTAGGGCACGAGGTCGGCCTTGTCCTTGACATAGCCATAGCCGAAGTACTTCATGTTGTCCTTGACAATTGACAACTGAGCGTTGACAATGGAGTCGCTGGCGCCTTCCTTCTTGGCCTTACGATAGGCGGCGAGGGCGGTGATGGCCTGCCGTCCGCGTCGGATTTTTTCATCGGCTGACGGCTCGCGTGTGCCATCGGCACGGGTATAGCCGTTCAACAGGTCGTTGATGCCGGGCACATAGCCGTGAATGTCGTTGGTGGCCATCATGGAGAGACCGTAGGGTAAGTCGATTTTCAGGGGTGCCTCGCCTTCCGACAGGTAGTCGGGCTGACAGAATGGATTCACCCATGCGACAGCCGTCAGACCGACGTCGGTGCCACCGTTGTAAAGGGCTTCCATGGCTGCCAGTTTCATGGGCTGTGCCTGGGCGACGCTCTGTCCGGACTTATGGCCGGTCATGGCTGCTCCCAGCGATGTGACGAGTCCGACGATGGCGGCAATCTTCATGCTCTCGACGGCGAGCTTGATGTCGCGTTTCTTCATGAGATACCAGCTGCATACTGCCACGACGAAGACGGCGCCGACAATCCACGAGGAGATGACGGTGTGGCAGAACTTGTCGATGGCGAAGGGCGAGAGGGCCACGTCGAGGAACGACACCATCTCGTTGCGCATGGTGTCGGGGTTGAACTCGCAGCCTACGGGACACTGCATCCAGGCGTTGGCCACGAGAATCCACCAGGCGGAAATGGTGGCTCCCAGACCTGTGAGCCATGTGGAGGCGAGGTGGAAGCCGGGTGACACCTTCTTCCAGCCGAAGTACATCACAGCCACGAAGGTGGACTCCATGAAGAAGGCTACGATGCCTTCGACGGCCAGCGGCGCTCCGAAGATGTCGCCTACGAACCAGGAATAGTTCGACCAGTTGGTGCCGAACTCGAATTCGAGGATGATGCCTGTGGCGACGCCCATGGCGAAGTTGACGCCGAAGAGGCGTTGCCAGAACTGTGCGCAGTCGCGCCAGAAGGTGTCGACAACTGCTCCTTTGGATCGGTTGAGGGTGCGATACCAGCAGGTTTCGCAGATGCCCATGACGACAGCCAGTCCGAGGGTGAGCGGCACGAACAGCCAGTGGTAGATGGCCGTCAGTGCGAACTGTGCTCTTGCCCAGTCGATGGAGCCGGCGTCGATGTTCAGTAATAAGTCGCTTGTCATAATATTCGGGTTTTAGATATTGTTTGTTCATTTGGCGCGGTCTATCATCTCGGTGGCGACGAAGTCGGACTCCTGCCCCTCCTGGGCATGCTCTTTCAGGAAGTTGGGGAAGAAGAGCAGCTTCAGCACGATGAAGATGATGAACAGCTTGATGAGGATGATGGCCCACAGGGTGCGCCCCAGCTTCATGGAGCGGAAACCGTCGTAGTAGAGGTCGTAGACTTTATAGAGAAACCCGTCCTTGTTCATCTGTTTTAGGTCTTGTGAGCGTTAATAATGTTGCAAATATAGTGAATAAATTGAAAACGTGCAACATTTCTTCGTTTTTTTCGTAGAAAAAGATTAAATTTGCAGCGAAATTCAACGAATTATGGATAAAAAAGTATTTATAGGCATTATCGTTGTGCTGTTGGCCGCCCTGGGTTGGCTGGGCTATAGCCTGATGCAAGAGAAGCAGACCAACCAGGACATGCAGGAGCTGGCCGAGCTGGACAAGCAGGAGATGGAGAAGGAATACCAGAACTTCGCCCTGCAGTATAGCGAGATGAAGAACTATATCAAGAACGACTCGATCATTGCGGAACTGACCCAGGAACAGGAGCGTACGCAGAAGTTGCTGGAGGAGTTGAAGCGCACGCATGCCAGCGATGCCGCCGAGATTACCCGTCTGAAGAAGGAACTGGCTACGGTGCGTGCCGTGCTGCGTTCGTATGTGCTGCAGATAGACTCGCTGAACCGCCTGAACCAGGACCTGATGACGGAGAACGACCGTGTGCGCTCGGAGTTGGCGCAGAGCAACCAGCAGAACCAGACGCTGACGTCGGAGAAGGCTTCGCTGTCGGAGAAGGTGGCCATTGCCGCCCAGCTGGACGCTACGAATATCTCGCTGACGCCGCTGAGCAAGAAGGGCAAGGCGGAGAAATACATGAAGAATGCCAAGACGCTGGCCGTGTCGTTTGCCATTACGAAGAACGTGACGGCGAGCAACGGCACCCGTTCGGTGTATGTCCGCGTGACGACTCCCGAGGGTGAGGTGCTCAATGGCGGCGGTACCTTCGAGTATAGCGGCAAACAGCTGGCCTGGTCGATGAAAAAGGATGTGGAATATACTGGCGAGGAGACTGCGCTGACGCTCTACTGGACGGTGAACGAATACCTGGGCGGCGGTCAGTATAATGTCAGCATCTTCTGCGACGGACAGGCTATCGGATCAAGAAACTTTACGTATAATAAATAGAGCATGAACAAGAATTTGGCTTTTAGCTTCTGGCTTTTGGCTTTAGGCTGTCTGCCTGCCGATGCGCAACAGCTGCTCTCGTTGGACAGTTGCAGGGCTATGGCGCTGCGCAACAACAAGGAGCTCAGCATGGCGCGTGTGAAGCAGGATGTGGCAGCCAATCTGCGTAAGTCGGCGCGTACGAAGTACCTGCCGCACGTCAGTGCATTGGGCGGCTACGAATGGACCAGCAGGGAGATCTCGCTGCTGAGCGACGACCAGAAGGAGACGCTGTCGAATCTGGGCACCTCGCTGACTTCCGGCGTTGGACAAAAGGCCGGTGAGGTGATGGGCCAGGTGCCGCAAGGTGTCTGGGATTTGTTGGGCACGATGGGTATCACCCCGACAGGTATTCTCGGTAATCTGTCGCAAATAGTCAGTCCCGTTGGTGCCGCCTTGAACGGAGTGGGAGGGCGCATTGTCGATGCGTTCCATACCGACACGCGAAATATGTTTGCCGGAGCCGTCATGGTGACACAGCCCGTGTTCATGGGTGGTGCCATCATCGCCATGAACAAGATGGCCGACATCGGTGAGGACCTGACAGCCAACGCTTCGGAGCAGAAGCGCCAGCTTACCTTATATAATATAGACAAGGCCTACTGGCAGGTGGTGTCGTTGCGTCACAAGCAGAAGCTGGCCCAAGGCTATGTGGACCTGGTGAAGAAGCTGGACGGTGACGTGCAGAAGATGATTCAGGAGGGTGTCGCCACGCGTAGCGAAGGGCTGAGCGTCAGCGTGAAGGTGAACGAAGCCGAGATGATGCTGACGAAGGTCGACGACGGCCTGGTGCTGTCGAAGATGCTGCTCTGCCAGCTGTGCGGACTGCCTATGTCGGAACAGATTGTACTGGTCGACGAGGAGCGTGACGATCTGGATGGCGCCGAGCTGGCCCCGCAAATGGAGGTGGAGCAGGCGCTGGAGAACCGTCCGGAACTGCGCCAGTTGCAGAACATGGTCGACATGAGCAAGCAGCTGACGAATGTGTTGAAGGCCGGCAATCTGCCGCAGGTGGCGCTGATGGGCGGCTATGCGGTGTCGAACCCCAACCTGTTTAATGGCTTCCAGCGTAAGTTCGGAGGTGTGTGGAACGTCGGTGTGCTGGTGCGTATCCCCATTTGGAACTGGGGCGACGTGGCCTATAAGGTGCGTGCCTCGAAGGGTGCGACGACCATAGCACGCCTGCAGATGGACGAAGCGCGCGAAAAGATTACCCTGCAGGTGAACCAGAGCAATTTCCAGGTCCGCGAGGCGAACAGGAAGCTGGAGATGAGCAGGGCCAACATCCGCAAGGCTGAAGAGAACCTGCGTACCGCCGACCTCGGATTCCGCGAGGGCGTCATCTCGTCGACCACCGTCATGGAGGCTCAGACGGCATGGCTGCAGGCTCAGTCGCAGAAGATAGATGCAGAAATTGATGTCAAACTCAGCCAGGTGAACCTGCAGAAGGCCCTTGGCACATTACAATAAACAACGATTATGTCAGCAAAAACACAGCATAACAACATTCTGCTTGCAATCGTCGGATTTGCAGCAGTCGTGATTATCGTGGCCCTGATAGGATTCTTTGCCTTGGGACGTGATCCCGAATTGATTCAGGGACAAGTGGAAGTCAGTGAATACCGCGTGTCGAGCAAGGTGCCGGGACGTATCTTGGAAATACGCGTGAAGGAGGGTGACTATGTAAAGGTCGGCGACACGCTGGCCATACTCGACGCCCCCGAGGTGCGTGCGAAGATGGAACAGGCCCGCAGCGCCGAGGATGCTGCTGCCGCACTGGAGCTGAAGGCCCAGAACGGAGCCCGTCAGGAGCAGATTCAGGGTGCCTTCCAGTTGTGGCAACAGGCTAAGGCCGGACTGGAAATCGCCGAGAAGTCGTATCAGCGCATCCAGCGTCTGTTTGACGAGGGTGTGGTGTCGGCCCAGAAGCGCGACGAGGTCTATGCCAACTACAAGGCTATGGAGGCCCAGTGCAAGGCTGCCGAGAGTCAGTACCAGATGGCCCAGAACGGTGCCCGTCGTGAGGATAAGCTGGCTGCTGCTGCCCAGGTGGGACGTGCCAAGGGTGCCGTGCAGGAGGTGAACAGCTACATCCACGAAACGGTGCAGATAGCCCAGATGGAGGGCGAGGTGAGCAGCATCTATCCCAAGGTGGGTGAGTTGGTCGGTACGGGTTCGCCCATCATGACCATCTCGATGATGCACGACATGTGGGGCACGTTCAACGTCCGCGAGGACCAGCTGAACGGCATCCAGGTGGGAAGTACCATCAAGGCGTTCGTTCCTGCCTTCAACAAGGATATCGAGATGAAGGTCTACTATCTGAAGGACCAGGGGTCGTACGCTGTATGGAAGGCCACCAAGGCCAACGGCCAGTACGACCTGAAGACCTTCGAGGTCAAGGCCCGTCCGACCGAGAAGTTCGATGGCTTGCGCCCGGGAATGTCGCTCATTATCAAGTGATAAGTGGTAAGTGATGAGTGATAAGTGATGAGGTTTAGGCAGGTATACGATATCATGTTGCGCGAGTTGCTGATTCTGCGTCAGAATCACATCTATCGCTTCTGCATGGTGCTGTTCCCATTGCTGGTGATGTTTTTCTTCACCTCGCTGATGGACGACGGACTGCCTACCAGCATGCCTGTGGGTATTGTCGACCAGGACAATACCTCGACGACACGCTCGCTGTCGCAGCGTCTGGACGGTTTCCAGATGACCAAAATCGTGGCCCATTATCCCAGTGTCGCTGAGGCCCGTCAGGCCATCCAGCGCAACGAGATATACGGATTCCTCTACATCCCCAAGGGTACGACGGAGAAGCTGTTGGCCTCGCGCCAGCCCAAGATATCGTACTATTACTCGTACACGACGCTGGCTGCCGGTGCCCTGCTGATGAAGGACTTGAAGACCATCTCGACGCTGGGCTCTGCTGCCGTCGGACAGGCCACCATGCGTGCCAAGGGATTTACCGACAAACAGATTGAGTCTTTCCTGCAACCCATTAAACTGGACGTGCATCAGATAGCCAACCCCTGGGTGAGCTATAATTCGTATCTGACGACGATGATTGTGCCGGGCATGATCATGCTGTTCATCTTCCTTATCTCGGCCTATTCGATAGGCACGGAGCTGAAGTTCAACACATCGAAGAGATGGATGGCTATGGCCACTGACCGCATGTGGGTGGCGCTGCTGGGCAAATTCCTGCCTCAGACAGTCATCTGGCTGGCTATCGTCTACGGATATGAATACTACGTGTTCTACGTGTTGCAGTTCCCGCATTTGGGAAGCCCGTGGATGCTGGTGCTGCTGGGACTGATGCAGGTGCTGGCCTGTCAGGGCTTCGGCATCTTCGCCTTCGGACTGCTGCCGTCGCTGCGTATGTCGCTGAGTATCTGTTCGCTATGGGCGGTGCTCAGCATCTCGATGGCCGGTTCGGCATTCCCCGTGATGGGTATGGACGGACCGCTGCAGTCGCTGTCGTGGCTGTTCCCCCTGCGCCATTATTATATGATTTACCAAATCTGCGTCTTCAACGGCTATCCGCTCATCGAGGCGTGGTTCCACTTTGCTGCCCTGGCGGCATTCATGCTGCTGCCCTGGCTCGTGGTGGGAAAAATAAAGAATGCAATGCTCACGTATGTCTATATTCCATAACATATACAAAGACATAGAGAATGCCTGCTACATCTGGCGAAAGGAAATGACACAGGCTTTTAAGGACGAGGGGGTGCTCATCTTCTTCATCATCGTGCCGTTGGTCTATCCGTTGCTCTACTCGTGGATATATAATAACGAGACGGTTCACGAGGTGCCCGTCTGTGTGGTCGACCAGTCGCACTCCTCGCTGTCGCGCCGTTTCATCCACCTGTGCGACGCATCGGCCGATGTACGGGTGGCGTATTATGCGCAGGATTTGGACGAGGCAAAGTCGCTGGTGAGCCGTCAGCTGGTGAAGGGCATCTATCTTATTCCCAGCGATTTCGAGACCAATGTGCTGCGCATGGAGCAGGGCATAGTCAGCGTCTATTGCGACATGAGCCTCATGCTGACCTATAAGGCCATATTCCAGACGGCCACACTGGTGTCGCTGGAGATGGGCAAGGAGATACAGACGAAGCTGAGCAGGCAGTATACGGCCCGTGAGGAGACCATTGCCGCTCGTCCGTTGAACTATGCCGACGTGCCCATTTTCAATCCTCAGGGCGGTTACGGATCGTTTATCCTGCCCGCTGTGCTGATGTTGATTCTGCAACAGACGCTGGTACTGGGCATTGGTCTTGCGGCAGGTACTGCCCGCGACGAGAATGCCTACCGCAACCTGATTCCCGTGGGCGACTCACGTTACGAAAAGACGTTGCCTATCGTCATCGGCAAGGCCATGTGCTACCTGATGATTTATGCTGTGATGGGTGCGTGGCTGGTTGTCATCGTTCCGAAACTGTTCCATTTCCCGCAGCTGGCTACCGGTTCAACGCTGCTGGTACTGATGATTCCCTACACGCTGGCGTGCATCTTCTTTGGCATGGTGGTGTCGTGTATGGTGAAATATCGCGAGAATGTGATGCTGCTCATGGTCTTCGTATCCATCCCGCTACTGTTTATGACGGGTGTCTCCTGGCCGCAGTCCAATATTCCTGGCATGTGGCAGGGTGTTTCGTGGCTGTTCCCCTCGACGTTCGGAGCCCGTGCCTACGTGCGCTTGAACTCCATGGGAGCCAGTCTGGGCGACGTGCTCACGGAGTATCGCATTCTGTGGGTGCATGTGGGGTGCTACTTCCTCCTGACGTTGTGTGTGTATCGTTTCCAGACGTACCGTGCCCGTAAGCAGGCTATCGAGCGTCTGCGCTTCCTGCGACATAACCGCGAGGCCCGTCAGGCTGCCCAGCAGGAAGAGACATCAGCGTAAGCTGCCCTCTCTCTTATCTCTTTCCACTCACCACTTTCCACTCACCACTTTCCACTCACCACTTATTTTATTCCCCGATCGTTAAGGGCTTTGGCGTAACGTGCGGCGTTCTTCAGATGGTCTTTGTACGTCGTGGCGAAATTATGGGTGCCCGAGAAGTCTTCCTTGGCACACATATAGAGGTAGTCGTGGTCGACGGCATTCAGCACCGCATCGATGCCCTTGATGGAGGCAATCTTGATGGGACCGGGGGGCAGACCTTCGTTCATGTAGGTGTTGTATGGCGAGTCGGTGCGTAGCAACTTCTGCCAGATGCGCTTCAGCTCGAACTGCTTCAGGGCGAACTTGATAGTAGGGTCGGCCTGCAGGGGCATGTGGGCCTTCAGGCGGTTCAGGTACATGCCGGCAATCATGGGCTTCTCGGCGGTGTTGGCCGTTTCTTCGTCGATGATGCTGGCCAGCGTGCAAATCTCTACGGGGGTCAGCTGCATCTGTGCTGCCTTGGCCTCGCGCTCACCCTGCCAGAAGCGGTCGTGCTCCTTTTGCATACGTTCCAGCAACTTGTCGACGCCCATGTTCCAGTACACGTCGTAGGTGTTGGGCACGAACATCGCTGCAATGGTCGTCGTGTCGTAACCATAGTGCTGACAGGTCTCCTGGCTGTACAACGCATCGGCAATGGCGGCTGAGTCGAGCATCAGCTTCTGTCCCAGCACCGCAGCCAGGCGGTCCATGGTGCGTACCTCGGGAATAGTCAGGTTGAACGACGACTGCTGACCGTTCTTCAGCCTGCGGAAGACGGTCACCGGTCCGTCACCGGGCTCTATGGCATAGCGTCCGCTGCGAACGTGATCGCTGTAGCTGCTATGGCGCAGCAGGGCCGACAGACTGGCCATGCCCGATGTCGACGTCAGGGGCTGTAACTTGACGAGTACGGAGTCCTGGGTGTCGTTGTCGTCAATATAGAGGTATACGGTGCTGTCGCCTTTTGCAACGGGGCTCATCAGGTGGTAAGCCACCAGGCCTGCTATCAGCACCAAACCTGCGATGGCTACGTATAAATAGACTTTTGAATTGATTTTTTTCATCTTTTTTCTATTATATCGCTGCAAAGTTACAACTTTTTTTGTAATTTTGCAGATAAAATCAGAAATACTTGACTTTTCTAGCGTACTTATGGCAACTAAGACAGCAATTGTGGGAGGCGGAGCGGCAGGATTCTTCTTGGCTGTGAACCTGAAGGAGATGGTACCCGACATGAAGGTGACCATCTTCGAGCGTAGCCCACGAGTGCTGACGAAGGTGGAGGTGAGCGGCGGAGGACGTTGCAATTGTACCAATTCGTTTGCCCGTGTCAGCGACTTGTCGCAGGTATACCCCCGTGGCCATAGGTTGATGAAACGACTGTTCAACGTGTTCGACTATGAAGATGCCTACCGCTGGTTCGAACAGCACGGCGTGGCGCTGGTGACGCAGGACGATGAGTGTGTGTTTCCGCAGGCACAGGACGCGCACGCCATCATTGACTGTTTCCTGACGCTGGCGCGGCGCTATGGAATTGAGATACGGAAGGGCGTGAAGGTGCAGTCGATGGATGCGTTGCGCGACTTCGACTTCGTGGCTGTCACTACGGGTGGTTCACCGAAGGGCGAGGGACTGCGCTGGCTGGCGGATATGGGGCACGAGACGGAAACACCCGTGCCGTCGCTCTTCACATTCTCCATTGATGACGCCCGCTTGCACGCGCTGATGGGTCTTGTAGTGAACGATTCCGTCGTTCACATCCCAGGTACGAAGCTGCGTGCTGAGGGGGCGCTGCTCATCACCCATTGGGGACTGAGCGGACCAGCCATTCTGCGACTCTCCAGCTATGCAGCACGCCATCTGGCAGAGGCAGGCTACCGTTCCCCGCTCAGCATCAACTGGCTGCAGCAGAACGAGGCAGAGGCGCTGGCCATGCTGCAGGAAATGGCAGTGCGACAGCCGCAGAAGCAGATACCCACGTGTAATCCCTTTAACTTGCAGCAACGCCTGTGGGGCTATCTGGTGGAGAAAGCACTGGCAGCACGTGCTACCATCCGTTGGTCGGAACTCAATAAAAAGGACATGAACCGGCTGGTGAATGTGCTGGTGAACGACACCATGCAAATCGTGGGGCGGGCACCCTTCAAGGATGAATTCGTCACTTGTGGGGGCATCGCACTGAAGGCCGTCAATCCTGCAACCCTCGAGAGCCGCCATGTGCCCCACCTGTACTTTGCCGGCGAGGTGCTCGACATTGACGGCGTGACGGGAGGCTTCAATTTCCAGGCTGCCTGGACCACCGCCTATACTGTGGCACGCAGCATCAGTGAAAAACTTGGAAACAATAATTTACTAACTAACAACATAAACTTTATTACGCAATGAAACAGAGATTGTTTTTAGCAGCGTTTGCTGCCTGTGTGGCGCTCTGTGGCTGGGCACAGCAACAGACTCCGAAATCGATTCAGTGTAACCAGGACGGTACGGTGACGTTTACCTACAAGAACGACCAGGCCAAGGAGGTGCTGGTGGACGTGCAGTTTGCCAAGGGTCGCCAGCCTATGACGCGCGACGCGAAGACGGGCCTCTGGACCGCCACTGTAGGACCTGCCGCCCCCGACATGTATCCCTACTGTTTTGTGGTCGACGGCATCAGTGTGATGGACCCCGAGAACGACCAGTATTTCCCCAACGAGGGCTTCAAGAACAGCCTGTTGGAGATTCCCGGCAACGGCACGCTGGCGCACGACATCAAGGACGTGCCCCACGGCCGTCTGGAGTATGTGCATTACTATTCGAAGAGCCTGGGTGCCACGAATCATGCTGTGGTGTATCTGCCGCCGACGTACATGACCAATTTCCAGAAGAAGTATCCCGTGTTCTATCTGATCAGTGGTACAACAGATACGGAGGAGGTGTACTACAAGGTGGGCCGTGTGAACTATATTCTCGACAATCTGCTGGCCGAGAAGGCTGCCAAGGAGATGATTGTCGTGCTGCCCTACGGTAACCCGTCGAAGCTGAAGCCCGCGAATGCCGAGAGTGGCATGCCCCAGGTGAAATTCGGTGGCGACGTGTTCAGCAAGGACCTCATCGACGACCTGATGCCCTACATCGATAAGAACTACCGCACGGATGCCAATCGAGAGCATCGTGCCATTGGTGGTTTCTCGCGTGGTGGCAACCAGGCGTTGTATAACGGTCTGACGAATCTCGACAAGTTTGCCTACTTGTGTTCCTACAGTTCGTTTACGTCGACGGATATCCCCGATGTTTACGACCAGGCTGACGACACGAACAAGAAGATCCGCCTGTTCTGGTTGGGGGTCGGTACCGACGATTTCCTGTATGGCAATGCCCGCGACTATATGGAGTTCCTCGACAAGAAGGGCATCCGCAGTGTGAAGGAGTTTACCAACGACAAGTTCGGCCATACGTGGATGAATGCAAAGTACTTCCTGTCGAAGACGCTGCCCCTGCTGTTCAACAAGAAGGCCTCGGAGGCTGCCATGAAGGTCGGCGAGCCGGCACCTGCTGCTACGGGTCAGGAACAGCAGTTTACCCCTGGCGTGATGGCCCGTCTGTTCCCGCGTCCCATCATCTCGCCAGAATACACGGAGGAGAGCATCACGTTCCGTTTCAAGGCTCCTGATGCCCAGAAGGTGGAGCTGGAATGCGAGATACTGCCCGACGTGCTGCCGATGGAGAAGGACTCCGACGGTGTGTGGAGCGTGAAGATGGAAGATTTCGTGATGGAGACCTTCAAATACTGCTTTGTGGTCGATGGTATGCGTGTGGCTGACCCCAGCAACATGTATCTGTCGCCCGACAGAGGATTCAAATACAGTGTGGCCGACAGCCCCTTCGGTCCGTTCAGCTTTGCCCAGCAGGGGAATATCCAGCACGGACGTACATCGTACGACCTGGAGCGTCAGGAGGCCTGGTATATGCTGCCTATGAACGGCTCCGTGAACGGCGGAGGATTCTCGATGCCAGTGTTTATCCAACTGGTGCCCGGTGCGAACGACACCATGGAGAGCTGGTTCAAGGTGGGCGGTGCCGATGCCATAGCCGACAAGATGCTGGCTGAGGGCAAGACAAAAACCATCGTGATGACGACAAGCTCGATGGACTTCATGGGTCAGGGCGGCATGAGGATGCCCGGCATGGAACCCCGTGTGCTGCGGGCTGACGACTATCCGACGTGGTCGCAGCGTCGCAGGGCATTGGTAAAGCTGTTGCTGAAGATAGGAAAAGAACCCGCCCCCGAGATGCCAGACTTTGGTGGTGGCTTCGGCGGAGGCGGTGGCTTTGGCGGAGGTTTCGGAGGCGGTGGAGGCTTCTAAGCGTCTTCGCTTTTAGTCTCTTGGCCCTTCAAGACCTTGTTCTGCTTCAAGTCCTCGACAAACTGGCTGATCTTTTGCAGCTCGCGAGGAATGCGGATACTCTGTGGGCAGTGCGGTTCGCACTGTCCACAACTTATGCAGTGGTCTGCCTGACGCAGCTTGGGCACCGCACGGTCGTAGCCTATCAGATAGTTTCGGCGCAGTTTGAAGTATTCATCGTCCAGCTTCATACGCGGCAGTGTGCCGTCGTTCTTACACTTGTTGTAATGGATGAAGATGGCAGGAATGTCGATGCCGTAAGGACAAGGCATGCAGTATTTGCAGTCGTTGCAGGGAATGTTCTCCAAGCCCACGATGCGCTCGGCGACCTCGCGCTGCAGGTAGTCCTGCTCGGGTTTCGTGAGTGGCACCAGCGGACAGTACGACAGCAGGTTGTCCTTCAGGTGTTCCATATACGTCATGCCGCTCAGCACGGTAAGCACGCCCTCGGGCGTACCGGCATAGCGGAAAGCCCATGAGGCCACACTGCGCTCAGGAGCCTTGCTTTTCAGCTCGGATGCCAGATATTGTGGCAGGTTCGCCAGACGTCCGCCCAGCAGGGGTTCCATGATGACGGCGGGAATGCCTTTCTTCTGCAGCTCTTCATACAGGTAGCTGGCATCGACGTTACGATTGCTAATCTCGTTGGCAAAGTCCCAGTCCAGATAGTTCAGCTCTATCTGCACGAAGTCCCAGTGGTATTTGTCGTCCATGGCCAATACCTCGTCGAAGACATCCTTGTAGCCGTGGAACGAGAATCCGAGGTTGCGGATGCGTCCTGCCTCGCGTTCCTGCAAGAGGAAGTCCATCATGCCGTTGTCGATGTAGCGGGCATTGAACTCGCTCATACCGCCACCTACCGCGTGCAACAGGTAGTAGTCGATGTAGTCGACCTGCAAGTCCTGCATTGATTTACGGTACATGGCGATGCTGGCCTCGCGGCTCTGCGTGGACGGGTGGAAGTTGGACAGCTTCGTAGCCACGAAATACTCCTCGCGCTTGTGGCGGCTCAGTGCAATGCCCGTGCAGGCCTCCGACTTACCCTGACAGTAGACGGGAGAGGTGTCGAAATAGTTCACGCCGTGCTCTATGGCGTAATCTACCTGTCGGTTGATCATCTCCTGGTCGTAGTCGTCCTTGTTATCAGTCTTCGACGGCAGGCGCATCATGCCATAGCCCAACAGCGACACCTTGTCATGCGTCTTGGGATTCAGGCGGTAGGTCATCTTGCCAACGGGAGGCTCCACCTGTTGCTTGTATTCTTCGACGGCTTTGCTCTCGGTCTTCGACTTGCAGCCTGTCAGCACGGCAGCAGTGCCCAGAGCTCCACCGCCAAATAGCTTTAAGAAACTGCGTCTTGATATATCTTTTTTCATAGTTGTTTGCTTTTTTTTATTTCGTTATTCCGGTATTTCGTTATTCATATATTCCGTTCTAACGACAGTTTCTAGATTTCCTTGTGCACTTCGTGACCTTCGACGTAGATGGCTGAGAAGGGACGTGCCGGACACAGATATTCGCAGGCTCCGCAGCCAATGCAGCGGGCTTCGTTGACAGCGGGAACGTAGGGAGACTCTTCGTCGTCGGGGTCGGAGGGCACCATCTCGATGGCCCCCACGGGACAGTGGCGGGCACAATTGCCACACTCCATGCCATCGGTGAGCGGAATACAGTTTTTCTTGATCCATACGGCATGGCCAATCTGTGTCGAGGCCTTGTCCTCGTGCTTCAAAGGCCTGATGGCACCTGCCGGACACACCTCTGAACAGCGATTACACTCTGGGCGGCAGTAGCCGCGCTCGTACGACATGACGGGTTGCATCAGGTGCAGCCAATCGTCGGAGGGACGTAACACCTGGTTCGGACATTCTGAGATGCACAACTGGCAACCCGTACATTTCTGAGCCATGTTCTGGGCCGACAGCGAACCAGGAGGAGTCAGCTTTATCTGGCGCTCAGGAGCTACCTTGTCCTCTATCTCGGCCAGTCCGCCGTCCATTATCTTGTCTTTCTTCTGGGCCATGGCAGCAGTTGCCAGCAGGGCACTCGACAGCAGGAATGCGCGGCGTCCCTCGTTTTCAGGGCTGTTACCACTTGTCTCACCAGTCTGACCAGTTCTTTTGGTATGCAAATGTGCATAGTCGTATTTCAGCGCTCCGAACTTGCAGCTCTTGATGCAGTCGCCACAGACTACACAGCGCGAAGCGTCGACGGTGTGCGTCTTGTAGTCGATGCAGGCGGCCTTGCAGTTTTTGGAACACAGCGAGCAATTGCGGCATTTCTCTGTGTCGAAATTGATTTTCAGGAAAGAAAAGCGGCTCAGTAGCGACAGCAGCGTACCTGCGGGGCAGATGGTGTTACACCACGTGCGGCCGTTGCGCCACGCCAGCACGGCAATCACCATGAGCATGACAATGGCAATGACCAGCGATGCCACCGAGCGCAACCACACCTCGGAGTGGTAGAAGGCATAGCTGTCGGCCTGTTCAGCGAAGTATGCCAGCACGTTGTTGCCGGCCTGATAGACGGGCTGTAACAGGTTGGTGGCGATGAGTCCGAAGGTGGAGTAGGGGGCCAGCAGTTGCACCACGACGGCCAGTCCTGCCATGTGAGCCACGAGGAACACGACCAGCAGGGGATAGCGCAGCCACTTCATTTCCTTGGAGAACGTGTAGCGGTTCTTCTTGGCCTTCTTGCCCAGCCATCCGAACAGGTCCATCATGATGCCCAGCGGACAGATGATGCTGCAGTAGATGCGTCCGCATAATAAGGTAAGGATCGTCAAGAAGGCGACGACGATGAAGCTGCCTGCCAGCAGTGCTTCCACCAGTTGCAGCTTGGCAAATCCGCCAACCAGATGGTGAGCCGTGCCTGTGAAATCGACGAACAGCCACGTGATGCCGATCATCATCACAGCAGCCAGAGTAATACGAATAATTCTTAGCATAAAGTTTTTGTTTAGTCTTTAGTATATTTACCTTTTTACTTTTTTACTTTTTTACTTTTTTCTTGTGCAGCGCACAATCTGAATACTCACTTCATACAGCAGGTAGATGGGCAGTGCCACGACGAAGAGCGTAAACGCATCGGTCGTCGGAGTGATGATGGCCGCTACCGCGACGATGGCCACAATGGCATGTCGGCGGTAATCGCTCATCATGGTGCTCGTAATCAGTCCCATACGTCCCAGCAGACCGCTCACCACGGGCAGTTCGAACACCACACCCATCACCAGGCTCATGCCCAGTAGCGTGTCGACATACGACTGGAGGGTCAGCATGTTTGCTACGTCGGGGCTTACCTGATACGTCCCCAGAAAGCGCACCGTCAGCGGGAATACCACGAAGTAGTTCACCAGTGTGCCTACGAGGAACATCACATAGGCAGCTCCCACAATCCAAACGGCATAGCGCCGCTCGTTCTGGTAGAGAGCCGGACTGACAAACCGGAACAACTCGTAGAGCACGTAGGGCGAAGCCACCAGCAGACCTGCATACAGCGCTGTGCGCATGTGAATCATAAACTGCTCGGTCAGCCCCGTGTTCATCAGGTGCAGCGAGAAGGCATCGACGCCTAACAGGCGGTACGTCACGAAGTCGCTACTCCGTGGGGCCAGTACCACGCCAAACAACTCGTCCTTCATCACGAAGGCCACGATGCCAAAGACCACTACAGCCAGCGCCATGCGTATCAGTGTCGAGCGCAACACGTCCAGGTGGTCCCAGAAGGTCATTTCATCTCTTTGAGGTTTGAGGTTTGAGGTTTGAGATTGATGATTACTTTCCGTTCTGTTCATCAGTTCCTTGTTCCTCGTCTATTTCTTTCATCCCGTCCTTGAAGCTTTTCACGCCCTTGCCCAGTCCTTTCATGAGTTCGGGGATCTTCTTGCCGCCAAACAGCAGCAGTACGATGAGTGCCAGGACGATGACTTCCTGCATGCCTATTCCAAACAAAAGTAAATGCATCATAATCTTATTGCTTTTAGTATATTTGGGGACAAAGGTACGAAAATATTCTTAATTCTTCGTTCTTAATTCTTAATTAATTCGTATCTTTGCAGGCAAATAAACAACATTTAACTATGGAATACGAATTTATTCTACGAATTGTCACTGCAGCCATCTTGGGCGGGCTCATCGGATTGGAGCGTGAATGGCGTGCCAAGGAGGCCGGACTGCGCACCCATTTCCTCGTGGCACTGGGCTCTGCCGTGTTTATGATAGTATCGGCCTATGGCTTCAGCGACGTCCAGATGGACGGGATGACGTCTCGCTGGGATGTCAGCCGTGTGGCAGCACAGGTGGTCAGCGGCATCGGTTTCATTGGTGCCGGTACCATCATTTTCCGCAAACAAGAGAATATGGTCAGCGGTCTCACTACAGCAGCTGGTCTCTGGGTGACTGCCGCCATTGGTCTGGCCTGTGGAGGTGGCATGTATATCCTCGCCACAGCCAGCACCGTGTTGGTCCTCTTCGGCCTGGAAGCCTTCAACTACTTCCTCCACAAGATCGATAAGAAAAGAGATGAGAAGCATTCCTGACTTCTCACCTCTTTCCACTTTCCTCTTTCCACTCACCTCTTATAACTCAGCGCCGCACCGATGGCGGTGCAGAACTCGGCATGCTTGGGAATATGGAAATGCACCTTATACATCTTCTCGAGCATGGGGTAGATTTCCTTACACTGCGGCAGAAGCGTCAGGTTGCCAATGAGCACGAAATCCTTGATACCCGAATTGAGAGCTGCCAGAATAGTGGCAGAGCCAATGGTTTGCAGCACCATGACGATGAGTCCCAGCGCCAGGTCTTCCTTGGGGGCATCGTATTGCGCCTTCGAGAACAGCGAGGCAGTGGCATCCATAGGCAGTCCGGGCAGGGGATGGGTCGAGATGTCGCCAATCTGCAGGTTGATGTGGCTGATGTCGCCCCGCATGGCCAGACTCTGAATCTGCTTCGGATCGCGCGTGTTAAGCATCACGCGACTCAGACCCATCAGCGTGCCGCCACCAATACCTATTCCACCGATGTGGCGGATGTCGTCGCCGTCGCATTGCACAAAGCTCGTTCCCGTGCCCATCGATACGACGATGGCTTTCGACAGGCCGCTCTCGAAACGGGCTCCCAGGCCGTCGGCCACGAATTCGTCGACCTTACGGGTTGGAATGCCATACAGCGGCTCGTCGATATATCCTGCTCCCACGCCCGTCAGCATGACCTGTTCGACATCCTTCAACTCTACCTTGTTGTCGTGCAGATACTTGCCAAAGGCGCCATACAGCGAGGTTACCTGGTCGGCTGCCGTAATGCGGATAGGCGAGACGACACGTCCCTCGCGCAGTCCCACAATCTTCGTGGTCGATATACCCACGTCAATTCCGATGATGATTCCCATAGTTTTCTATTTGTTTTTTGTTTTCTTGTCCGGGTATTATTCTGCGTATTGGTTCAGTACATTCTCTTTCTGCAGCGTCATCTCGCCACGAAGCTCTTTGCCTTCGTCCAAGCGCAGATAGTAGGAACCCTGCAATTTGCCGTTCTTCATCAGCCTGAACTTACATTTGATGGCAGGAAACGTATTGTTCTCCTCGGGGGCACTGACCTCGTACACATGCAGGAAACCGTCGTAGGCGTTGGCTGCTGCGTCGTATTCAGTAATGCCGTCGACGTTACAGTCGGTAATGGCGCAGTAGGTCTCGTCGTCGTTGGTGATCTTGAAGGTCAGCCTGGGCTGGTCTGCTTCGCAACAGGTCCATGTGCCGTTCAGCGCCTTGTTCAGTTTCTCTTCGGAGATGGTGCTCTCTTTCGAGAAATGCTGACCGTCCCACGTAAAGAGATGGAAGGTGCCCTTGAAGTCCTTGTCCCTTTCCACAATGCTGATGTCCTTGCCCTCGCGAGGCAGTTGGTAGGTCGTCGTCATGTCAGCCGTCTGACGGAACCTGATGACGGCATTGCGCTCAGGAGTCAGCGTCTCGGTAGCGGGGTTATAGTCGTAGGCACAGATGGCCTGCATGGTCTTCACGCCGACTTCTCTGCCGGGGCGGACAATGTTGATAATCAGGAGCCGGTTGCCGTCCTTGCGGTTCCACATGGCTGCCGTCACATTGTCGCCAGGGGCATCGCCACGTATCAGTTCTGCATAGCCGCTCTGGCGGTCCACCGTGACGCCACCACCCGTTTCCTCGTTCATCCTTTCGGTAAATTCAGGGTCTTTGGCATAGTCTAAAAGCAGATCTACAGCCTCTGTGGGCCACACTTGGTTAAAGGCTTGCACCAGCGTCATCACATCGGGCTTCTGTCCGCCCTTGGCGACAGGAATATCCTTGTTGGCCCAATCCACCTCGATATCCTCTGGCGAGCATTTTACCGCCTGTGCCATGACGGAGTCGGCTCTCAACGAGTCGGCCAGCAACGAGTCTGTCCCGTTGGCGCTGCCTTCTGTCTGTCCCTGTTTTTGTTTGCATCCTGCTATCGCAAGCACGCAAGCCACTGCTAACATGAGTTTTTTCATCAGCTTTATGATAATTCGCCGACAAAGATAGCGCAAATCGAGCGAAATACCAAAGAAAAACACAATTTTCTTTGTATTTCCGAGATGCAGCCTATCTTCGACCTTTAGGTCAGAGTTACGAATAAGCGAGCAAAATGCCAAATTAATTTGAGCTTTTTCAAGCGAAAGATTGCATCGCCACACTCTTGACCTTATGGCTATGCTGTCTGTCAACATTACTCGCCCTGTTGTTTCTTGCGCCTGTCCCGCCATAGCGACGAGGGCGAACATTGTGGTGATGATAGTTTTCCTGTTCATAAAAATATTTCTTGTTTAGAATGATTATTCCGGATTATTTTTGTAACTTTGCAGCCGAGAACAAAAAGATTACGATTATGACAGCAATAGAGTTACGTGCGGAATTGTTCCGTGAGATGAGTCCCCTTCTTGACAATGAGTCGGCAATGACAAAGATGCTGGCTTTTGTGAAGTCGTTGGTTCCTGCGAAAAAAACAAAGACGGAATCAGATTGGGCTAACCGTTTTGTCGGTGCTTGGAAAGACAGCCGTTCAGCAGAAGAAATAATCAGTGATATTCGCGAAAGTAGAACAGCTAATAGCAGAGAGTTTGAATTATGAAAAAGTATCTGCTTGACACGAGCATTTGTGTGTTTCTCTTCCGTGACAACCATAATTTGGCACAGCGTTTGAACAAGATTGGTCGTGAGCGTTGTTTCATCTGCGACGTAGTGCTGGCCGAATTGCGTTACGGTGCATACAAGAGTAATCGTACGGAGGAGAATCTGAAGTTGATAGATGATTTCGTAAAGGAAATAAAGGTTCTGCCTTTTGCCGACAGTATCGATGTTTATGCCCAAGAGAAGTTGCGCCTGAAGAATGCTGGAAAACCCATTGAGGATTTCGACCTTCTCATAGGCTGCGCTGCGAAGGCTGCTGGTCTTACGGTTGTCACTCACAATGTAAAGCACTTTAGTCATATCGAGGGTCTTGATATAGAGGACTGGATAAAATGAGTTAATTTGTTCTCTGTAACTAGATACCAACCCCATCCCTTTCCCCCTCACCGGCGAGAGGGATGTTTCGTTTTGGCGATATGGTGTCAGATGTTTCATTAGGATATGCTTGTTATTGTTCCTCACCCATCCAAGAATTTCTTTCCCACAGGCGGTATATACGGGTTGTATGCTCGGCGTCGTGTATGATGTGGTTGCCCGCATCAGCATTCTTAATAATGGCCTCGCGCTCCCAACTGCCTCGGGTGAACTTGAACTGGGCGGGCAAATGCAGACGGAGGTCGATAGCGGCAATGCTGTCGTTGACGAGGTTCATCTTGATGCCCTTTGCATCCCAGTTACCCAGCGCGTCTTGGTTGCCTGTGATGTAGATGTCGTTGGGCAGGTTCTTGCCACGAAGCTCAATATGGACAGGACTGGTTCCTTCGCCAAAATATCCCACCAAGTTCTTGGCACCAAACACGATGTAGTCGTTCAGAGCCGCTGTCACACTGGGCATGAAACTGCCGTAATGGTCATAGTCGGGGAAAGTGTGTACGGAAGTGACGGTGTTTTCGTTGAAGTGCGACTTGTCTTTGAGGATTGTGCTGACGCGCTCCCAGCCTGTTTTCCACTCGTCGCCCCAATAATCAGGCTCTTTTTCTATTTCTCTCGCCATTGACGCATAGATGAAGCGGGGCGACTTGCGGCTCTTGAACTGATAACCCTCTATATCCGCAGCCAAACGGTATTCGTCATAACAGCAGTTAGGCGAAACGGCGATGTAGTCGTCGAAAAGTTCGTCGGTAATCATACAGTCGAGCACGAACGATGCGCTCAGCGAATGGCCGATGCCAAGCGTGCGTCCCGATGTGCGGTAGTTCTTCTTCACGTATGGCATCAGTTCGTTCTTGACGAACTTCTTCAGGTCGGGCGATTTGCCATAGTGTCCGCCTTCCTTGAATAGCCCATTGTTGCCATGCAGGGGCATGGGCAAATAGTCATCATTACGGAAATAATCGATGTCCCAAAGAGTGGGCGAGCAGATGCCGACGATAATGAAACTCGTGCTCCTTCCGCCGTCTGGGTCGGGCTTGCAGGCAATGTTGAGCAGGCAGTGAACGAGGTCGAACATCGTGCGATCTTGTGCGTCGAACACATAGATGACATCATAGTAAGTCTGGTCATACTGCTGATAGCCCCCTGGCGTATAGATGAGCACTTGCCGCTCGTGGCTGAAATACTCCGACTTCATTGTGAGCTCCTTCACGCTTTCAAGTTGTGCGTTCGCACCTAACGATACGAGGGCAAGCAGTGCGGTGATGATAGATTTCTTCTTCATTTCGATATATTATTATAGTTTTTTGTCAATCCGAAAATACAGAGGTTGTATATTTCATTGTTCTTAATGACAGCATTTCGCAAGGTAGCCTCGTGGACAAAGCCATTCTTACGTAAGACCTGCATCGAAGTGGTATTAGGCTGGAAGATGTTGGCAGTTATCCGTTCAATCGGCAAGTCGCGGAACGCAATTGTACACATTCTCCTAACCGCCTCCGTCATGATTCCCTTGTTGCAATAATCGCCGTGAAGCATAAAGCCGATTTCACCATCAATCCGATAAACATCTTCTTTCTGTTCGACAGAAATGCTGCCAATAGGTTGTCCGTCCATTACGATTGCCCGATAGATTCCTGAGACAGAATCATTCTGGGCAACCATATTCAGCCATACTTTTGCATCCTCTTCTGTATAAGGATAGGGCAGACGGTCAGAAAGAAAACTCCTGTCAACTGCATTACACAAGGCAGTAAGGTCTTTGCTGTCACTCATAGTCCATCGCCTTAATTCTATCTTCATTATATTATTTTTTACGAATTCTGACCGCGAAGTTACAAAAAGTCGCACAAATAAACCCTCGGCAAGCCCGAAAATCGGATGCCGAGGGTGAAAGTCTCAACTTAGGTTGAGAGTTTTTAGAGAAGATGCGCATTTTTTTCGTCTTTTTATCTGAATTACATTGTGGGCAGCGTCGGTATGAGGCCGACGACTGCCCTTTAACGAGAGAGATTTATAAGCGGTTCTTTTCATCATTACCAGCACCCGTACCCTTGTACTTCGAGTGGGTAGTGTTGAAGTTGTAGGTCACTTGCAGGCGGATGCCGCATGTCATGCTGTAGTTGTTGCAGTCCTTGCTAATCTCTACATCATGAGTGCGCATCTTCCATTTCTCCATATTGGTGTTGAAGATGTCGTTGATGGTGAGGTTAAAGGCCAAGGCTCCATTGAAGAAGCTCTTGTAGGCCTGAAGGCTGACGAACCAGTAAGCATCCGTCTCTTGACTCATACTGTCACCGCCAGATGAAGCCTTTCCACGTACACCCAGCCAGCACGATTTGTTGATGACAAATTTGTTGTTTAGGTCTATGTGGAAGATTGGACGGCGCAGGTTGGATACATAGCCGTACTTTTTGGCATCAAGAAACTGCTGATAATAGTCGAGTTCCAGCTGAGGGCGATACCAACCATATTTCGGTTGGAGTCCGACTGAGGCATTCAACTCCTGCTTGTGGTCGATGTTCATCCATCGGGCATACGCCACTTCCTGATTACCGTACAATTCGTTCCTCCACATCATATAGTTGTGTATATAGGTATATCCAAGGCTGAAGTTCAGCCACTGCCAGTTGAGCATTGCCTCCAGCATGTGGTTGATGGCGGGCTGCAGTTCAGGGCTTCCCCCTTCGTAGGCATAGCGGTTGTCGTACTGCTGATAACTGCGTAACTGGCCATAGCCAGGGCGGCGTGTCTTCTTGGCGTAGGCAAACTGCAACCCCCACTTGCCTTTGTTCCATGACGCTGACAGGTTGGGGAATAGCCCGCTGTACCGTCGACTCACATCATCGTCCTTGATGCCGTAGTTATAATAGTCTGAGTTTACGTACTCGTATCGGATACCAGCTTCGAACGACCATTGGCCAAGCCGCAAGTTGTAGGAGGCAAATCCTGCATAGTTGCTTTCCAGTATTTTGTTGTCCGACTCCGTAATATATCCCTCAGGGTTGCGGTTGTCGGCCTCCACGTGCGAGTGGGTTATCTCTGTGCCAAAGGAGAGTTCGCCTTTTGGGAATTTACAGGCAGCTATAGCCTTTATGGCATACATTCGGCTGTCTTGCCGTGAGGAGGTGTTGATAGTGCGGTCATCATACTCTTGGCTGGTCTCTGTAATATGCTGCCCACGATCAACGGTTGTATGCACATACGATCCGTCCAAATTGATGTCCCACTGTCTCATCTTTCCGATGTAGTAGGCGTTGGCATTGTGCGACTTCACATCCCAGTCGCGGAGTTGGCTCTGTGCAACCACTCCCTGCAATGTGTTGTCGCGGTAGACGGTGTAGTCAGACTCCATGCCATCCTTATTCTTCAGCGTCTTCTGAAATCTGTATGAGGCACCAATGGAGTGGTTGGCATCGAAGTCGTAACTGAGTTTAAAGTCTGGCACGATGGATTTGGTGTGCGATTCGAACAGACCTTTCTGCATCGTCTCTGTGTCGTGGTCTGATAGATGGAGGATACTGCCGAAGTGGTTGTCCTCGCCTATGTACGAATCCACGAAATAAGGATAGAAGTTCACCTCCAGTCCGCTCTTGCGATAGGTCATGGATGCGCCGAAGGCATCACCATAGTCGTGGAAATAGGTTCCTCTGGCGATGCAGTACAGGCTGAACCCATCACCGCGTCGCTTGATGGTGTTGATACGGATGACGGAACCAAGTGTGGCATCATATCTTGCACCAGGCATGGTGATGACCTCAACCGACTTAATGTCTTTCGAGGTCAGTTGTTCCAGTTCGTCTTTGTTGCGCATCTTCTTTCCGTTGATGTAGATTTGGGGCGCGCCTTTACCAAACACTTCTACGGAACCGTTGGCGGAGACGTTGACACGTGGCAATTGTGAGAGTACGTCGAGACCAGAGCCTGCCTCGGCAAGCAGCGTGCCTTGCACGTCAATCTCCATGCCGCCCGAAATCATCTTCATTGTCGGCTTGTAGCCTTTCACCTCCACGCCTTTCACCACATAGCTGTCGCGCTGGAGCCGGATGGTGCCCATATCCTCTTGGGTGCAAAGGCGATAGATGGTCTTGTAGCCGATGAAGCTGATGCGGACGAGGATTTTGTGTTGCTCGTAGGGAACGACAAACTGGCCAGCCTCATTGCTGACCCCACCAGAGAGAAGAGTGGAGTCAGCAGGATTGAGGACGGCAATATTGGCAAAGCCCACAGGCTGGCCCTGTTCGTCGATGAGGGTTCCCCTCAAGTGGCGCTCCGTCTTGTGGGTACACTCCACAAAATACTTGTCGCCATCCCTGACTATGCGGACGGGATAGAAGCCTACGACCTTCATCAGCGCATCGTTGAGGCTGAGACGTTCGAAGGTGCAGGTGACGGTGAAGTCCTCAAGGTCGTTATATACGAATGATATCTCGTGGCGGGAGGTGGCGGCATTCAGGTCTTCCAGCACTCGGCTGAGCGACTGGTTCTGGTAGCTGCGGGTAATCTTCTGCGCCACGATACTGTTGACTGCTGCGCACAATAACAGCAGGATGAATAACTTTTTCATTGCTCTTTTCATGGGGGATTAAGGTTTCACTATCAGTTTGTCGTCCTCGATGGCGAGGCTCACGCGGTCGAAGTGGTTCAGATCGTCGATGACACTTTCAAGCGAATCCTTAGGCTCCCACTTATAGTAAAGGCGCAGTTCGTGGGCTTCCTCGCTCTGGATGTCAGCCACCTTATTATAATAATGGGCTATCTCGCTCACCATCTCGTCGAGCGGTATATTCTCGAAGATACGCGTCTGTGGGATGCTGTCAGCCGTGAGTATCTTGCCAGCTGTATCGTTTTTTGGCGAATTAATATTCTGCACCTCCTGAGTCGGGACTTTCTCATCTACTTCTGCGCTATGGCTGATGATGTGTACGGCAGCGTATGCAATGCCTGTGAGCATTAGGATGCCGATAATGGAAGCAGCGACTTTAAGCCAACGACGTGAAGAGAATTGTTCCGTCCTCCGGAACTTCTGCCAAGCAGTATCTACATCAGGCAAACGATCGAGTTCGTCCATCATGGCTTCAATCTGCTCTTCTGAGTACTTCTCGGGATGCTCCTGCATGTCATGAAACATCTGCTTCTTTTTGTCTGGGGTTTGCATAGTCCTTACTTGTTAAAATGGTTCTTGATGAGGTTTAAGGCGTGGGAAAGATGTTTCCATACGGCTACACGACTGATGCACTCAGCGGCGGCAATCTCTTCATAGCTAAGTCCGTCGGAGAAACGGAGGCGGAAGATGCGCTGCTCCTGTTCGGACAGATGACTGGCGACGAACTCGTCGATGTCTGCCAGTCTTTCGTCTTCTACTTCGGAATCGTCCGTAGCCTCAGTATAGCCACTTGCAGCAATGGGGACCGATGTGTGGTGCAACTGCTTGAGGCATCGGTTGCGGACACTTCGCAAAAGGTAGTTTTCCGCTGTTTCCGGCATCAAGACCGTATGTCCGTGAAGCAAGCTTGCAAAGATGTCGCTAACCACATCCTGGCTTTCCTGCTCGTCGTAGAGGATAGTGCGCGCCACCCTCAACATCTTGGCATAATGCTGCATGAACAGCTGTTGAATCACTTGACTTTCCATCACGTCTTTTATTACAATACCCCTCAGAAGCAGAAAATGCTAACCCTAAAGCATTTTTTCACTCCAATGCTGTCTTTAAGATATTCTTTAGAAGATAGGTAGCATTCTGATTTCGGGCTACACCTTCGGAGAGACGATAGGTGTAGGTGATTTCGTCGGAAAGACGGATTTCAAAGCAGTAGTTGTGGAAACGGTCAGGATGTTCCTGCTCCATCTTCGACAATTCCAGGTCGTGGGTGGCGGTGATACCAGTAATGGGAAGTGTTGAAACTGACTGGAGAAACAATCGCGAGCCGTTGAGCTTGTCGAGCGAGTTGGTACCCTTCAGTATCTCGTCGAGGATGATAAGCGTGTGGCAGTTCTGTTTGCAGGTCTCAATGAGCTGTTGTAGCCGTAGCAGTTCAGCATTGAAGTAGCTGATGCCGTGGGCAAGGTCATTGGTGGTACGCATCCTGCTCGTCAGCAGACAACTGCCCAATAATGTCGCGCCCCTCCTGACTCTTCAAGTCGGACGTCACAATCTGCATAATCATGCTGACGTATGTGCCTAATCGCGGTAGGCGGCCAACTCTTTTGCCAAGAAATCGCTGCCACCAGTGGTAATTCTCCTTCTGTTCCGACAAACGACTATTTCGGCTGTCTTTCCAACGGATGGCCACATATACGGCTATGAACAATGCAGCCACTACCAACACCAATATGCCGCCCCATATTGTATAAGCCACCACGCAGCCAATAGCCAATGCGATAGCCGTCAGTTCCAGTACAACAACCAGTCGGTTATACTTGTTCAACTGATAGATTTCATCCGTTAGCGTCTTGATACGCTCTGTATATAGTTCCTTTGGATTCATACTTAAATGATTTTCACATCCTCTAACAAGAAAGGAATTACACCCATATACATGATGCCGTCCTCGTCAGTCCAAGGCTTTGCGTTTCCGTCGGTGATGACAATCTTGCGGAAAAAGTCGCCGGAATTCTTCAGCGAAAAGGTCTCCTGACTTTTCTTTGCTTCCGTATCTACATTCAGTGCCGACTGGATATATACCTTCTCGCTGCCCGTATTGACAATGAAGTCAATCTCGTATTGCGACTGTTGCTTCTTGCCTTGTTCATTGACACGGGTCAGTTCCACCACACCAACATCCACACTGTAACCCCTGCGGATGAGTTCAATGAATATCATGTTTTCCATCAGATGCGACCGCTCCTGCTGGCGGTAGTTCAGCTTGGCATTTCTCAAACCAGTATCCATTGAATAGTATTTCTGCGTGTTCTCAAAGTATCGCTTCCCTTTGATGTCGTACCGCTTGGAACTCACAAAGAGATAGGCATCCTCCAGGTAGTCCAGATAGTTCTTGATGGTATTGTCAGAGGTAGTGCGCTTCATCAGTGAGCCAGCCGCATTTGCCAGATTATGTGGATTAGTCAGCGAACCTACGGCCGACGACAAAGCGTCAATCAGTGCCTCCAGCACCTCGTCGTCCTTTAGTTTGTATCGCTCCACGATGTCCTTCAGATAGACCCTTTTGTGGAGTCCCCTCAGGTATTTTCGTTTCTCCGTTTCATCCTTTTCCAGCACCGCCAACGGCATGCCGCCGTAGGTAAGATACTCCTCCAGTGCATCTGCCTTCTCCAATCCAGATACGGGATAATATTCTTTAAACGACAGCGGATAGACCTTAATCTCCGTTCCGCGGTCACGAAAGTTAGTGACAATATCTTTCGAAAGCATCTTGCTGTTCGAGCCAGTGACGTAGATATCCAGGTTGTTACGTGCCATCAGGTCGTTCAGGATGTCATAGAACGTGGTGTAGAGCATGTCACGATCTTCATCAGGAACCAGTTTTTCATCTACATCCTCGTTCTTCACTTTGTACGACAACTGTATCTCATCAATGAAGACATAGTAGCGTTTCTCGGTATCCTGCGTTTTACGAAGCACATAGTTGTAAAGTTCGTTAGGATTCCGATACTTTATATATGCCTTTTTGTCTAATGCCAACTCTACAAAACAGTCCTTCGACACCCCCTCCTTCAGCAGGTAATCCTTGTAGAGCGTTGAAAGCAGGAACGACTTGCCACAGCGGCGGATACCGGTGATGATCTTTACCTTACCGTTCCATCGCTTGCTGAGCAGCTCGTTTACAAATTGACTTCTTTGAATAATCATTTCTTATCCTTTTAATAATTGTTACTGAAAAAACAGTCGAACATTCGACCATTTTTTCAGTGCAAAGATACGGATAATTCTCGAAACAGCACTATAATTGAAGGAAAAAATATACAAAATGAACTAAATTCCTTCGTTTAATCTTAAAAGAGGGCAGCGTCGGCACGAGTCCGACGACTGCCCATCAAAACAAGAGTAATCTATAGTCGGTTGCGCTCGCTCTGTCCGGCGTGGCTGCCCTTATAGCGACTCTTGGTGGCGTTGAATTTCCAAGAGAGGTTGATGCCGATGCGGCGGGTATCGCGATACTCCCTGAACTGGGTACGGACATTAATGCCGCCATAAGCTGTCATCTCAATGTATCGGGTGTGGAGGATGTCGTTGGCAAGGATGGCCACGCTGAGGCTCTTGTCTTTTAAGAACTGTCGACTCAATCGGAGGTTTATCCCACCTGTTGCTTTCGTCTGCGAGCAGCCTGAATTATAGCGTGGTGTCAGTTCCATTCCAATGTTCAGTAGCCAGTTCTGTGGTAGTGATAATGTATTGTCAAGATTGAAGTAAGTACAAAGTCCGTTCCATTGATGTGTTATGCCGATAGCTTCTAAGTCTCGGTTGTTGAAGAAGAAACATGCAGTGTAGTTCATCTGCCAGATACCAATCTTTGGCGAGACGCTAACTTCCATTCCGTAATTCTGGCTTTTGGGCACATTGCGGCGGTCATTGAGTATTACGCCTGGATGGTCTATATCATCATAGGCGACCTGAAAAGAATGGTTGAGGTTCTTAATGTATTGGTAATACAACTCAGCGTGAACCCATCGGTAGTTGGTCGTCCATGAGAGATAATGGGTTGTTGCAGGGCGAAGGTATGGGTTACCGGTTTCGTACTCGTATTTGCTGCGATATTTGACGGCAGTACTGAGCGTGGAATAAGCAGGATTTTGCCGGAAACATTGATAACTGAAGGTGTGCGTCCATTTCTCCGTTCGGTAGTTAAGAGAGAGGCGTGGGATAAGCACATGATAGTCAGGACTTTGCTCCGGGTCTTTACGGCCATTTGTTTCGTAGTCATTGTGTTCGTTCTGCCAGCGCAATCCTACATTGAGTTTGAACTTCTTCACTTGCAGGGCGTAGTTGACGAACAGCGACCACGTCGTAGTCTGCTGGTGTACGCTGTTATCAGCAGAGAAACCACTTTGGGTAAAGTTGCTCTTGCGGTCTACTCCCGACACTTCCTCACCAAAGGTCAGGGTTCCTTTAGGAACTGGTGCTGTGACGACGACTTTCTCTGCCAGCAGATTGTTCTTGGTCAGTGTTTTGCTGCTAACGCCTTTCTCGCCAATGGTGCCACCTTCCATATCACTCTCAGAATGTCCACCATAGTAGTCGGCACTGAAGTCTAGTTTCCACTTGCCGATTTCCCCGACATAGTAGGCATTCACGGTATGCTCCATCCGAGGTTTTAGAGAAGTCACTGTTTTGTTGGTCTCTGCTTCCCAGAAATTGGCGTCACGCCATACCTCCTCGTCGGTTTCTATGCTGTGCGTCGCATCGGAGATATAGTTGTTAGCGGTGTAGGTTAGGCCGACGGAATGCTTCTCAGAGATTTCCCAGTTCCACCCGAGGTCGGCAAAGTAGTAGTTGTAACGATTGAGAAAGGTGCTTTCTTTCTTGAAGTCCCACGTGCTGGAAGCCTGTAGTTGGTCGTTGGCAGTGGCGGTAATCACCTGGTTGTTGCTTGTCAAAAAGCCACGGGCAAAGAAGTCCATGCCGTTGCGCAGGCGGTAGTTCAGTGCAGCGTTGCCATTGGCATAGCATTCCTTGCCTTGGCGATAGGCAGCGGAGAAGTTACCGCTCCAGCCCTCGCCCGTCTTGCGGACGGTTTTCAGTCGGATGACAGAGGTGACTTCCGCACCATATTCAGCACCAGGATTGGTGATAATCTCTGCCGACAGAATCTCATCAGCACGGAGGCGGTCGAGTTCCTGTTCATTGCGCACCTTCTTATTATTGATATAGATTTCCGGCTTGCCGTGACCTGCAACCTCGCCGTTGCTCATCATCAGGGGCAGGTGGGTGAGCATTTCCGCGACGGAACCGAATTGCTCTAATGGAGTGCCCTGAACCGAAACTTGCAATCCTCTGTCAGTTGAAGTATAGAGCAGTCGTTGGCCTTTCACCGTTACACCTTTCAATGTTTGTGTTTCTGGCTGCATCCGAATCGTTCCCACTACGGATTGACTGCAGAGCCGATAGACGGTCTTGTAACCGACGTAGGAGATGCGGGCGAGAACTGTGGGCTGTTCGTATGGAATAGCAAAGTATCCATTCTCGTTGCTGACACCACCACTAAGTAGCGTGGAGTCAGCAGGATTGAGGATGGCTACGTTAGCGTATGCCACGGGCTGGCCCTGTTCATCGATGATGGTGCCTGTCAGGTGACGATCGGTCTTGTGGGTACACTCCACGTAGATTTCGTGGTAGTCAGGCATTATGTTCATGCGGACGGGATAGAAACCTATCATCTGCTGAATGGCATCGGGAAGATTCTTATTCTTGATGGTGGCAGTGATGCGGAAGTCCTCCAGTTCGTTGTATAGAAAGTTGATGACGTATCCCGTCTGCTCGTTATTCAACTGGAGCAGGGCTTCGCTGAGCGACGCATTATTATATGTATGGCTGACACGCTGTGCGAAAGTGTTAAGTGGCATGCAGAGGATGCAGGCCAGAAGCGTCAGAGTATATAGCGTGCGTTTCATCTTATCACCAGTGTTTTGTCTTCTATGCCGATATTCACGGCTTCGAAGGTGTTCATTTTTTCTACGACACGCGAGAGACTGTCTTCACGCTTCCATACAAAATGGAAACGAAGCTGACGCGCCGCGTCATTCTCAAACTTCACCCCGACCCCGTGAGCCGAGGCAATGGCTGTGAGCATGGAGTCAAGTGGCACATTGTTGAAGATGTATGGCTCGGTGGGGATTGTGTCGGTCTTAACTGTATCAGCAGGCAGAGAAGCGGCTGGCTTGATGTCAGCCGTTTGCTCCGTCGTGGCTATTTGCAGTTTGGGAGTGTTGATGTTACGCACAATCTGAATGGCGGCAAAGGCAATACCAGATACCAAGAGCACACTGATAAAGGATGCCGCTATCTTGTGGGTAGCGAGGTGTAAAGCGAAACGAGGCTTTTGTCCTCCTTCGTCGAGGGCATCCAGACTCTCTGCATGGCTGGCTGCGAACTTCTCCCATTCGTTATCCACGTCTGGGGTATCGTTGTTAAGTTCGTCGTGCTTGAAGGCACGCTTTGCAAAGCCAAGCTGTTGTATAAGCTGGCGCATCTCGTCGTTGGCGAGTATCTGCTGCAACTGCTCGTCGGTCAGTTGTTCTGGGTGTTCCTGTAATTCCAGAAGCCACTCTATACGCTTTTCTTCGGTCATCATATTGCTTTTGAGTTTGAATTGAAATACTTTCTGATTTTCTCCACTGACTGCTTCAGGTGGGTGTGGACGGTCTGACGGCTGACGTTCAGCGCTTTGGCCACCTCCTGACAGGTCATCTCTCGTAGGTAACGCAATCGGAATACTTTCTGCTCCAATGGTGACAGGTTGTCTCGCACGAAGCGCATCAGTTCCTTCATCTGCATATGCTCTTCCACTGTATTGTCGCCGACAAGTGCATCAGTGTCCTTGGTAAGCAGGCGTACAAAACGTTCATGCACCTGTTTGTGCTGCAACACGTTCAGACAGCGATGATGCACACTCGCCAAGAGAAACGCTTTTGCGTTGTCTGCTCTCATCACTACCTTGCTGCTAAGCAGACTGGCGAACACATCGCTCACCACGTCCTTGCTCTCCGCCTCGTCGAAGAGCAACGTGAGTGCCAGATGATACATCTGCATGTAGTGCGTCTTGAACAGACTTTCGATTTCTTTTCGTGTCATACACTTATAATACAGTTCAGACGAAGGAAATGTAAAGCGGAATTGCGTTTTTTTCTATTCAAACTCTATTTTTGTTTGTGAAGTTACAAAAAGTCGCACAAATAAACCCTCGGCAAGCCCGAAAATCGGATGTCGAGGGTGAAAGTCTCAACTTAGGTTGAGAGTTTTGATGTAGATATGTGCTTGAGGGTAGCAATATTTTTATGTAAAATATCGTATTTTACAATATTAATTTGTATCTTTAAAACGTGAAAGTTTATGTTTCCGGTGCAGAGATATGTGTTTTCGGTGCAGAGACATGTGTTTCCGGTGCAGAAACATAAGTTCGCGGTGCGGAAACATAAAATTAGTCGAAGGAACAGCACAAAAATATAAAGTATTGCCCAAACCTCTATCTAAAGAGCGAGGGGAGTTATAGTCGGTTTTTCTCAGAATTTCCGGCGCCAGTACCCTTGTACTTTGACGGGGTGACGTTGAAGCGGTAACGCAGGGAGAGTTGGATGCAACGGGAGTCGTTGTCCTCCGTCTTGTGGAACATCATGCGGTTGCTGTAGAGCAACACGTGGTTGATGCCGCCGTTGAAGAGGTCGTTGCCGGTCAGTTTGACATTGAGACGGTGCTGGAAGAAGTCTTTACTGACACTGAGCGAGAGCATGGGATTGGTGCTGTCGACCCAAATGTTTGAGCCGGTATTGCCATGAGTGTGCATGTTGAAGTCGGCCTGTAATAGCCAGTCGTGGGGCAGCGACACTATGTTGCCTAATTGCAGGGACAGCATCGGATGGCTGAAACGCTTCTCCTGACCATTAAACAGTGACTTGAACCAAGGTTTCATCAGCGACACGTTGTATTGTGGCGTCCATGTTATCCTGTCGCTTAATTTGACGTTCTTCTGTGCGCCAAGCGTGATGGTGAGCCAGTCGGCGTGATCATAGTTCAGGTAGGTCACAAAATTCACCTTTGAATCCTCTTTCAGACTGCCAGCCGTATAAAGGATTGGATCAACACAATGGGAGAAGTTGGTCATCAGATAGAGCCACTTCCACATCACCATCATGTTCAGGTTGTGGTACTTGACGGGTTTCAGATAGGGATTGCCCGTCTGCTGATTCAGACGATTCTCGTAGGTGACATCGCTACTCAACTGCCAATATGAAGGACGTGTTGTCCGCTTGGCGTAACTGAAGGAAAGGCCTACCCCCTGCCCCTCCCGAGAGGAGGGGAGTTGCGCCGAAACCGAAAGAGACGGGAAAAAGTCATCGTAGGTGCGGCATTGTTCGTCACGACGCTGTCCGCTGACGAAATACTCTGATTCTACATGTTCATAGCGCAGACCTGCCGACAACTGGAAGCGTCCCAGACGCTGGCGCAGTTCCACGAACGGCGCGATGTTGCTCTCGTGCTGCTCGTTGTTGCTGTTGGCGATGTAACCCTCCTGATTGTCGAAACTGCTGCGCCAACGGGTATTGGTGTATTCCTCGCCGACTTCTATCTGCCCCTTCCACAGCGGATGAGTGACGAATAGTTTCTCAGCAAACATTTTACTACGCGTCTGGCTCTCGGTGTTCACATCGCGGTCTTCGTACTCAGCGCTGAGTTCCTGCTGCTGATTGGTGCTTCGTTGCTTGCGGGCGGTATAGTCGGCGTTGAAGTCGATGCTGAGCTGACCGACCTTTCCCGTGTAGTAGAGATTGACCTGATGTACAGGAGTGTTCTTGTCACGCCGGACACTGCTGTTTTGCAGGTGGTCGTATGGCACTCCGTCAGCCAGCAAATCGTCATTATTCTCCCTATGTGTCTTTACGTAATCGTAGGTATTCTGGTAGAACCCGCCGAAAGAGTGGTTATCGCCCGCTTGGTAGTTGAATCCGAATCGGCCTTCCAAAAATGGATTGCGAACATTATTCTTCTGCTTGTTGTTAATCACCCACAGCGTATCGGCAAAGATAGTCTGCTCGAACTCGCCGCTGCTTTTCCTTCTGTTATAGGCCCCAAAGAGGTTGGCAAATAGTTCCAGTCCACCCGTGCGGTAGGTCAGATTCACACGCTCGTTGTTGGCATAGCCACGCCCACAGCGAGACCACGATGACAGTTCCACACCGAGGCCCTCGCCAGCAGCCCGTTTGGTGCGGATGATGATGACGGCATTCACCGAAGCATCAAAGCGGGCACCGGGGTTCTGGATGACCTCGACACTGCGAATCATGTCCGACTGGACGTTTCTCAGCTCGTTCAAGTCGCTCAGCTTTCGGTTGTTCAGATAGATGAGCGGTGCCCCTTTGCCTAAGATTTCGAATCCCTCGCCCCGCTTGGCAATCATCGGCACGCGGGTCAGCACATCCTCTGCCGTACCTAAACGTTCCATCACGGTGCCCTCCACGTTCATCATCAGCGAATTACCCTGTAGCACCACCTTCGGACGCTCACCCTGCACGACCACACTGTTCAGCGTATAGTTGTCGGGCTGCAAACGTATCGTCCCCACTGCGGGCTGATTCGAGAGCCGATAGACGGTCTTGTAGCCGACATAGGAAATACGGGCGAGGATTGTTGGCTGTTCGTATGGGACGGCAAAGTAGCCAGCCTCGTTGCTCACGCCTCCACCTATGACGGTTGAGTCTGATGGATGAAGCAGGTAAACATTGGCATAAGCAACAGGCTGGCCCGCTTCGTCGATGATGGTGCCTGTAAGATGTTTATCGGTCTTGTGGGTACACTCCACGAAAATCTCGTGTTCACCGCTTTTGACAACTCGGATAGGATAAAAGCCAACAATCTGCAAAATGGCATCAGTCAGTTTCTCATGCCTGATATCTGTCGTGACCTTAAAATCCTCCAGTTCGTCATAGATGAAGTTGACGGTATACTCATGTTGCAGGTCGTTGAGTTCCATCAAGGCCTTCGACATCGACACGTTATCATAGCGTCGGGTGATGCGCTGGGCCAAAGCCAATGTATTCACAAGGCAGAGCGCACAAATGATAGTTAATCTTCTCATGGTCATTCTACGGTTATGATGCTGTCGTTTAACTCTAAGTGGAAACGCTCGAAGTTGTTGAGTTGTTTCGTGCTCTCCGAGGCTGAAAGTTGCTTGTTCCAGATGTAGAACAACCGCAGCGTCTTGGCTTCCTCGCTCTTCCAGTTCAGCGACAGCCCGTAATAGTCGGCCATGTCGGTAAGTATTTGTTCGAGTGTGGCTTCGTCGTAACGAATAGGAGCCTCACCCCCAGCCCCTCTCCCGGAGGCGAGGGGAGTAGAATGTTTGATCGTATCGGAAGTCTGTATGTATTCACTCCCCTCGCCATGTGAGAGGTCGGGAGAGCTGGGGGTGAGGCTGTAGATAGCAGCGAAGGCAATACCCGAAATCATCAGTATGCCGATAAAGGTGGCTGCTGTCTTCAACCAACTGCGCTCTGGTTTCTGCTCTGTCAGATAAGTCTGTGCGAAACGCTGCCATTCTATGTCGGCGGTAGCAAAATCTCTCTGCGAGAGTGTGGCGTTGCATTCTTCACTTATCATGGCCTGTTTCAGCTGTGCCGTAGCTTCCATCAGTTCACGCACCTCGGGGTCGTCAAGCATCGTCTGCAATGCCTGTTCAGAGAACTGTTCAGGATGCTCCTGCATGTCCAATAGCAACTGGATTTTCTGGTCTTTTTCCATAATAGTAATTATTATTAATCCCTGCATTATAGCCGCCCCTTATCAAGGGGCTCTAAATATTTATTTTGATTGTTATACTCCCTGATTGTATTCATGGCCTTTGCCAGATGTTTATAGACCATCACGCGGCTGATGCCCAACTGGTCTGCAATCTCCTGATATTTCATGCCGTCGATATGCCTCATGCGGAACACCATTAAAGTCTGTCCTGCGAGATGCTGCTTGGCGTATGCCATCATTTGGTGATACCATTGTTCAACAGACGTATAGGAAAAAGTGTCATCGCCTGTTGCTACGTTCTGCTTCATCTCCAGCGTATATGCCTGCTCGAACTTTGTCCTCACATCCTTGTGCTCGAGCAGATTCAAGCATCGGTTCCTGACACTCGCCATCAGATAACCCTCCATGCTCTTCGGTAGAATGTCCGGACGATTGGTACTCACCATCGTCTTTATCAGTGTGGCAAACACCTCGCTTACCACGTCGCGCGATTCCTCGTCGTCGTAGAGCATCCGCTTTGCCAACCGTAACATCGGAACGTAGTGCTGTCGGAACAATATATCTATCTCTTCTTTCTTCATTCTATTCTTATAGACAGGAAAAGGGGCGTAAAAGTTAACCTCCAGACCCAATTTTTTTCAAAATAGGGCGAAAAAAGTACTTTTGTCGCCCCTACATCAACAAAAGTACACAATTCGTGAAATAACGTTAAATAATTCAAGAAATCCATTGTCATTCCCAAATTAGTGTATATCTTTGCGATATCAATTTGATATCATTATAAACTCAAATAATTAAAACTGAAGAACAATGGAGAATCAAGAGTTCAATTTTAAAGGTTTAGTTCTCAACGGCTTTCTGATGCTGTTTGTCGACTTTACAATGCTTATTTTGTCAATCGTTGGAATTATCTACAGTATCATCATGCTTGATGCCAGCGATGGTGCGCAAGGTGGCTGGTTGCTGGGTGGTAGCATTCTGTTGCTAGTTATTAATATCATCATGTGGTGCGGCATGTTGCAGTTGGAGCCCAACGAGGCTCGCGTCACCACTTGGTTTGGTAAGTATGCCGGCACCTTCGCCCAAACGGGTTTCTACTGGATCAATCCCTTCTATGCTACAAAAAAGGTATCCCTGCGTGCGCGTAACCTCGATGCTGAACCTATTAAGGTGAACGACAAGACGGGTAACCCCGTGATGATCGGCCTGGTGTTGGTTTGGAAGCTGAAGGATACTTATAAGGCCTTGTTCGAGGTTGACTCTCAGACGATGGCTGCCAACCCCAATAGCGTAGGCAGCGACACTAAGGGACTGATGAATGCGCTGGAGAACTTTGTGCGCGTTCAGAGCGACGCTGCCCTGCGTCAGGTGGCTGGCCAGTATGCCTACGACGATGAGGACACGAAGGCTGGTGAACCCACGCTGCGCTCGAGTGCCGACGAGATTAACGAGCAGCTGGAACAGAAACTCGACGAACGTCTGGCTCTGGCTGGTATCGAGGTCGTAGAGGCCCGTATCAACTATCTGGCCTATGCTCCTGAGATTGCCGCCGTGATGCTTCGTCGCCAGCAGGCTTCGGCCATTATTACCGCCCGCGAGAAGATAGTAGAAGGTGCCGTCTCGATGGTAAAGATGGCGCTCGACAAACTCTCGAGCGAGGAGATCGTAGAGCTCGACGACGACAAGAAGGCTGCTATGGTATCGAATCTGCTTGTGGTGCTCTGTGGCGACGAGAGTGCTCAGCCCGTAGTCAATACCGGAACGCTGAATCATTGAACATTGAGCATTGGGCATTGAACATTGAACGTTGAACAATTAGATGGCGGACAAGAAGACGAAGAGTTTCATCCTACGCGTTGATGCTGATACGATGGACGCAATAGAGGCTTGGGCTGCGGACGAGTTCCGCAGCACCAACGGCCAGTTGCAGTGGATTATCACTGAGGCCCTCCGCAAGGCCAAACGCCTACCCAAGAAACACACGTCAAAAACAGAAGAAGAATCATGAGCGAACTAAATATAAAAGAGGTAAATATACAGAGCCAAATTATGAAGAAGTCTATTATCACGCTGCTGACAGCTCTCTTTGCATTAACATGCCAAGGGCAAGTTCAACCTACAACAGCATTGGAGGGTTCGTGGTCAGGCAAACTCAAAGTGGGAGCCATGTCGCTGACTTTAGTGCTCCATCTGGAGCAGGCTGATGGCTATGTAAAGGCTTCATTAGACAGCCCTGATCAGGGTGCTAAAGGTATTTCTGCCTATAAAGAGTACCTGTCCGACGACTCTGTCGCCGTCAAGGTGGAATCCATTGGCGCCACCTACCGCGCCAAGTTAAAAGACGGAAAACTCGATGGTACTTTCTCGCAGATGGGTGTGAAGATTCCTCTCGTATTGACAAAAGGTGTACCTGAGGTAAAACGCCCTCAGGAGCCCAAACCACCTTTCCCATACGAAACAGAGGAAGTTACATTTAAAAACGAGAAAGATAGTGCCACGCTGGCAGGTACACTGACTTGGCCTGTGGGTTACGACAAGAATGCGAAGAAGAAGCCTATGGTTCTGCTGTTTGTCTCAGGTAGCGGCCAGCAAAATCGGGATGAGGAGCTGATGAACCACAAGCCATTCCTGGTTATTGCCGACTATCTGGCACGCAATGGTATAGCCACACTACGCTACGACGATCGTGCTACTGGCAAATCTGTTGGAGGCGACGTAAAGAGTGCTACTTCAGAAGACTTTGCCCGTGATGCAGCTGCTGGTATTGAATTTCTGCATAGCAAGAAAGCGTTCAGCAAGGTTGGTATTCTAGGGCATAGCGAGGGAGGAACTATCGCTTTCATGCTTGGCGCCCAGAAGAAAGTCGATTTTATCGTCTCGCTGGCAGGACCAACTGTTAAGGGCGACACTTTGCTGGCAGCACAAAGCAATCGTATATTGAGCCTTTCAGGCATGCCTGCGAATATGACAGTTGAGAAATATCGTCAGACAGCAGCTAACATGAAGATGCCTTGGTTAAACTGGTTTAACGATTACGACCCTTCTGACAATATCCGCAAGACGCGTTGTCCTGTTTTTGCTCTGAATGGCGATCACGATTGTCAGGTGATATCCACGTTGTGTCTGCCTGCCCTCAAGCTACTGTTGCCACCATCAAAGAAGAATCTGATTAAGGAATATCCTGGGCTCAACCACCTCTTCCAGCACTGTGCCACAGGACTTCCCAACGAGTATGGCCAGATAGAAGAAACCATCTCGCCGGAGGTGCTTGGCGACATTGTTGCGTGGATGAGGCAAATACAATAAGATGACGGGACGCACCCAGAGCCTTGACAGTAAAACCAATAAAGAAAAACCCCTGCTAGAGAAATCTCTGAGACAGGGGTTCATAATGAAAGGAGGAAAGTGGTACCTCCAGGAATCGAACCGGGGACACACGGATTTTCAGTCCGATGCTCTACCAACTGAGCTAAGGCACCAACAATGTGTAAAAGACCGCTTTTGTTCTTTTGCGGGTGCAAAGGTACAAAGAAAAATCGAATCGGCCAAACTTTTCTGTGATTTTTTTAGAAAAATGGCCGATTTTGTCGATTCTTTAGCCGTTTAATGGGTTCCAGCCCTGGGCTTTGAGTTGGAATTCCTGGTCGTCGCGAGTGACGAGGACATGTCCGAGATTCTCCTGGGTGATATGTCCGATGAGGCGGATGTCGTCCAACTGCTGTATCTTCTCGTGGTCGCCAATGGGAACGGTAAAGAGCAGTTCGTAGTCCTCGCCGCCATTGAGGGCACAGGTGGTGACATTCATGTTCAGCTCCTCGGCCATGACTGCCGTCTGGTAGTCGATGGGAATCTGCTTTTCGAAGATGCGACAGCCAACGTGGCTCTGCTTGCAGATGTGGATGAGCTCGCTGGAGAGTCCGTCGCTGATATCCATCATGGCTGTAGGGCGAATGCCTGCTTTACGTAGTCGCTGGATGATGTCACCGCGGGCCTCGGTTTTGAGTTGGCGCTGCAGGAGGTATTCCTTGCCGCTGAAGTCGGGTTGGAAGTCTTGTAATTTTGAACTTTGAACTTTGAACTTTGAACTTTGTGATTCGTAAGTGCCATTGGCTTTTGCTTCGGCAATCTTCTTGTTCAGGTCGTCCAATTGTCCGAAATAGACGGCTTTCTCGCGCTCGAGGAGCTGCAGGCCCATATAGGCGGCACCGAGGTCGCCCGAAACACAAATGAGGTCGGTTTCACGAGCTCCGTTGCGATAGATGATGTCTTCCTTGCGGGCTTCGCCAATGCAGGTAATGGAGATGGCCAGTCCGGTGTAGCTGCTGGTAGTGTCGCCACCTACAATGTCGACGCCCCATTTGTCGCAAGCCATGCGTAATCCGCTGAAGAACTGTTCCATGTCCTCGACAGTGAAGCGCTTGCTAAGCGCCAGTGAGACGGTCATCTGACGCGGGGTTCCGTTCATGGCAAAGATATCGCTGATGTTGACCATGGCGGACTTCCAGCCTAGATGCTGCAGGTCGATATAGGTCAGGTCGAAGTGGACACCCTCCATGAGCATGTCGGTAGTGACGAGTACCTCTGAGTCGGGATAGTGAAGTACGGCGCAGTCGTCGCCTACGCCGTACTTGGTAGATTCGTTCTGAGGCTTGATGTCCTGCGTGAGGCGGTCTATCAAGCCGAATTCTCCTAATGATGCTATTTCCATAAACAAACCATTTTTTGTTGCGGCAAAACCGCAATACACCATGTTACGCGGTGCGCTTAATCATTTCGCGCATGATCTCGGTCATGATGGGCTGAGCCTTGTTGGCTGCCTCCTGGACCTCCTCATGGCTCACCTCGACGGGGGTGTCGAAGCCGCCCAGATCGGTGATGACGCTGACGCCGAAGGTACGGATGCCACAATGGTGGGCAACGATGACCTCAGGAACGGTGGACATGCCGACAGCGTCGCCACCCAGCATGCGGTACATGCGGTACTCAGCGGGAGTCTCGAATGTGGGACCCTGTGTGCCCACATAGACACCATAGGTGAGACGGATGTTCTTCTCCTTGGCAATCTGTGTGGCCAGCTTGATGAGGCTGATGTCGTAGGTCTCGTGCATGTCAGGGAAACGTGGACCCGTAGGGAAGTTCTTGCCACGCAGCGGATGCTCGGGGAAGAAATTGATGTGGTCGGTGATGATCATCACGTCGCCAATCTTGAAGGCGGGATTCATGCCACCGGCGGCATTCGATACGAAGAGTGTCTTGATGCCCAGCTCATACATCACTCGGGTGGGGAAGGTCACCTGCTTCATGTCGTAACCTTCATAATAGTGGAAGCGGCCTTGCATGGCCATGATGTCGACACCGCCCAGCTTACCGAAGATGAGTTTGCCGGAGTGGCCCTCGACGGTGGACACGGGGAAGTTAGGAATTTCGCTGTAGGGAATCTCGAACTTGTCAGTTATTTCTGAAGCTAATTGTCCGAGGCCGGTTCCCAGTACTATGGCTGTCTTTGGACTTGTTGTCATCCTTGCCTTTAGCCAGGATGCTGTTTCTTGAATTTTTTCGTACATAGCCTGTTATTTGTTGGTTAAACACTTCTTCCTGATCCAGCATAAACTTAACGCGGACAGGCAATACATAAAGATTCTTCTTAACTTCTTCGCTCAGTCCCTCGGCATCCTTCAGACGGGTTACGTCCTTTTCGGTGGTAATAATGCATCGGGGCGAGGGCAGGGCGTTGAAGGTCTCGTTGATGAGCTGGATATCCTTCTTGCGGAACTGATGATGGTCAGAGAAGGCCAGTGGGGCGAGATGGGTGATGACGGGTGAGAGGTCGTGTTCCAGTTGCTGGGGCGACCCGATACCTGTCAGCAGCAGGGTATGATGGTCTTTCAGGTCAGCCAGCTGCCTCGTCTTGGCATGCTGATTATCAGGGAATACCGCACGAAGGTCGTCGTACTCGAGGGTGGAGAAGAAAAGCCGCTGATAGGGATAGAGACTCATGGCCTTGGTGATGACACGATACTCCATGGGTTTCAGATCTTGCGGACATTTGGTGACAATGACGATGTCGGCACGGTCTTTGCCTTGGAACGGCTCGCGCAGTCGTCCGGCAGGCAACAGGGTGTCGTAGATAATCAGCCGGTGATAGTCTACCAGTAGGATGTTGATGCCGGGCTTGACGTAACGGTGCTGGAAGGCATCGTCGAGCAGAACGACATCAAGTTTGCTGTTGTTTTCGACGAGTTTTTCTATCCCATGACAGCGATCCTTGTCAACGGCAATGGTTACGCCGGCGAATTTATGCTTCATCTGGTAGGGTTCGTCGCCAATCATACGCATGGGCGTGTCGGTGTCGGCAATGATGAACTCCTTGCTTTCGCGTTTATATCCACGGCTCAGCACTGCCACATTGAAGGAGTCCTTCAGCATGTTGACCAGAAACTCCACATGGGGCGTCTTGCCTGTTCCGCCAACAGTGATGTTGCCAACGGAGATGACTGGAATCTGGAAAGAACGCGACTTTAATACCCCTGTCTCGAATAACAGGTTGCGCAGCTTAACGCCCACTCCGTAGCACCAGCTCAGAGGCAGTAGCCACTTGTTGATTTTGATGAAATCGCCCTCCACGACTTTGAACTTTGAGATTTGATGCTTGAACTTTCTTTGACCTAAAGGTACAAAGCGTACTATAGAAACGATTAAAAGTTTATAATTACTTAATGTTCACATAGTACGGCAGACGGGCCTGAATGGCACTGTGGCGATTGATGTTCTTGACAAACAGAAACGGCTCGTAGTATTCGCCCAGCGTCTCTCTGAGCTGACCGTCCAGATAGCTGCCCTTGGAATCCATACTGCTCATCAGACTCTCCCACCAGCTGGGCTCCTCAGGATAGTTGGTAGCATGATACTCATCAAGCTTAGCGAGTTTTGCAGCTTTTTCGATGGCTTTGTCGAGACTGCCAATCTCGTCGACCAGCTTGATTTTCAAGGCGTCGTTACCCAACCATACGCGTCCCTGGGCAATCTCCTCGATCTGTTCTACAGTCTGATGGCGTCCGTCGGCTACACGCTTGCGGAACAACTCATAGCCGCGACCGATATACGATTCGAGCAACGATAGCTCTTCGGCATTGAACGGACGGGCTACCGTGCCGAAGGCGGCAAACTTGTTGGTTTTTACCTCGTCGAATTTAACACCCAGTTTGTCAGTCAGCAGACCACTGAAGTCGGGGAACATGCCGAAGATGCCGATAGAACCGGTGATGGTGGTAGGTTCAGAATAGATGTAGTTTGCCGCACAGCTGATGTAATAGCCACCAGAAGCTGCATAGCCGCCCATAGACACCACGACAGGCTTCTTGGCCTTGAGGTCTACGACTGATTTCCAGATTTGTTCGGAGGCATAGGCAGAACCGCCTGGGGAGTTGACGCGTAGCACGACAGCTTTGACATCGTCGTCCTTGGCCAGACGTTCGAGGTCTTTGCAGACGGTGTTGGCCACGATGCTGTGTCCGTCCTGGGTCAGACCACCCGTTTCTGAGTCGACGATGTCGCCATAGGCATAGTAAACGGCCACCTGATCACCCTCATTTTTCTGTCCCTTGACACCTTCCATGTCAGCCAGTGTCAATTGTTTAATATCGTCCTTTTCGTCGGCCTTCAGCATCTTGTTGATCTCAGCCTTGATCTCGTTGGTATACAATAGCTTGTCGACAATCTTCATCTTCACGTAGTCTGTAGGCTCGCTGAGCGTGATGAAACGGTCGGCATAGGCGTTCAATGAGTCGACGGGAATCTTACGGCTGTCAGAAACCTCCTTCAGCATGACTTGCCATATGCCGTTGATGTAGGCTGTCACCTGCTCGCGGTTGGGCTCGCTCATCTTGTCGGCAGTCATCATCTCAGGAGCACTCTTATACTTGCCCACTTTGCAGAGCTGGTACTTCACACCGAACTTGGCCAGCAGGTCCTTCAGGAAATACGGATTGGAGGCCAGTCCGTGCCAGTCGATCATACCCTGAGGATTCAGGAAAACCTTGTCGGCTACACTACATATGTAATAGGTGGACTGCTCGTAAGAGTCTGCATAGGCCACAATCCATTTGCCGCTTTTCTTGAAGTCGAGCAGGGCTTGGCGGATGGCATGTGATGAGGCTGGGCTGTCAGACGAGAATATACCTGCCTCGATATAGATACCTTTGATATTTTCGTCTTCCTTGGCCTTGCGGATGGCGCTGAGTATGTTGTCCAAACCCAAGTTCTCGCTGACCTGTCCCGTCAGCTGTGCTATCGGATTATCTTCCGTGCGCTCGTCCAACTGTCCGGACAGCATTAAGGTGAAAACGGAGTTCTCTTCCACATTGGTTGTGCTGGCGCTCGACGCAGCAAGACCTACCAGTGAGATCACTGACAGGATTCCCATGATAATCGTTACGAGGATGATACCCGTAACGGTTGCCAAAACGTATTTCAGGAATTCTTTCATAATTTTTATAGTTTGATAATATTTCGCAAAGGTACGAATTAGAATGTAAATAACAAAATATTTTTTTACTTTTTTACCTTTTATTGATAGTTACGGATTCTGACGTCGATACCCGTACCTCCTAACAGCAGTTTTGCCTTGTTGACCGGGGTGTCGTTGTAGTGGTAGGGGAACAGCACCTTGGGCTTGATGGTCTTTGCCGCTTTTGCCAACTGCTCTACCGTCATAGTGTAAGGCTGATTACAGGGCAGAAAAGCAATGTCGATATCGTGGATGTCGGCCATCTCAGGGATGTCCTCCGTATCGCCTGCTACATAGATGCGAAATCCGTCGATGGTCAGGATATAGCCATTATCCCTGCCTTTAGGGTGATACTGCGTACGTCCTGCCGTGTAGTTGTAGGCTGGTACGGCCTTCAAGGTCACGTCATCTGCGATGACTATGCTGTCGCCGTTTTGCAGCACGCGGGCATTGCGGTACTGCTGACTCACATTATAGTTGGTAAACACAATGGTATTGGTGGTTACCAGTTGTGTCAGTGCCATGCGGTCGAAGTGGTCTGCATGCTCATGGGTGATGAAAATGTAGTTGGCACGTGGCATGACGGTATAGTCAGTCTGGGGCTTCAACGTGGTCACGGGATCCACATAGAAATAGCGTCCGTCGTATTCTATCTGGAAAGTGGCATGCTTGATGCAGGTGAACTTGATTTCCTTGCCCGATTTGGTCTTAAAGATATCTGTCTGACGCTGCTGGGCATGAGCCATTCCCAAAAAGAGGAATGCCAGACAAAGGGTTGATAAGGTTTTCTTCATATTGTTCATTCTTTTGGTTTGTCGATTTTGTTTTTATTGATGACGTATCGCTGGTAATAAGTGATGAGCAGTGTGGTCATGGGCAGTGCGATGACCATGCCTAAAATGCCCAGCAGAGAGCCCCAGATGGAGAGCGACAAAAGGATGATGGCTGGGTTGAGTCCCATGACGTGTCCCATAATCCTAGGTGTCAGGATGGTGTCCTGAATAATCTGTACCACCGCAAAGACGATGATTGCCGCCAGCATGATGATCCAGAAACTCTGTCCTGTGTCGGCGGCCTTGACCACTGCCAGCAAGATGGTTGGTATGAATCCTACTAATTGCAGGTATGGTACCATGTTGAGCAGTCCGATGAACATGCCCAGACCGATGGCCATGGGGAAGTCGATGATGAGGAATCCGATGCTGAACAATACACCAACACTGAACGCTACCAGTCCTTGTCCGCGGAAATAGAGGTTCATGCCCTGTTCCACGTCCTTTACCAGTTTCTGTGCAAAGGGGCGGTAACGCTCCGGCAGGAATGGCACCCAACCCTCGGCCATCGCCTCGTAGTCAAGTAGGATAAATAACGTGTAGATAGCCACCATCGTCATCGATATCATGCTCGACACGATACCCAGCGACTGGGTAATCATGTCCCATATCTTAGGCAGTCCCTGTTTGATGGTATCAATGAATCCCTCCTGAGTGACAAATGCCTTCACATCGTCCATGGTGAAGTGCTCGTGGATGAAATCTTCCAGCATGTCGGGGATGTTGCTCAGGTTGACGTTGTTCGCAATAAATACCTCGGCCAGTTCTTTCACGCGCGTCCCTTCTTCAATGATGGGGGGAATCATCAGCATGAAGAGCCCCGTCAGAACAAGCCCAACGACCAGGAACGTACACAGGATGCCTGCTATGCGGAATTTCAAGTGACAGCGATACTGGAAGAATTTCACCAGCGGGAATAGGATGTATGCTATCAGCCAAGCCAGAAAGAACGGCAGAAGCACTCCACTGAGCCTGTTCAGTAGCATGATGATGGCAACTATGGTTACAAAGGCCAGAAAACCTCGTACGAAACTGTCAAATGTTATTTTCTTCTGTTCCATGCTGCAAAAGTACGAAAAAATCTTTAAACTTCCAATTTTTTTTGTACTTTTGCACCATGATTATCGAACCCATAGCTTTTTTCCGCTCACCGCTGACTTCCAAATTCGGCGTTCCGCGTCAGAGCGGTATTGTCAGTGAATTGCCAGGACGCATTGATTTTGTAGCCCCTTATACCCAGTCTGAGGCCCTGCGTGGATTGGAGGACTACGACTATCTGTGGCTTATCTGGGGGTTCTCGGAGCATGTCAACGCAGACAAGCACCCAACGGTGCGTCCTCCCTTATTGGGTGGCAATGAGCGAGTAGGGGTGTGGGCTACGCGTTCACCCTTCCGACCTAACAATCTGGGACTGTCCTCTGTCCGTATCCGTCGTGTGCTGATTGACGAATCGGCCATCGAGGTACTGGGTGCCGATCTGATGGATGGTACACCGATTTACGATGTCAAGCCCTATTTGCCTTATGTGGACAGCCATGCTGAGGCACGAGGGGGATTTACCGACCAACACGCCTGGCAGCGTCTTGAAGTCTTGCTGCCAGCTTCCATGCAGCATGATTTCTCTGAGACCGACCTCGCTGTGCTGCGCGAACTGCTGGCTCTTGACCCGCGTCCCCACTATCATGACGATACGCGTCCTTACGTGATGCCGTTTATGGGGTTCGACATCCGTTTTCATGTGACTGACGGTGTGCTGACTGTCGATGAATGGGTCAGGCTGTGATTGCGGATTACTCCTTCCAGCGGATGCTAACATGCTCGAACCCCATCGTTTTCATCATTCTGCGGAATTGAGCCTCGCCGTTTTCCCGTGCATTACGGAGGTTATCTTTTGTCAAGCTGTGTCTCAGCATCTGCCGATAGGCTTTCTGATAGAGTTTGTCACGGTCTTGGTGCGACCATTTGCCACTCTCGTAGAAACTCTTCGTCCGTGCCTCGTCAATAAAGTCTTTGTCCAGCAGGCCTGGTTGTGGTAGGGTGACAGTGATGGAGTCACCCGTTGCGACAATCCATCCCGGCTCCACTTGGTGCATGTTGATGCCTAATCGGACTGTGCCGTAGTAAATGCGCACCAGATGATCGTCCGAAAGGAATCCCTTGCGGATGGTGTCTACCAGTTCTTCGTTGGCTATAGACAAGAACTCCCATTCGCCGATGGCCTTGATGCTGGTAATCTGCTCGGGAGTTACGTTGATACTTTGGTCGACTTCGACACCAATCTCCGCCTCACTGATACAGCCTTTCAGCCACCAGACGAGCAACCATGCAGCAATGAAAGCCACAACACAGCCTGCTATTTTATATTTCCAATTCATTTCCGTTCCAGATTAGAGTTGATGAGTGACATGATGTCCAGGTTCTTACGGAAGGCAATGGTCACATTCTCTTCTTTGTAACCCATCTCCGTCAGCATAGGAACCAACACGCGGGCAGCATTCTCCTGAGCCTGTTGCTTGATGCCCAGTCGTGGTACGCTGTTCAGAATGGCCTGGCGCCCCTGTTGTTCGTAGGCCGAGAGTTCCTTGTCAGTAAAGTGCGAACGGGTCAGTCCGACATATTCCCTGATTTCATTCTGGTTGATTTTCGAACTGGTAAGTACCACCTGTGGGTCTGGTAGCAGGATGGTAATCTTATCACCGTTACGCTCGATATGATGTTCCGTGAAATTGGCAAAGTCGATGTATGCCTTCAGGGTGGCGTCCATGGGGATGGCTACCTTCCGCTCACCTAACGGTAAGGTGATGTCAATGTTCTGTTTAAGCAGGTTACCCTTCAGTTTGAGTACGTCGTCGTGCGTCACGATTTTGTGGATGTGGTACTCTGTCGTGTATAGACGGGCACATTTCTGAATCTGTATCACCAGCATGGGTATGGTGTCTATTGCTGCCGGTTGTTGCTCTTGCGGGGTATCGCCCTCAGACGAACAGGAAGTCAATAGGAGTGTAACCAATACAATAATTTGTAAGTGTAATCTCATTATTTTCGTTTTTATTCTGCAAAAGTAATTAAAAAAACTCAAAACACGGAAAATATATTGATTTTATTTTTGTCGGCAACTATTTTTTTTATACCTTTGCAGCACAAAAACATTTTCCTCCTTTCTAGAATTAGAATTTGGTAACAAAAGACGAGAGCGTCTTTTAAAAAGTATAGGTATTATTCTAACTTAATAATGGAAGGTATAGATTGGATAACAAAAATATCCCGCTAGCGATGGTGGGATATTCTTTTTTTTTCGTACCTTTGACCTGTGGTCGAAGGTTCTCTTACCTAAAGGTCAAGAGTGTGGCGATGCAATCTTTCACTCGAAAAAATCCAAATTTATTTGGCTTTTTCCTCGCTTATTCGTACCTTTGCTGCGTCAAATCATAATTAGTAAGATGAAACGAGTTACAATAGCCCTTTCGGTTGTGGTCGCCGCCCTGGTATTGGGTGCTTGCGGCAATAAGAAGAAGCGTGAGGACATTATCACCCAGCGTGTGGTGACAGCGGCTCCCCAAGGTCCTATCCGTATGCCTGAAAATACAGATCAGCGCGACGTTAACTGGATCGGAAAGACCTATCAGGTGACTATTCACCGCCAACCAGCTGATACGCTTTCTTTGGTGAAGGACGATACAGGTCAGAAGTATGTTGACAATATCTTTACTTTGACGGTCTCGCGTCAGGATGGTTCTGTGTTCTTCACGCGTAAATTTGTCAAGACCGACTTTGCACGACTGGTTGGTGACGATTTCCGTCGTACAGGCATCCTTGAGGGTTTTGTCTTTGATAAGGCCAATGGGGATTGGCTGGAGTTTGGTGCCAGTGTGGGGCGGCCACAGACTGACGAGTATATCCCTCTGGTTGTTCGCTTGTCGCGTATGGGCGAAGTCAACATGAAGGTCGACGACCAGCTCGATACCAATTCCGACGACAATGGCACTCAGCCTGCCACTGACGACGAGGACGGAGTCTGATTCCAAGTGTCATAGAGCATTCCCCAGGCGTCGCTAAGTGCTGTCATCGAGGGGAATATCAGGTTGGCTCCCTTGTCAGCCAACATATTGTCAGGCAGTGGTCCTGTGTTGACGGCAATGGTCATGCAACGTGCTGCCACAGCGGCCTGTACACCCAATGGCGCGTTTTCGACCACGATAGTTTCCCATGGATTCACGCCGCATTTCATCATTCCTTTTAAGTAAGGCTCGGGGTTGGGTTTGCCATGTGTCACGTCGAAAGCCGTCACGATAAGTTCTTCCTTGAGTAATCCCTTGAAATCTATCAGTAATTTGTCCAGTAAGGCATGCTGTGCACTGCCAGTCACCACGCAAATTTTCAGCCCGTCGGCCTTAATCTGTTCCATCAGGCTCTTGATGCCGGGCATAATGCCGGCAGGCGTCAACAGGCATTGTTCTGCGAACAGTTTGGCCTTGTGGGCATACATCTCCTGTGCCTCGTCGTCGGTCAGTTCCCTGTGCCACTGTGCACGGGCCAGCGTGCGGATGGTCTCCACGCCGCGCATGCCCTCATACTGATAGGCCCCCTCGTAGGGCATGTCGAGTCCGAAGTCCTTCATGGCGTCGTGCCAGCTCACGGAGTGGTTCGGCATCGAATCGTAGATGACACCGTCCATATCGAAAAGCACGGCTTTCGGGCTGAACTGCCCGAAGCCGTGTCTTTTTTTATAGTGAGAAATGCATTCCCTCATTCCTTCATTTCTTTATTTACATTTCTTTGACCTAAAGGTACAAAGTGTGGCGTTGCAATCTCACTTCTCATTTCTCATTTCTCATTTGCAAGGCGTGCCTTGATGGCTCTTGAGTCCTCTTCGTAGCCAGGCTTGTCGAGCAGGGCGAACATGTTCTTCTTGTAGGCCTCCACGCCAGGTTGGTTAAAGGGATTCACACCCAGCACGTTGCCGCTGATACCACAGCCAATCTCGAAGAAGTAGATCAGCTGACCGATGTAATATTCGTTCAGTTTGGGTACGCTGATGCGGATGTTGGGCACACCACCGTCGACGTGAGCCAGACGGGTTCCCAGTTCTGCCATCTTATTCACCTCGTCCACGCGCTTGCCTGCCAAGAAGTTCAGACCGTCGAGGTTCTCTTCATCGCCAGGGAACAGCAATTTCTTCTCGGGTTCTTCAATAGAGATCACCGTCTCGAAGATGGTGCGCTCGCCGTCCTGAATCCACTGACCCATCGAGTGCAGGTCGGTGGTGAAGTCTACAGAGGCGGGGAAAATACCCTTCTTGTCCTTACCCTCCGACTCACCGTACAGCTGCTTCCACCATTCGCTGACGAAGTGCAGCTTGGGCTGGTAGTTGACCATGATCTCAATTTTCTTGCCGCTCTGATACAAACCGTTGCGCACAGCAGCATATTGTGCTGCCAGATTCTCCTCGAAGGGAACATCCTTGCCACAGGCCTTCTCCATGTCGGCAGCACCCTGAACCAGCGCTTTGATGTCGAAACCGGCACAGGCGATGGGCAGCAGACCTACAGGAGTCAGTACTGAGAAACGACCACCTACATTGTCGGGGATGATAAAGCTCTTGTAGCCCTCTTTGTCAGCACATGTACGTGCTGCACCGCGTTTGGCGTCAGTCACAGCCACAATCACCTTCTTGGCTTCCTCCTTGCCACGCTGTGCCTCGCACTGCTTCTTAAGCAGGCGGAAGGTCAGAGCCGTCTCGGTAGTAGTACCACTCTTGGAAATATTGATAACGCCGAACTTCTTGTCCTTGAGATATTCAGTCATCTCAAACAGATAGTCCTCGCCGATGTTGTTGCCGGCAAACAGGATGACAGGATTCTTCTGGTCCTGAATCAGCCAACCGAATGAGTTACCAAGAGCTTCAATGACGGCACGGGCTCCCAGATAGCTTCCGCCGATACCGGCAACCACTACCACTTCGCAGTTTGCCCTCAGCGTATTGGCACAATTCTGCACCTCGTCGAGGAATGCGGGGGTAATGCTGCTGGGCAGATGCAGCCAACCTAAGAAATCGTTACCAGGACATGTCCCGTTCTCTAAAGCCTCCTGAGCGGCCTTCACCTTTGGCTCGAAAGCCTTTACTGCGCCAGCCTCCAAGAAGCAGGCCGCCTTTGTGATGTCAAGTTTGATGTTGTTCATAATACGTATAGTTTGTTTGAAATTAAATGAATGTCAGTCATATTTAGCGGAACGAGTCTGTCAACAGTTTGATCTCGATTTGGGGGCTGATGCGCTCGTAGAGGATGTTGTAGACAGCATCGAGAATCGGCATGTTGACGTGACAATGTCGATTGATTTCCTTCATGCACTTGGTGCCGAAATATCCCTCAGCAATCATCTCCATCTCAATTTGGGCGGATTTGACACTATAACCTTTGCCAATCATGGTTCCAAAGGTGCGGTTACGCGAGAAATTCGAGTAGCCCGTGACAAGCAAATCGCCCATATATACCGAGTCCGCAATATTGCGCTCTATAGGATTGATAACCTTTAGGAAACGAGCCATTTCCTGTACGGCATTGGCCATGAGAACAGCCTGGAAATTGTCGCCGAACTTCAGACCGTTGCAGATACCTGCGGCTATGGCGTACACATTTTTCAAAACGGAAGAATACTCGATGCCAATGACGTCGGTGGACGTCTTGGTCTTGATGTAGTCGCTGGATAGTAAGTCGGCAAAAGCCTGAGCTTTGTCACGGTCGGCACACCCTATCGTGAGGTAGGAGAGACGCTCGAGCGCCACCTCCTCGGCATGGGAGGGACCGCCGATGCAAGCCAGATTCTCGTATGGCACATCGTAGACCTGATGGAAATACTCTGAACAGACGAGGTTCTCGTCGGGCACGATACCCTTAATGGCTGTGACAATATACTTGTCGCGCAGCCGCGTCTTGAGTTTCTTCAGATGACTCTTGAGGTAGGGTGAGGGGGTGACGAAAACCAATGTGTCGTACTGCTGGGCAATCTTATTGAGATCGCTGGAGAAGAAAATCTCGTCGATGTTGAAACGGACGCTCTGCAGGTAGGCGGGATTGTGGCCCAACCGTATAAAGTCCTCGATGCGGTCATCACGGCGTATGTACCATCCGATGTGGTGGGTGTGTCCCATCACTATCTTGGCTATAGCCGTGGCCCACGAGCCGCCACCAACAATTGCTATTCTACCGCAGTCGAACACTTTGAACTTTAAACTTTATGATTACTAGGCTTGCGCCTTTTCAATCCATGCTGCAACCTCGTCGACTGATGGCTTCTGCATATCGAGCTTATATTTCTTCACGATGTCGCCAATCTTCTGCTGGAGACCCTGGGGTTTCTCGCTGGCGATGTTCGCGACAAGGTTGAAGCCAGCCTTGCGGAGCACGGGAACCCACTCTTCGCTGACGCCAATCTCTGCCCATTCGGCAGGTGTCGACTGAGGAATCTTCTTCTCAGGCTTCATCTGCGGGAACAGCATGACCTCGCCAATGGTGAACTTACCTGTGAGCAGCATCACCAGACGGTCGATACCAATGCCGATACCAAACGTTGGAGGCATGCCATACTGCAGCGCACGGAGGAAGTCCTGGTCGATGATCATCGCCTCGTCGTCACCCTTGTCGGCAAGTCGCATCTGCTCGATGAAACGCTCCTCCTGGTCGATGGGGTCGTTCAGCTCAGAGTAGGCGTTAGCCAGCTCCTTACCATTCACCATCAGCTCGAAACGCTCGGTGAGTCCGGGTTTACTTCTATGCATCTTGGTGAGCGGTGACATCTCGACGGGATAGTCAGTAATGAAGGTAGGCTGGATGAAGGTGCCCTCGCAGAACTCGCCAAACAGCTCGTCGATGAGCTTGCCCTTACCCATCGTCTCGTCGACATCCATGCCTTTTGAGAGGCAGAACTGACGAATCTCATCCTCCGTCTTGCCATCGCAGTCGAAGCCGGTCTTCTCCTTGATGGCATCGAGGATAGGCAGACGACGGAAAGGCGCCTTGAACGAGATGATGTTACCATCGATCTCCACCTCGGGCTTGCCGTTGACAGCCGTACAGATCTGCTCCAGCATATTCTCGGTGAAGGTCATACCCCAAAGCAGGTCCTTGTAGCTAACGTAGAGCTCCATGCAGGTGAACTCGGGGTTGTGAG
>SUYI01000023.1 GCA_015060485.1 Prevotella sp. | reverse complement strand
GAAGTGGAACTTCAGCTGGTCGATGATCTCGCGAGCCTTCTCGGGCAGACCATCCTTCTTAACCAAAGGCATCACGGCACACTTCACAGGAGCCAGGGCTGCAGGCAACTTCAGCACTACGCGAGACTCGCCATTCTCCAGTTTCTCCTCCTCGTAAGCGTGACACATAATACTCAAGAACATACGGTCAACACCGATGGATGTCTCGATGACATACGGAGTGTAGCTCTCGTTGGTCTGAGGATCGAAGTACTTGATGCTCTTACCAGAGTATTTCTCGTGCTGCGAAAGGTCGAAGTTCGTGCGGCTATGGATGCCCTCCACCTCCTTGAAGCCGAACGGCATCTTAAACTCGATGTCAGTAGCGGCGTTGGCATAATGGGCCAGTTTGTCGTGGTCGTGGAAACGATAGTTCTCAGCACCGAAGCCCAGAGCCTGATGCCACTTCATACGAGTCTCCTTCCACTTCGGGAACCACTCCAACTCTGTGCCGGGCTGTACGAAGAACTGCATCTCCATCTGCTCGAACTCACGCATACGGAAGATGAACTGACGGGCAACAATCTCGTTACGGAAAGCCTTACCAATCTGGGCGATACCGAAAGGGATCTTCATGCGGCCGGTCTTCTGAACATTCAGATAGTTCACAAAGATACCCTGGGCAGTCTCAGGACGCAGGTAAATCTTCATTGAAGCATCTGCAGAAGCACCCATCTCTGTAGAGAACATCAGGTTAAATTGACGGACATCCGTCCAGTTGCGGGTACCGCTGATAGGACAAACGATCTCCTCGTCGAGGATGATTTGCTTCAGCTCGTCCAAATCCGGACCCTGCATGGCTGCAGCATAGCGGGCATGGAGAGCATCGCGCTTCTCCTTAGTCTCCTTCACACGCTCGCTGGTCTCCAAGTACTTTGCCTCATCGAAGCTGTCGCCAAAACGCTTGCGAGCCTTCTCCACTTCCTTCTGGATTTTCTCGTCGTACTTGGCAATCTGATCCTCGATCAGTACGTCAGCACGATAGCGCTTCTTAGAGTCGCGGTTGTCGATAAGGGGATCATTGAAGGCATCAACGTGTCCGCTGGCCTTCCATATGGTGGGGTGCATAAAGATGGCGCTGTCGATACCCACGATATTCTCGTGCAGCATCGTCATAGCTTTCCACCAGTACTGCTTAATGTTATTCTTCAACTCCACGCCATTCTGACCGTAGTCGTAAACAGCGCCTAAACCATCGTAAATCTCACTTGAGGGAAACACAAAACCATACTCCTTGCAGTGGCTTACGATCTTCTTAAATACATCTTCTTGTGCCATATTTTTTCACTTTTTTACCTTTTTACTTTTTTTCCTTTTTTAATTTTGGGTGCAAAGGTACGAAATTCAAAAGAGAAAACGGCAGAATTATCATTTTTTATTATTTAAGGGGCATTACTTGATGTTGCCATGAAGACCTCATTCTAAAAAAGCGCAAGAGAAAAATTACAAAAAATTTGGTTTTCTCCTCACTTATTCGTATCTTTGTCCCGCAGATTGGACTTAATACTATCTATTCATATGTCTAAAACGATTAAAACAATGGCGATGCTGGCCGTCGCTGGTCTTGCAATCCTAAGTGCTTGCATGCAGAAGAAGGGAGACGATGTCACGCTTCAGGTAAAAACCCAGTATGGAATCCTTGAAGGCTTCGAAGAAGGGGGAGTGAAGAAATTCCTTGGCGTACCGTTTGCTCAGGCTCCCGTCGGCGAACTCCGATGGAAGGCTCCCCAGCCCATGCAACCCTGGGAGGGCGTGCGCCCCGCTAAGGAGTTTGGCGCCGACCCCATGCAGCTCGACATCTTCGGCGATATGGCGTTCCGCGGTGCCGGACGCAGTGAGGATTGTCTCTATCTGAACATCTGGACCACAGCGGCTACAACGGCCGATGGTCTGCCTGTACTGATCTATTTCAATGGCGGTGGGCTCATGGCTGGATCGGGTAGCGAACCACGCTACGATGGTTCCTCCATGGCCAAACAGGGTGTCATCGGTGTGACGGCGAACTATCGTGAAGGTGTGTTTGGATACTTTGCGCACCCGGAGCTCACAGCAGCCTCCGACTATAAGGGTAGCGGAAACTATGGTTTCCTTGACCAGGTGGCTGCTATCAAATGGGTCAAGGAGAATATCGCTGCCTTTGGCGGTGACCCCAATCGCATCACCATCGTGGGCGAATCGGCTGGTTCGTTCTCGGTGTCGCTACTGATGTGTTCACCGCTCTCCAAAGGCCTTATCGCAGGGGCAATGCTCTCATCAGGTGCTGAGGTAATGCCAAATAAGCCTGCCACATTGGCTGAGGCCGAAGCTGCAGGTGTCGACGCCCTGAAAGGAGCAGGCATTGCAAGCCTGGCTGATGCAATGGCCCTTAGTGCCGACTCGCTGCAAAAAGTACTCCCTCCAAGAGGCATGTCGAGAGTTGTCATCGACGGCTACTTCATGAAGGAAAGTGCCGACGATGTGTTTGAGAAGAACGAGCAGGCTCAGGTGCCCTTGCTGGCAGGTTGGAACTCGTTAGAGGGTCATCCCGCCCAGGCTCTGCAGGGACAGCAGCCCACGCTCCAGAATTTCAAGAACGCCATGAAGGCTCAGTTTGGCGATATGACTGACGAAATCTTCACAGCCTATGGCATCACCACCGATGAGGATGTGCTGAGCCAGAAAGGTCTAGACCTTGCTTCCGACCTCTTCACAGGCTTCCCCACATGGAAGGTGTGCGACTATCATGCCAAATCGGGGATGCCCGTCTACCGCTATCACTACATGCACCCGCGTCCCCAGGTATCAGCCAAGATGGGTGACAAGACCGGTGCACTGGCTGGCGGTGTACGCGAAAAGACCGAGGAAGAGAAGAAGGCCGCAGCCACGCAGCCAGCCATCGCTCCTGGTGCCGTGCACTCTGCCGACATCGAATATGCCATGGGTACCCTCGACACCAACGAATACTACGACTGGCAGCAGGAGGACTACGACATTTCCAAGTTGTTCCTCACCTACTATGCCAACTTCTGCAAGACGGGCAATCCTAATGGCGAAGGTCTTCCCAAGTGGACCGTCATTACCAAGGATAACCTCGACAACGCTCCTGTCATGAAGATAGATGTCGAATCGAAGGAGGTGGCTTCTCCCGAGCGCGAGAATGCTTTCCGCACACTCGAGAAATTCTATAGAAGCAAGAAATAACAACAAATTTCCAATAACCACTATCAATGGACGACGAAACAAGAGACGACATGACAGACATAGAGGGTTCCGAGAATGCAGAATATACAGAATCTGCAGAAGGACACTCTGACTATAAGCCCGTAAACCGCTTCGACGCTGCCGCAGTGCATCATCTGAGCGGGATGTATCAGAACTGGTTCCTCGACTATGCAAGCTATACCATTCTCGATCGTGCTGTGCCACATATCGAAGATGGTCTGAAACCCGTGCAACGACGCATTCTGCACTCCATGAAACGCATGGACGACGGGCGATACAACAAAGTGGCGAACATCGTGGGACACACGATGCAGTTCCATCCTCACGGAGATGCCTCCATCGGCGACGCACTGGTACAAATGGGACAGAAAGACCTGCTCATCGATACCCAAGGTAACTGGGGTAACATCCTCACAGGCAACAAGGCTGCCGCCCCCCGCTATATCGAAGCCCGCTTGTCCAAGTTTGCCTTGGATACGGTCTTTAATCCCAAGACCACCGAATGGCAGATGTCATACGACGGACGCAACAAGGAACCCATCACCCTGCCCGTCAAGTATCCGCTCCTGCTGGCTCAGGGTGCCGAAGGTATTGCCGTAGGTTTGTCGACCAAGGTGCTGCCCCACAATTTCGTGGAGATTTGCGATGCTGCCATAGCCTATCTGCACGACGAGGAGTTCCACCTCTATCCCGACTTCCCCACAGGGGGCTCGATAGACGTATCGAAATACAACGACGGACAACGCGGCGGTGTACTGAAGGTGCGTGCAAAAATCGAGAAACTCGACCCGAAGACACTGGTCATCCGCGAGATTCCATTCTCGAAGACCACCGAGACGCTTATCGACTCCATTCTGAAAGCTATCGACAAAGGTAAAATCAAGGCGCGTCATGTGGAGGACCTGACAGCAGCCAAAGTCGAGATACAGGTGCAACTGGCACCTGGCGTATCATCTGACAAAACCCTCGATGCCCTCTATGCTTTTTCTGACTGCGAGATTAATATCTCGCCCAACTGCTGCGTCATCGAGGACAACAAACCGCAGTTCCTCACCATCAGCGATGTGCTGCGCCACTCGGTAGACCGCACGAAAGATCTCATCCGCCAGGAACTGGAAATCCGTAAGGGCGAACTGCTAGAACAGCTGCATTTCTATTCGTTGGAGAAGATATTCATCGAGGAACGCATCTATAAGGATAAGAAATTCGAGCAGGCTCCAGACATCGATAGTGTCTGCGAGCATATTGACGACCGCCTGACGCCCTACTATCCACAGATGGTGCGCGAGGTCACCAAGGACGACATCCTGAAGCTGTTGGAAATCAAGATGCAGCGCATCCTGAAATTCAACAAGGACAAGGCCGAAGAACTTATGGCTCGCATCAAGGCGGAGATTGAGGAAATAGACCGAGACCTGAATAACCTCATAGAGGTGACAGCTGACTGGTTCCAGTTCCTCAAGGACAAGTATGGCAACGAGCATCCACGCCTGACGGAAATCCGCAACTTCGATACCATCGAAGCTACAAAGGTGGTCGAGGCCAACCAGAAACTCTATATCAACCGTCAGGACGGTTTCATCGGCACAGGTTTGAAGAAGGACGAGTTTGTGTGCAACTGCTCGGACATCGACGACATCATTATCTTCTATAAGGATGGTAAGTTCAAGGTGGTCCGTGTGGCCGACAAGCTGTTTGTAGGTAAGAACGTCATGTGGCTGGGAGTCTTCAAGAAGAATGACCAACGCACCATCTACAATGCCGTCTATCGCGACGGACGCAAGGGATTCTATTATATCAAGCGTTTCAATGTCTCCGCCATCACCCGCGATCGCGAATACGACATCACGGCAGGCACCGAGGGCTCACGCGTCCTATACTTTACTGCCAATCCCAATGGTGAGGCAGAGGTCATCAAGGTAACCCTCGACCCGGCACCCAAACTAAAGCGCATCTTCTTTGATAAAGACTTCTCGGAGGTACTCATCAAGGGACGTGCCGCCAAGGGTAACCTGCTCACTAAGTTCCAGGTGCACCGCATCGGACTGAAGAGTCACGGACACTCAACGCTGGGTGGTCGCAAGGTGTGGTACGACCCCGATGTCAACCGTCTGAACTACGATGAACACGGACAGCTGTTGGGCGAATTCAATGATGGCGACCAAATCCTGGTCATCCTCAAGAATGCGGACTACTACCTGGCGGGCTTCGATGCCAACGTACACTTCGAAGATAACATCGACCGATTGGAGAAATACGAACCGGAAAAGGTATGGAGTTGTGTACTCTACGATGCCGACAATCAGGGCTATCCCTATGTCAAGCGTTTTGTCATGGAGGCTTCCAAGCGCAAACAAAACTATCTGGGCGAGAATGAGAACTCACAGCAAATCCTGTTGACAGACACCTGCTATCCACGCTTGCTGGTAACCTATGGTGGCAACGATGCCTTCCGCGGATCAGAGGAAATCGATGTCGAACAGTTTATTGCTGTCAAGGGCTTCAAGGCCAAGGGTAAACGCCTGACTACTTGGCAGATTGAGAGCATCACCGAACTCGAGCCCACCCGTCTCCCTGAACCTCCGAGTGCCGAGGAATTCAGTTCCTCGGAAGAAGAAGAAGACCTTGACCCCGATGCCGGTAAGAGCCAGCAACAGGTCCTTGACGAATTAACAGGACAACTCAGCCTTTTCCCCAATGAAGAAGATTAAGTTTCTGTTACTCTCCCTTGTCCCGTACACTGCGCTATTGGCGCAGTCTGCCGAATCTCAAAAGGTCATCACCCGCAGCACGATGATTGGCGTAGGAGTTTCCAACGTGCTCGACACCTATCTCTCGCAGGAACACTTCAAGGGGCCTGGTGTCTCCTTTCTCTCCACCATCGAGCGACAACGGACAGACCATCGCTGGTCAACACTCATGGAGCACGAAGCCAACATCTCCAGCGTCAAGGACCGCCCCAAGTCGAAACACGAACTAGAGGGAGCGTACAATTTCTATTGGGGCAAGCTGTACAGTTGGCAGTTCATGGACAATAGGCTACGATTACAGGCTGGCGGACTGCTGAACGCCTCATTGGGCGTCATCTACAACACCTCCAACTCAAACAATCCTGCACAGGCACGGGCACATCTGAACCTCATGCCTACAGGAACGGCAGCCTATCGCTTCCAACTTTTCAAACGCACCTTGGTGGCACGTTATGAACTCAGCCTACCCCTGGCGGGCATTATGTTCTCACCGAACTACGGACAGTCGTACTACGAGATTTTCTCGCGGGGCAACTACGACCACAATGTCGTACCCACCACCTTCGTATCAGCACCCGAATGGCGTCACATGCTGACCCTCGACATTCCCCTCACCACTCACCCCTCACCACTCACCCTCCGCATTGGCTACTTAGGTAACTTGCAGCAGGCTAAGGTCAACAACCTGCGCCAGCACATCTACACCCACCGAGTCCTTATCGGAATCACCAAGCGCTTCTCCATCACCCCCCACGCCTTATGAAAAATTTGCAACATCCCCTACCCTACCAACGTTACCTACCCTACCTACGCCACCTACTCTACCTGCTCTGCTTCTGCTTAATTCCCATTTCGTGCGTCGACGAAGTCGAGCACGACAACACCCCCGAGGGAAATTTCGAGGCACTGTGGCAAATCATCGACGAACACTACTGCTTCTTCGACTACAAACAACACGAATACGGCCTCGACTGGAATGCCGTATACAACAAATACAAGGTACGCGTCAGCAACCACATGACAACCGTACAGCTTTTCGAAGTACTGACCGACATGCTTGCTGAATTGCGCGACGGACACGTCAATCTGAACAGTTCGATGGACTACGGACGCTACTGGACATGGCACGAGGCTTATCCGCAAAACTTCAGCGACAGCCTGCAGCGGCGTTATCTGGGCACGGACTACAAGATTTCTGCAGGACTGAAATACCGCGTGCTCGACGACAACATCGGCTACATACGCTACGAATCGTTCCTGCAAGGTGTAGGTGAAGGCAATCTCGATGAGTGTCTCTCCTACTTGGCACTCTGTCGCGGACTCATCATTGACATCCGTAACAATGGCGGAGGCGACCTGACAAATGCCGAGAAACTGGCTGGGCGCTTCGTACACGAGAAAACACTCGTGGGGTACATGCAACATAAGACGGGAAAAGGCCACAACGACTTCTCGTCACTGGAGCCTCGCTACCTGGAGCCATCCAGCAACATCCGCTGGCACAAACCAGTTTGTGTGCTCACCAATCGTTCTGTATTCAGTGCTGCCAACGACTTTGCAGTCATCATGCACACACTGCCGATGGTGAAGCTGGTGGGCGACCACACAGGAGGAGGCAGCGGCATGCCGATGAGCAGTTCGCTACCCAACGGATGGACCGTGCGTTTCTCAGCTTGTCCTATGTTCGATGCCCAGAAACAGCAGACGGAATTCGGAATCGACCCCGATGTCAACGTAGCCCTCACTGACGAAGCTACAGCACAAGGTCGCGACCTCATCATTGAGACAGCCCGCCAATTGTTAATTAAATAAAAAAAGCAGGGCGGAAAGAGAATTTCTCATTTCTCACTTCTCATTTCTCATTTAAAATGTGTACCTTTGCACCCGCAAATGTCAGGAAAGGCGCCTGTGGCGGAATTGGCAGACGCGCTAGACTTAGGATCTAGTATCTCACGATGTGCAGGTTCGAGTCCTGTCAGGCGCACCAAGACATCGTTGAAGTCGGCATAGCTCAGCTGGTTAGAGTATCACCTTGACATGGTGGGGGTCCTTGGTTCGAGTCCAAGTGTCGACACAAATAGAAAGAAGTGACGCAAACGTCACTTCTTCTTTTAATACTCATCCTCGTTGAAGTTTATTAGCCAAGGAGTACCCAAGGAGTAGGCAGCGATTTGCCATCAATTTTGTCCGCTACATGTACATTACTTGTCCAGTATTTGTCCAGTATTTGTCCAGTTCATAACTGAACAAGTAGCGGACAAATAGCGGACAGATAGCGGACGAGTACCGGACAACAATAGAAGGTACTCCGAGGGAACGACGAAGGAACAACGAAGCTAGGGCGAAGGAGCACCCCCCTATCAGCAGTATATGTCCGAGGAGGATCTCCTGCGAGCCGCAAAGAGCTATGGTGGACTGACCGGGGCTCCTTTCCTCTCGCCAAGATAAATGCTTGTCCGTCAATTCATAAACAATCATAATAATGAGGGCAAAATAACGAAAAATCGAGCAAAAATGAGTAAATTTGCATGTTCGTTTAATAGTATTTAGCGATATGGATTTTCTGCCTAAAGACCCTGCAATATGAAATATGGAAACAAGAAAACAGATAGCAGCAGAGAAGGGAGGAGTCCGCGATGTTGATAACATCGTGGAGGGCACCAGAGGTGCAATAGCCATAATTGCGCCCAGGCCGTCCTTCACACATACGCCGACATTGCAGGGATAAGTGAGGATGAAGCCATGAACATAGCCGGAGCCTTCGGTGGTGGCATGGGTAATATGGAAGGAACGTGTGGCGAGGAAGCCTAAGGCAATGTCCTGACTGCGTGGCTGATGCAGCTGAGTTCTTGGAAGAGTAATTAGGTGAATGTAGCAAAATATGAAGTGGACTGTACTATCGGATAATCGCACTAATGACAGCCGGCTCGAAACAGAGCATGGCTTATCTATCCTGTTAGAGACTGAGAAGCATCACATATTGCTTGATACTGGAGCAAGTGATGTCTTTATACGAAATGCCGAGAAGATGGGTATTGACCTCAGTATAGTAGACTTTGTGTTTCTTTCTCACGGGCATAGCGACCATGCAGGAGGATTACGGTATTTCATGGGCATCAATGACAAGGCAAAAGTCATCGTCTCACCTTATGCTCTAAACGGAAAATTCTACTCCAAACGTCGGTACTTGCATAGCATCACTACTGAGTGGCCAGAGGAAATGAACGGACGGTTGTTCTTGCGTCCCGTTCTTGCTCTGGCAAGCGAACAAGTTCGAGCGGGCAGCAAGCGTCCTTCGGCCGAGCGGATGGCAGACCAGACCTGTGAGATAGACGATGGCCTACACATTATTGCCCATATACCTCAGATTTACCCGATGCCACAAGGGAACAGACACCTGTTTATTGAAGGAGACAACAACTATATCCCTGATGATTTCCGTCACGAACTGGCTCTTTACACTGAAGGCTTACTCTTCACTGGTTGCGCTCATAGTGGCTTGGAGAACATACTAGCAGCATGTCCTTATCCTGTCAATGCAGTTGTGGGCGGTTTCCATCTGCTTGATGACCATGAGACAGATGATGAACTTACAAATCTTGGACAGAGATTGAAAAAAAATTACCCCAAGACAAAATTCTATACCAGCCATTGTACTGGCAGCACTGCATTTACTATTCTGAAAAATGCGATGGGCGACATGATCCAGCCTTTTGCATGTGGAACAAACGTAACGACAACGAAATGTAAATAATAGATAACCTGTTGATACAATAAAGAAATGTTAGAACATATTGCAGATTTCACAGCATGGCCGATACTCACGGGTATCTTCATCGGCTATATTGCTAACAGGATTATGAGCGGAGAAGGTAAGGGATGCTGCATGAACCTTGTCATCGGCATCGTCGGCAGCTACGTCGGCACCTTCATAAGTCATCTGTTGGACATAGAACTACTTGGGAAGGGCTACCTTACCAATTTCGTGTTTTGCGTAGTAGGTGCTATTACAGTATTATGGATCTGGAAGAAACTGTTTGATTGATGGCTTGGAAACTGAAATATCGCTGTAAGGTCTGTGGTTATGAGACTGAAGTGTATGAGGGACGTGGTTTGTTCCGTCAGCAGATAACAGCCATGTACTGCCCTGACTGCAAGACCATCCAGAACATCGTGGTGGGTGGTATCATAGCAGACGTAGCCCCTTCCTATAGAAGTGAGGTTGGCCGTCTATGCTTGCAATGTGGCAGCGATAATATCAGAATATGGGATATGAAAACCTGCCCTAAGTGCCAGGGAGAAATGGAAGAGACTGGAGAAAGGGTGTTTTGGACATGAAGTGGAAATCCGCGTACCCGTGATTTACCCTCTCTTCTGATTACTGTGTAGGTTTAGGTATTGTGAGCACTACCTGTAGGTCATTGGTCCTGCTGGTCAGTGTGGCATCGCTCGCCTGGTTGGTGTCGGTGAGCATGCTCGTCAGCGTGGGCTGGATGTATTTCATCAGCATCAATTTCAGGAAATTGACAGTATCCTTTATGTTCTCCTCATCAACATCCTCACCAACGGTTTTCCTGACTTGTTTCAGGCATAGTTTCCTCACACCCTCCTCAAACTCGGCAATGACGGTCTGGCTACGAGGGTTTTCGTTCTCGTTGCCGGCATTGTGTATCATGTATGCCTCCGTGAACGGTTTGCTCAGGAATTCCATAAGCAGCTCAACCATTTCCTGTGGCGTGGCGGGCAGCAATGAGGATGAAATGCCACATCAGGCTGTCTGTCAAAGTATATTTCATTGTTTGTTATGCCTTCACACCTATTATCGTGGCGTACATCGGCTTCTTACGATGGATTTCCGTCTGTGTGAACCCTGCATCATCAAGCAGAGTTTTCAGCTGCTCAGGTGTATAGGCGGTCATGCCCTCCACCACGCTCGTCCACTTGGAGTCTTCATCGACTACTTCGACCATAATGGCGAAACGTCCGCCAGGCTTTAACACCCTGTGAACTCCCTTCACGCAGTCTGGCAGATTTGGCCAGAAATAGACCGTCTCGATGGCTGTTACAAGGTCGAACATCCCTTCCTCGTAAGGCAGTTCAGCAGCAGATCCTTTTTGGACGAATACTTGTTTGTCGAGCACGTCGGCATTCTGTTTGCGAGCCTTCGCTACACTTTCATCAGAGATGTCGATGCCATAAACTTTTGCACCCTGGCTTCTCTTGAGGAGCCGTTGCAATGTTTTCCCACCACCGCAGCCGATGTCGAGCATCGTCCATCCGTCCTGTATGTCAACGAGATTCAGTCCCCAGTTCGTCAGAGGCGCATGAGTCAAGTTCATGAACTTCAACATCACCCGTCCCATCCGTCCTTTCGGGTGGGCGCAATTCGTGAAAAACTTCTTTAATAGTCCCATATTCTTAACAATTAATGATTTATGTGGGAAGACTTGCCTCTCGGCAAGCCTCCCTTACTAAACTAAACAAATACTTTATGATATTCATCTTGAAATGGCTAAGAAATTCTGGTGCAATGTCTGTGCAAGTCGAGCGCAGAGAGCTTGCTCTTTGCCGAGGCGCAGCCAGACTTTGCAGTGTGATTCAAATCACGCTGCAAAGGTACGGCGATTTCATGAATTATACAATACCGAAAAGTTGGGCTTTTCCTTAAGTCCATTTCAAAGACGATGTAAAAACTGATTAATCAGAAATAGGTATTTGCCCTTCACGAACCATGATATCATTTTTCAAGCATAATTCATAAAGTATTGTAAAGTTGAGTGCAAAAATACGAAAAATCAAACAAAAATGAGTACCTTTGCAGATTATTAAATATGTTTTGTGATATTTGAGTGAATGTTATAATAGAATAAAAATAGACGATTATGCAAAGAATGCTTTTTAGCCTCATGGCAATAGCTTATGTGCTGACACTTTCTGCACAGAGTATTTATGATTTCAAAGTGAAGGATGATGTAGGGCTGGAGGTGTCGCTCTCTGACTACAAGGGTAAGGTGCTGCTGATTGTGAACACCGCTACTCGCTGTGGATTCACGCCTCAATACAAGGAACTGGAGGCACTATATGAGAAGTACCATAGCGAGGGACTGGAGATTCTGGACTTCCCCTGCAACCAGTTCGGACAGCAGGCTCCCGGCACGATTCAGGAGATTCACCAATTCTGCTCGGCCAACTTCGACATCCAGTTCCTGCAGTTCGACAAGATTGAGGTGAATGGTGCGAATGAACATCCGCTTTACACTTGGCTGAAGGCACAAAAGGGCTTCAGCGGCTTTGATGTCACCGACCAGCGTGGCAAGATGATGGACGGCATGCTCCGTAAACAGGATGCCGACTACGACAAGAAAAGTGACATCAAGTGGAACTTTACCAAGTTCCTTGTTTCGCGCGACGGACGTGTGTTGAAGCGCTATGAGCCGACGGATAAGATGACCGACATCGAAGCTGACATTTGCATGGAGGTGAACCCTGTTCTAAGCAGTATTATGGCCCGTCGCTCCATCCGCAAGTATCTGGATAAGCCCGTTGAGCATGAGAAACTGGAGGTTGTCGTGAAGTGTGGCATCAATGCTCCAAGCGGCATGAACCGCCAGCCTTGGATTATCCGTGTCGTGGAGAATCAGAAACTGATTGCCGATGTGACGGAGGTGTTCAAGACAAAGAACGCTGATATGGTAAAGCGTGACCCGAACTTCAAGAACATGTTCCGTAATGCCCCGAATATCATCTGTATCTGTACTCCAGCCAAAGGCGGTGGAGAGTTAGACGCGGGATTGTTAGGCGAGAACATGATGCTGGCTGCACAGTCGTTGGGCCTGGGAACCTGTTGCCTTGGTGGTCCTGTTCGCTTCATCAAGACAGAGCCAGAAGCCAAGTTCTTCCTTGACAGCCTCGAAATTCCAGAGGACTACCAGTTGAACTACATGATTGCCATCGGCTATCCTGATGAGCAACCAGAGGCAAAGCCCCGTGATGCAGGCAAGGTAAAGTACATCAAGTAAGTTCCACATAGTTCCTATCTGATGAAGTTAGTTCTCGACGGGCTCTCCAACTCCGGATGCCCGTCTTCACTGACATTGAACATCGTAAAGTACTTGTTCAGACGGTCGAAGGCTGCCGATGCGCCACCTCTTCTACACACCACAACACTGGCGGCAGGCTTGAAGCGCAGTTCACTACTAAGTGAGGAAGATGTATAATTAGACATATTGTTTATAATAGTATAGGGGAAATCCTACTGAAGTTTAGGGAATCGAGATGCCCTATTTAGGATAAATCCCTTTGAAAAGTCATAAAAATTGCCGTACTTTGCACTGTGAATCAGATTTAGAGCCCCTTGATAAGGGGCGGCTATAATGCAGGGATTAATAAACAATAAGTTGAACAATTAAAAGTTGACGATTATGAAGAAGACAATGGTTAGAACCAATTGTCCAATGGTTAGAACCAATTGTCCAATAGTGAGCACTAATTGGCTGAATAAGGTGATAGTTGCCATGACGAACATAAGACGAAGGTGAGCACCATTCGTCAAGTCGTAGCCAAGGCAGAGGACATGAAGGGCGTTATGGACACGAAGTGGAATCCGCGTACTCGTGAAGTGACTGTTATCTACGATGCCAAAGTAACGTCAGCCCGCCACATCATGCACTCAGTGGCATAACCGATGGAGCAGCGAGAGCAGAATGGTGCTCGCACCAATTCTGCCGAGCGACAGAGGTCGAGTAAAACTCAACGACTGTTTGCCATACCATATAAATCCAAGAAGCCCCGGCTTGCATTTTGCAGGTCGGGGCTTTGATTGGATTATCGTTTCAAATTACTACAGCAGTTCCGCTGGTAGCTACCATCAGCATTGAGCCATTGGCTCCAATGGTCTCGTAGTCGATGTCGATGCCTACTACTGCATTGGCTCCTATAATATGTATAAAGCAATGGCGGCACAGGCTTCTGCATCTGCCAATGCATGGTGATGGTTCTGTAGGTCATAGCCACATGCAGCAGCAACAGTATGGAGCTGGTGATTAGGCAGAGAATGGCCGAACTGTCTGCGGGATGCCGTCAGGGTATCGTAGAAACGGTAGTCGGGATAGTCCATCTGATACTTTTTGCGACGATATTTAAATAATTGATAAATAGATAGTTGCAAACGATTTAATACAAATCAGTCCATAAATATGTAGCAAATTTGTAGCAAATTTCAAGAGCAATAAAAAAGCCGTCGAGATTCATTCCCTACGGCTTTTCTGACGACGTTAGACTAAGTATCAGCTATCCTAAATAGCGACGGACTGGCTCTTGATTGCAGCCTCAATCGCCGCTTTGCTGATAAGTACCCTTGCACCAATCCTACTATGTGGAATTGTGCCATCCTTACACTTCTTGTAAAGGGTGGTACGGCAAATCTTATACTTTGCCACACACTCCTTAATGGTAAGCATGACCTCTTCATCCCTTTTGGCTTGCATATCTGCCTCAGCCTGCTTTGAAAGCCAATAATTAAATTTGGCATCCACCACCTTACCAATCATTTCTTCGAGCTGACTGGCAGGCATCATTACCATTTCATTAGATCCGACTTCCATACTATCTATTTTTTACTATTATTATCAAGTTGCGCTAACCAGTTCCATGAAGGTCATTCCAGATTGCTTTGCATAGCTTTTCTCAATCAGGAATCCAGCAGTACCTCTTTGCGTCTCTACAAAGTCAGCATACTCTACCGTATAGGCTACGACCACATCAAAGGAGTTATTACCAGTAGGCCTAAACTCATTGAAGAAATTCCGGGCATCGTTGACACCGAATCCCTTGTTGGTCTCAATTGTGGCGGTGTATGTTGAAGGTCTGCCCTCATAGTCCAGTTGGGAAAAGACGTAAGGCTTCTTTCGTGCGGTCATCTTGCGCATGATAGCACTCTTTACTCGCCCATCCTCAGAAGAGTAGAAAGCCTGAACTGGCTTGCGATTCTCGTATAACACAACCACGATACTATTGAGCAAGTTACCAGTGAAGTTGTGGGCTGTATAGTCACCAAGGCGAAAGTCAACAGCTTTTTTAACGAGTTCTGCGCACCACTCCAAGAGACGAGCGCGAACCTTCTCACGTATCTGCTTCTCAAAGTCGTTAAACGCTCTATTAAGTACAGTCCTATTCCCCATATCGTTATTTCATTGCGTTTGCAAATTTCTCCCAACAGAAGTTCATGTACGACTTTGTGAAGTCATACTCACCTTTGTATTTGGCTGTAATCTTCTCATTGAGATTAATAAGGAACTGCTTCAACTCAGGAGTGATATTTTCATCATCTTCAACGATAGAGCGCATTTCTTCAAGAACGGTTACTATCTCCAGTGATTTGTGCTTATGAGCATCGAACATCATCATGGCAACATCAGTATAGAGTTTGCCATCTATCACGTCCTTTGTCTTTGCGAAAGCCTCCATAACGTCCGTATAATGGTCGTATAGGGCTATCTTCTCCTGGGCTATTGTGTATAAGTCAAGTGACTTATTTATTGCTGTTTTCTCCATCGTCAACGTCCTCTTTAATTTCTACCATATCCATTAAGTTACCGAGTACCGAGAGAGTACCCACAACAGAAGAGAAATCTTCAAGACAAATGGCTGCATCAACACCCATCTGCTGCTGAATAGTCCACAAACGACTCTTTGCATCGTTGACCATTTGCATTATATCTTTGGGCGATTGGAAGTCCTCGAAGTATTCACTGAGCTTCGAGTAATCGTAGTCAACGGCATTGATACGATATTCAAGTTGCACGAAACAATTAGAATCCGTGTGAGTTACTACGTTAGTTCCTGTTATAGTGAGCGATTCCCCGAACATTTCAGCAACAGCCCTGCCAAGTTCGCCTGCTAACGAATCAGGAATAACGTGCTTTCCAGTATTGAAGATAATAGCCTCACGTCCATTGATACTACGGCATTTCATCTGAACATTGGCAGTACTTCCGAATTTTCCTGCTTCCTGCATCTTAGCAACAATTTGCTCATGTTTCAGGAGATTATAAATATCGGTCTTTTTCATATTCTTATTATATTTATATGCGTTATTGAACTTTCTTGTTTCGTTTCAACTTTCCCTGGTTAATCAGTTCCTCAACCACTTTCTTATCAAAGAGGTTTCTGTTACCTTCTTTCTTTGCGATAGGTAGGACACCATCCTTGATTTTCCGGGCAATAGAAGCCTGAGAATAACCAGTCATATCTATCACGTCATCTGCAAGAAGGAAAGTCTGATGCTCACCTTCATTTGTGGTAGTGGTGTGAGTTCCTGAATCCACAACCGCCTTAACCTCTTCACGGATCAATTGCCGTAAATCGTTTTCAGCCAATACTACAATTTTATCCATTTGCGATATTAATTAAATGTTTCACGCTGCAAAGTTATCTCAATACTATCTCAAATCAAATTTATTGCACTAAAATCTCGACATTTTAGAGTTAAATGATAGTTATATGTATCATAATAATCTTATTATCAGATAATTAACCATAAACAAGAAAATACAAAAAAACGGCTAACCCGAAGGAAAGCCGTTCCATAAACAAATAAGTTATTATGGCAAGAAATCGGTTATCTGACTGTTACCCATTCAACACCGTTAGTTATTCGGTCAAAGTGATTACTCATGTTTTCGATGTACCCTTGCAGGCGACCATTCTCAGAGAGCAATACCCTTATGGCAGAAACATTAGTATCAATATTCCGAAGGGTTGTGTGAATACTGGTAATCTGCTCAACGTAGCTATTCCAGTACTCATAGACAAACTGAGTAAGCAAACCACGATTTATAGCAACATCAGCTCTGAGGGCATTAATATAGCTTCCAAACAAATTAGCCGTTTCCTCAGTTACTCCATTAATAGAAGCACTAAGTGAACTTGTATCTTTCTGCTTCAAATCAAATCCAAGAGACTTCATGATTATTTCATAAGCCTTCTCAAATTCTTCTGCTGACTCAACCATCTTAGATCCTTTGCCATTGGGACCGAAATATTCCGCTACTTCTTTTATAACCCTATTTGCTGAATTAACTGGGTCATCTATATTGAACAAGCCATTAGTATAGCTGCCATCAGGATTCTGCTTGCCAAACAATCTATCCTGCAAATCCTGCATCATCGGCTCTATAATTTGGACTTTCAACATATTGTGCAAAACAGAACGAAGAATATCTTGAACGGTATTCTTGAATGCTTTTGCCATGTTTGTACCATTCTCAAAAGCATTAGCGAGAGCATCAGAGATTTGTTGCGCCCAACCTTTCATGTCGATACCCCACAACTCGTTTGCAAGGTCAAGAGCGAAGTAGTGAATCTGGTCGTCGAGTTCAGCAATCTTCTGTTTGTATTCATCCAATGCAGCCTGAGAGGTCTTTTTCTTATCTTCCTCTTCATTATACATCTGCATATATTTCTCTCGCTCAGAACGAAGATTAGCAAGTTGTTGTTTGTAACCATTACCATCACCATTTTGCTGATAGTAGTTATACATGGCTTCCTCGGCAGCAGAATTAAATCCTCTACCATATCGACTACCCTTTATTATTGCACCCATAAGACCTGTCAACTTACTTGCGTAATCAACATTTTCTTGATGGTAGTATTGGTTAGAATACAATTTACGCAATTCACCCCTATCATATCCAAGTGTGCGCTGACGTGATTTCAGAATCAGTTCAGTATTGTTGGCAATACGCTGTACCTCTTCCTTCAACTCCTGAATCCTACGTTCCCTACGCTTGTCATGAAGTTTTGCAAAAGCGGTAATCGGGCCTGTAACCAAATCGACGGGAGCCGAGATAACTGAACTAACAACACCTGACACGTTACCACTCATAGCACTTTGTACGACATTGTTCACTGGAGTAAGGATAGAAGAAACACCCCTAATTCCGTCAGATATATCGCTCCAGGTATTAGCTGCACTTGTATTACCTAATGCGTCAAACATTTCTGCAAGAGATTGGGCTGCTTTCTGCATTCCGTCCAAAGCACCGCCTACAAGATTCAAGACAGTTGACATCTTATTGAGGGTCTGATACTGCTTTTCGCTAAGTCCAAGGGCTTTAATCGCTTCTTCCCTTTCTTTTTCAGCCGCCCTACGACGTTCCTCTGCTGCTTTTGCACCTTCCTTGTCGCCACGTGCAAGAGCCTCTTGACGCTCCTTTTCGGCTTGTGCTACCTTGATAGCTGCATCATCAACAGCCGCTTGACGTTTGGAAATCAAAGCCTGCTGACCGCCAGTAAGGAATGTCATAAAGTCACCCTTAAAGGCCTTACGGCTTGCTTCCATGTGCTTTGTTACCTCTCTCAGCGTGCGAGAGTATTCATCAGCCTTGATAGTGCCGTTAGACAATTCCTTAGACAATTGCTGCTTGATTGTATTACCGATACGCTGTACCTCGCTATTTGCGAGATTCATAGATGCACCGAAGAAACGCAGATAGTCAAGACTCTCTTTGAAAGCATCACTTTGCAGGTTGTTAATCTCATTCTGGGCACCCTGAATCTGAAAATCAATACCCTTCTGCTCATTGGCATCAGAAGTCTCTTTTCGCTTCTTTTGAAGTTCAGTAATACGCTCTTCAATCTTTGCAATCCTCTCCTTATAGGTAAGTTGCTTTTCAATCGCATCGGCTGATTCCCTCAGGGAGTCGTTATAATTGTTTTTGGTAATTTCAACAATGGACTTCCAAAGTTTAAACAACTCAGCACCATTGGCAAAGTTCTTTTTGAACCAATCTTCCGCATCCTGTTCGTCAGCATCCCAATCAATACGCTTTGCCTTATCTCCCATACGCTCACGAAGCAAATCAGCCATGCCACGAGATTTGTCATCCCACATCATACGACCTGAGAAAGCATTTAAGGAGAAATTCTTATCACCAGTCTTTTCATACAGAGCCTTATATAGGTCGTGTTTGCTTATATTATCGCTGATGTAGTTCTCCATTTCCCTTATTTGGCGATCCAACTTCACCTTCGCATCATTGAGAGCCGTATCACTAATGAGTTTGTCAATGCTGATACCGAATTTCTTGCGGTCATCAGTATTGAGCTTGATGGAGTTCTTTATACCTTCCAATACCGACTTGTAATCATCGACAATTTTCTGACCCTTCCCCTTTGTCGTTGGGAAAAGGACTTCAAGCATGGAGATAGAACGCTCCTTGCCATATACTTCACGATATTTCTTGTATTCTGCAAGGAAAGACTTTGCTTCATCAAGTCTGACACGGACTTTCTTCAATTCCGCATCTTCCTTTCGAGAGGTACGCTTTTCCTTAGGCTGTGGAAGTCCAAACTCATTCAGGAAATCTTTTGCAGTCTGATTCTGAGGAGTCGCTGCCTGGTAATCTGCTGCCTGCTTTCTTCCCCAAGGGGTCTGCAAGCCAGTAGGCAGATTTCCCAAGTCTGACAAATCAGCCTTGAAACGAAGCAGAATAGGCTTTGTTTGGTCTATGGTTTTCTGAGTTTCCTCAATAGAACCATGCACCATCTTGATAATATCGCTACGAGACATTTCAGGCTTAATCTTCAACGTCGAGCCGTGTTTGTCGAGCCAGTCCTGCATCTGCTGCTGCCACTCATTGAGTTTCTTTTCCGTCTCTTCAACCTCAGGAGTGATAGGAATACCCCAACGCTGATTAAGTTTATCCTGAATGACATCATAGATATTCTGCCATTCGGGGTGTTTGTCGAGCCATTCCTTAGACTGCTTCAAGAGATTGCCGACTTGATTCTCAGTGAGATGCTTTCCATTGTCAGAGAAATCGTAGCCGAATTTCTTCAAACGCTCTTCAACACCAGTAAGGAACTTGTCAAGCTCAGACATTGCCTCGTTCTTTTGACCTTTCAGATAATTGCCAGTGGCATATCCAAGCAAACCGCCATAGTCAGCACGATTGAGGTGCAACTGATATTTCAAACCATTGTAGGCATCCTTCTGTGTAAACTGATTCTCATAGAGCCATTTGATACGCTCTGAGTCAGAAGCCAAAGATTGAAGAATGTCCTTCAACTCCGGCTTCATCCTCATCAGAGCATCCAAGGAACGTGACACCGCAAGTTGATTGTTTGCCGTGAAGGTGGTAAAGGCATCGTCATACTCCTTCATGGCATTTGCATAGTCCGTAAGATCTGACTCTACGTTATCATCAAACCAACCGCCATCAGTATAGTTCACACCAAACTCAAAGGCATCGGCAGTACGTGCCAGTTCCTTATAGACATCAACAGTCTTTTCCATCTGCTCACGAAGGTACTGATATTGCTCTGCAAGGCTCTTAACCTTACCATCGGCATTAGTACCGAAAGCCGTATTAAGCACTTCCTGAGAGTTAGCTGCATAGTTCTTGATTGTGTCAGTCATGGAATCAATGCCTGACTTCAATTCCGACTCACTCATACCTTCCTTGAATGGGTCAATGTCAGCAAGTCGCGCCGTAAGGTTTTTCTGAGACTCAGAAGCTAAATTGCTGAATCCCGACGTCAATTCCTTCGCCTTTGACACTTCCTGATTGTGTCGCTGCCAAAGATAGACAAGACCTTCAACAGCGGCGAAACCAATAGTCCAAGGACTTGCAAGGAAACGACCAACGGACATGAGGGCTGTACGTGCGCCCATAAGAGCGACGCGCCAACGCCCCATTGTTGCAATCTGCCTTAGTTGGGCGACGTTATATTTACTTGTAGCAATGGCATTAACACCAAGGTAAGTGCCAGTACGTGCAAGTTCGTAGTTCATAGCCATAGTAGCCAAGCGGCTCATGCCCCAAAGCCCTATGCCAGTGGAAATCATCGGCATCAGCACCTTCCAGTTACGAGAGAGGTCTGTAAGAATCTCAGCAAGCCTCTTCAACGCATCACCAGGCGCACCCTCTGCCATTTCAGAGTACATAATCTGGAATGAGTCACGCAAGTTCTTGAATTTGGCATTAAGAGCCTCTGCCATCGTTTCCTGCGCATTGTAGAACATACCACCTTCATCAGTAAGTTCTTTGAACACTTCCAGTACTTCATCATAGCCGATTTCTTTGCGAGACACCATCTTACGAATCTCGCTCGTAGTCTTACCCAACTTCTCAGACAACTTAGCAAGCATCGGGATATTACCCATAGCGAATTGTCTCAGGGTATAGCCGGACAAAGCACCCTCAGAGCGCACATGACCCAAAGCAAGAGCCAAACGACTTACCTCAGTACCAGTTGCAGCCGATATGTCTGCAAGCCTCTTAGTCCACTCGTAGAGTTCAGAATACTTGAAGCCGTATGCAGACAACTGCTTTGTCATGGCATCAAGTTCAGTCACTCCGAATGGTGACTTGATAGCCAGTCCTTTGATCTTGCCAAAGAGGGCATCAGCCTCGTAGGTATCTTGCAGGATTGCGCCGATAGACAAACGCTGCTGTTCCAAGAGACCGCCTTGCTCTATGATATTGTTGATGAATGACTTCGCCGCCCATACGGAAACATACTGCATTGCCATTGTCTTTAGGTCTGACAACACCTGAGACTGACCGCTAAGAGCCGAAGTAGTCATTCCGACGTTACTTGCAACGTTTCGCTCACTACTTGCAAGTTGATTGTTAGCCTGCGCCGCCTGATTCTTGATGTTTACGACCTGCTGTGCCGTAGCAATGACATGGGAATAGTCACGAGTATTGCCACCGATATTCAGCATGAGACCAGTAGAACGACCGCCACGCTGCATAATCGTATCTATCTGCCTCAGTTCCTCACGGATGGAACGCAAGGCATTTCTGACAGCATCGTATTGCTCAGTACCAAGTTTGTCTTTACCAAGGGAGAGCAACTTAGACAAGTCGAAGCCCTGACCCTGCAATGCAGCCTTACGTGACCTAACCAGTTCATCGGCTTCTGCACGAACGGCTGCAACGGACTTCTGACGTGCTACATTTTCCCTTGCAATATTCTGCTCAGTCTTTCGTGCTGCTGCATCAGTAGCCTTTGCCTTACGCTCTTCCTCAGAACAGATAGCACCATAGACCTTCAAGAGACGGTTGTATTCGCTCACAAGGTTGGCTACTACGTTCTGTTCATCCTTGAAAGCGGAACGAGACGAAGCCTTTTCCAGGAACGCACCAACATCACGGACACCGACATTCAGCAAGGAACTGCTATTGGCTCCCGCAGAAGCCGCCTTGATACGCTCCAGTAGTTTCTCAGTATCAGCAAGCATATTGTTGTAACGCTGCTGTGTAGTGGTACGCTCCATTAGCTGTTTCAAAGAATCTGCCTTGCTCTGAGCTGCTGCAAGTTCATTCTCTGCCTTTACCCTACGCTCAACAGCCTCAGTAATGGCTTTCTCGCCTCTTTCCTGCTGACCTAACCAAACGGCAATCTGACCATTCAGTTTCTCAATATAGACATCTTTAAGGCTCTTCTGGCTGTTAGTGGACTCCTTTAGCATCTTAGCATCTTCAAGCCATTTGAAGTTTGTCATCTTACCGCTCTGAATGGCTGCAATGCGCTTACGAGCCTCTAAGATATTCTGCTCAATGTTAGCGATATTCTGACGTGCATTTGCCTCTTCATTACTGGCAGCGACAGCCTTCTCTCTTGAAGCATTGACTTCCTTCATGGCTTCTGCAAGCTGACGCGCCCCGGAAGTCATCTTACCGACTCCGTTAGAGCCTGAATTGCCTGCCTCATTGAGTTTGGAATTTACCTTGTCAAGGGTTTTCTCCATTTCCGTAGAGAGTGCCTTGATTTCCTTATTCGTGCTACCGAATACGACTCCAAGGGTTTGCAGTTTGGACTTCAAATCTTCCAGTTCAAACTTCACACCGACATTGATAGTGGCAGGATTCTCCTTTATCCACTTATCAATCTCACGCTTCCTTGCGTCGAGTTGTTTCCGAACGTCACTAACGGCGATCTGAAACATAAGTCTATTGTCACTTGCTCCCATAACCGATTTCTTTTGTTTATTCTGCCGCAAATATAGTAATTTATATTTACATTTTACGACAAAGTCGTAAAAAATCCTTACAAATTTAGCAAAATTTAATTTTTGACAAAATACGCAAAATTACAGGTTATAGAAGCCTTGCGCACGCGCATAATACGTGAAAGAAAAAAGCCGCCCATCTTCACAGACAAGCGGCTGAACGAATTTTGCGTTTAAAATTGGTTAGAGTAAATGAAAATTACTCTCATGTTTGATAGGTGCAAAGATAACAATAAATTTTCAAAGAAAGAAAAAATACGGACAAATTATGCACTTTACACCGATTTTTGACGTTTTTTGAGAGATTTGCACATGATAACACGGCAAAACAGCCTAAATCCGGCTTATATATCATCATGGGGGATAACAGCACCTTCCTTCATGACGTAACCGATAATGTCAGACGAAATCTTACCCTCAGGGGTGTCATCCCAATCGTTTTTGCCATAGACAGAAGATGCTTCCTTCCTGAAATCCTCAATGTCCTTTATCTCTTCATTATACCTCTCCCTGGTAAGCACCTTGTACTTCTTATAGATGAACAATTCGCTGTATCTATCATTGCGTTTGGCAACGATATAGTTCACATCGGCTTCATCAGTACCCCTATCACCAGATATAACCAAGTGAATCAGCATAACGCACACGGAATCATTGTAAACAATAACGTCCTTATCGGTAACGTCATAGGACTTCAACACCAAACCCTTACGCTCGCCACGCATCTTCACCCACGAATCAACGGCAGACTTCATACGTGACTCAGCAATACCCTTCGGAGATTTGCCGCAAGAGGCAAACAATACGACCACAAGGGCAAAAACAGCTAATCTCAGACAATTCTTCATATTCTACACGATTTATTTGATGAAACATTCACTCATTGACCCAATCCTGAGAGAACGGACTGGAGCATATTCTTGAAATTCGCAATATCCTTGCATGAGAAAGACGAATAAGTTGTGTTCTCAGTGATATAAACCTCAATGGGCTTCGACTCGTCCACAAAGAATGAAAGCAACTTGCCATAGGACTTCTCAGGACTCCAATAATCGCTTTCCTTCGACTTCGCTTCCGTCTTTCCGATTTTCAGGATAAAGAAAAACACCTTCGACTTGTCATAGCCCTTTGGGAACCTGAAATTCACCACTTCGCCATTCGCAACAGTACCGATAGAATAGACTTCGCCATTCTGAGATACAACATAAACATCGTAGAGATTGCCATCAGAACTATTGCTGACAGCAGACTTCTTAATGTCATTGTGAAGATTGACAGAATAGATCACTTCACTCGGCTCTTGCACTGGCTCATACGGAGAATCACCATCCTTCGAGCAAGAAACAAACAACAACGGCAATAATGCCAACAATAACAACTTCTTCATAATTAAACCTTTCTTAGTTATTTGTCATGCCACTTTGTTATACTTCTCAATGAAGAGACAAGCCGCCTCTACAATGTAAGAAAAACCCCAAAGGAAAAATCCACCCAAGAATAAAGATACACCAGTCGACGCAAGAACGTCATCACCCCTCACAATAAACAGAATCGACAAGATGACTGACAAAACAGCCAGAACACGATAGGCATTAACAATAAATTTCTTCATAACTGAAACATATTTGAGTTTAACAATAAAAGACACACAAACGGAATACTGGCAACAGCAAAAAACGACTCGCCAATATTGATGATACCAGTACCACCATAACAATCAATCCAAGGGAATAACAGCAACCGAAATAGCAGACAATAAAGCATCCATATACTCACTAACAATTATTCAAACGCTATGCCTGCATCAGCCCACAAAAAAGGCGCAGGCGATTTCTACGCATCCTCGGAGTTCACCACAAACTCTACAATCCTGATAGAAACGTCCGCGCCATAAGGCAAACGCTCCAAGATTGTAATATATGGCCCGCTATTGTCGAGGTGGTGATTCGAGGATGCAAAGCCAACTATGTAATAAACCGATTAAACGGTTACGGCTGCAAAGATACAAAATAATTCGCAATATTGTACCACTAAACAATAAATGACACGAAGATTTTCTGAAATCTTTACAAGGAATCACACACAACAATACGAACACATACACCAGTCCTGGAGATAGAGGGAAGGGAAGGTTGTGGGGGTGATGGGGATGATATAATAAAAAAAATAAAATAAAAAATTTTTGTGGGAAGTCACCCACACGAATCTCGATTCTATCAAGGGGGGAGGGGTGGTCTATATTTTTATAACTAACTGAAAATCAAGCATCTGCAAATCATTTAGACAATGTAAAAACAAGGCATTTATCGTACTTTCATGCGTACATTATATCAATATTTATCGTACTTTTGTAGTGAAATTCATTTTTTAATAACACTTTTAATACATTACGAATTATGAAAAAAGCAAGACAAACAAACAACTTTGATAGTTGGTTTTCCGCTAACTATCAGCAAGTTAAGGAAAGAGTAGTTTCTACGAATTTATTCGGAGAAATTTACAATGTGACAAGTGAAGATGTATTTCATGACAGTTATCTAATTTGTCGTGAAATTGCATCAGGTAATGACGAAAAGGTATTTCTTTCTTTGTTTATTGCTACCTACAAAAGACAAAGTAAAATCCGCTACGCTGCATCTATGAAAGAAATTAGACCAAAGGACTTATTTTGGGCTATTTTGAAAGTAGATGAAAGCAACAATGAAAGCGAAGTATCAAAAGAGAAAAAAGATGCTTTCATTGCAAATTTAATGAAGGTTGCAAAGGACTCTTTTAGTGCATCTGAATTTGAACTATTTCAATTGTATTTTCGCAATGGTTTAAATACCTATCAAATTGCAGATGTTTACGGCACAACACAACACGCTGTTTTCTATCGTTTAGGTAAGATGAAAGCGTTTTTGTGTGCGAAGTTTGAAGATGAACTAAAAGCATTGTAATTATGAAGATTTCAAATTCTGATAAATCAGTAAGAGGTAAGCGTTCATTGCGTACTTTTACGGCACGTTCGGGTAATTATAATCACTCTGCAATTACCTTTTCAAGAAAAACGGCTAATGATTTAGGCATTTTTGCAGGTGGGAAATTCGCTATCTATGAAAGCGAAAGTGGAGATTTATATATCAGTGTGAACGCTGCATCTGGTAACTCTATTAAGGCAGGTAAGGCAGGCATGAACAATAAAACGATATTGCCCGAATATAGAGTATCTGACAAAGATAGTGTACTAAAGATAATGCAGCGTTTTAAGGCTACAAAAGTAGTCAGTTGTTTTTTAAGTGCATTGCCTATTTTTGTAGATGAAATTGCATACTACAAAGTCATTGATACACCATTACGAATTGACTAACTTTCAGTAACTCTAATTAGGGGTGTAAACATACCAGTTTGCACCCTTTTTTTGTGCCTATTTTGAAAAACGCTATTTTTAGCCGTTTTTAGCCGTTTTTTCATATTGCACCCTATAACTATACATTTACACCCCTAAAACGCTGATAATGGCAAAATAAACGGCTAAATTCGTATATCTTTTGAAATGTACCCAAACGGCAAAAAGTTAGATGTATGTTTTTAGCCTATCTTTGAAGTATGCTATTTTGCACCCTATCAGCATTGCACCATTGCACCCTATCAGCATAACAAACTATCAGCATTGCACCCTATCAGCCTATCAGCTCATGACAATTGCCATATTTGCGGAACGGCATCTTCAATCACTCCCCAGGAAGATAACTTGAAAGTCCTACATGAAGCGAAGGTCTTACAAGTTTATTTTCGCAGGAATATTCAGACTGACAGCTTCCGTGACAAGGTATTTTTCGCAGGAATATTCAGGGTGACAAGACCGAAACGGCACAATTTTGCTACAATTTTCATCCTTCATCTGACGGAAAATCTCGTAAACACTGGCGATACGGCATAGGTTAGGCGGTTTCAGCGACATAATCATCTAACATTTTCACAGCTCAGAACAATATACCCTTCACGCTGATGGAGTGATACCCTTCGACATGATACGGCAAAATCCAGTCCGTTGATAACACGCTACGATTCTTCATCATGCTATCTGGTATCATATTTCCCTGCTGACATCATGACAAGGCATTATTCGGCACAAATTACAAGCCGGAAACGAGACAAGACAACATCAAGACACGATTATGATCTAACAGCACCCTCAGGATGCAAAAAGGTTACATTACAGTTATAATCTCACCAAAACGACATAAAAAACGGCTCGTTTTTCCGATTTCTTTACAAAATTGGCTTGTTTTTTCACTTGTCGGGAAATTTCTTTACACGCTTTATCTGAAAAATCGGCTCCTTATTCTTGATGGCTAACCAGTACTCACTCATGGCATCGCTATTTGGAGTCCATCACAATGCACCACGAAGATGCAGCCGGACACAACTTGCAGGCTACTTACGACAAACGACCTCAATAAAACGTTTCTGAGAGCGTTTTGCAGTTTCTCCTTAGAGTTGTGCCACCACGATAGAGTAAAGCCAACAGCGAAGCCGTATGCAGCCAAATCGAAGCGTTTTGCGTCGCCATTATTATTCTCTATAAGCAGATAGCATAACAGTAACTCAAACTTTCGGTAACTCGTTGATTTTCCTCAATTTTCAGGCAAGAAAGATGTGAAGAATCGCCTCCCCTTCATTCTTAATTTTCGGTGGGTCGCGTGCGTGAGATACTCAATGCTTTTCCCCACTCGTTACTACTGGTTGTTAGCATGGATGAATACTACTTGATTGAAAACTCTTTGCTTAATAGGGTTTTGTGGAGAAATGAGTACGATAATGGCATGAGTACGATAAACCCTCAAAGTACGATAATTGTTTTGAAGTACGATAAGTCGGATTGAGTACGATTATTCCATAGTACGATAATGCCCGATTGGAAATGAGTACGACAATTCGGTTTCAGTACGAGAGAGTTTTATGAAGTCGGGAAAGGAAAAAAAGAGAGAATCGAAATCCAATTTTGGCAAAAATTGCAATTTTTTGATTGAAGGAATATTATTTAATTTATGAACTTTATTTCTATTATGAACTTTATTTGTATATACTTTAGTATATGGTCACGCTATTAGGGGTCACGCAAGTTGGGGTCACGCAAGTTGGGGTCACGCAAGTTGGGGGTAGCGGAAAGTAAAGTATGAATCTCTTGTAAGTACGATATATAAAGGGGTTTTGAGAGATTTGTATTTTGCCGATTTACCCCGAAAAACTACAAGTAGAGGGTATTTTTTGAGAATTGACTTTTCAATCTTTGGAAATGCCTTTATTTAAAGGTGTTTCAGAAGATTTTGTATAACGTCTTTCACTACAAATACAGGGCGATTTTTCATTTGTGCTGTCTGAATCTCTCGGAAGCCCTTTATTTATTGGGGTTTCAGAAGATTTTGTCGCATGATTCTCAATACAAATGGAAGCACTTTTTTGATACAAGTGATTTTCGGGCTGTTTTGGGCCTTTTTGCACTGAGCCGAAAGGGTTCTTATCTAAGCCTTAGAATCCGCCCAGTACCACACTACCTTTTCCATCCGCTTTCACGTCGAGAATATCTGATTGGTGAAATTACTCCAGGTATCAAATAGTGGGATGAATTACAAGTACGATAACTTTAACTGCTTGAAAATCAGCCGAAGTGCTTTTTCTCACATCGGTAATTGCTGTAAGAAAATCTTCGGTCTGCTTGTTTTGAAGCCAGTCAACATGCTCAGGCGCAATTCTGAGGCATCAAGAGCCGAATTTTCGGCAGTCGTATTCATTGAGTCAAATGGTGGAGTCATTTATCTGTTATTGTGTAATACCATCACAAGAACGCTATGCACATCTGCAATTCGATATTGGTTGCCCGAATAGATCAAGTTGAACATGATACTGGCAATCGTTGTCACCATACACCTTACGTCTGAGGCATCTGCAATAACCTTCCCATCGTTCCGTCTTATGATAGAACGTCTTGCATAGCATATTGTCACAATCAAGGCACTTCATACCTACTATTGTTTATTTATGGTCGCAAGCTATCTCATAGACATGAGCGGAAACGATTTCGGGATTGAAACGGTATAGTCTGCCATGTTCACCTTCCTTTTCGGTATATATGAGCCATCCTGACTTCAAGGCTTGAATAATAGCCCATTCCGATACTTGCATTGCTCTGTTCGTTGACATCCAACCGATGATTCTCGGATTGCGCATGAAGAATTGCGTTATCCAGTCATGCGGCTGCTCATAGTCTTTGAGTTTTTCCTTCATTTCATTGTGCGTCATGCCGTTTAGGTCAAGTTCAACATACTCACGTAGCCATGTAGTCACGTCTGATATGGTGAATGAGAGAGTGAAGGTAATCTCTGCATCCTGAGGGTCGAGTTTAATCTTACGTCTTATTATCATGCCGGAAATATTTTTGGTTCGCTGCAAAAATACGGAAAAGTTTTGTAAAGTATTAAGAAAAACACTAAAATCCTCAAATATTTCGTTTTTTAACTCTAAAATCGTATTTTTTTTAGAGATTTTCTTGTGCGTTTTGTAAATAATCTTTATCTTTGTCGCAGAATTTTTCATTAAACAATAGATTGGTATGATTGAGATTAAGGATTACGACATTCCCAAATTGCCTGAGAGCATTATTGATGATTCCTTGGTTAGGGAGTCAAAGCATAATGTCAACTCTGCTGTTAAGGCACTCCATGAGGCTTGGGAGCATCTGATGACGATGCAAGACATGAAATGGCACGTTCCTGCACCAAAGGAGATAACCCTTGAATGGTTGGATTCTGAGGTAGAACGCAGGACTAAGGGTTTGAAGAAACTTCCTTATGTGTGGGAGGAAAAGCAGCAGTTCCTTGCACAATGGAACAAACTTGCTGAGAAAGCGAAGCCTGATATTCGTGTGATAGAAGGATTCTTTGAGCAATATCCCAATGCAGACGTGACTTCAAACGACAAACACCAACTTTGTGTGAATAACGTCGAGGAACTGGTAAACGAGGGTATTGTTATCCATATCCCCGAAGAGGCTCAGGAATACTTCGATATGTTCTGCAAAATGCGCAGGGCTATCAAGGAGTTCAGAGACTTCGAGGAATCTCACGGATATAAGACCATTCCCCTTTGCGATATGCTTTCTAAGTTCTCCAGTCCTAAGGAGTTCGCTTTCATCTATGCCATTGGTGGAATGAAGGTTTCAACCAGTAAGTATGCTGATAAGGATGCCTACAAGTTCCAACAGATCCAATGCCGCCACGCAGAGGGTAGAGACTACGATTATTAATGTATAATTAAAAAATAATAAGGTTATGAAGAAATTTGCTAATTTGACAAATGATGATTTGGCTCTTCTTTCTCCTAACGAGATTGAAGTATTGGAGTACATTGACGGTAAGCTCAGTGGCGAAAAGCCAACACGTCCTGCCTGCCTTGCAAAGGATTTCGATGTCCTTTCTGTCATCGAGCAACGCAAAAAGGAAGCAGAGGACAATGCGAACTATGCCAAAGACCTTGAAGGTCAATTCGTGTAAGTTGATAGTTTGTTGTTGATAGTATATTGGGGTTTATGCAATTGATGGAAGAGCGTGACTTGGCAATGGGTGTTATTCGTCAGATTACTGGCGATATGACACTCATGCCTCAATGCGTAAATACGGAGTGGTTGGAGTCTATCGTCACCAGGCTTAATAGTGAGCAATCCCTTAAAGCCGGTCGTATGGCTCCTTCCATAGCCGTATCATTCTTGAATGAGCATAACAGGCAGATGCAGATATTGAAGGATAAGGCAGAGGTAGTAATGCGCTGTAATGCTATCTACAATCCCCAACCCTGCAAAGCCTCTCTCAACATGAAACGGATGCTTGAATTGGAGAAAGCCGAAAAAGAAGCCAACGAACTTGTCGAAAGACTTGAAAATGTGCGTGACTCATACGGCATGACTATCAAATCAAGAGTCCAAAAGGATTTGGAACAAAAAAGGAGTACTATATGAAAACGAAGGAAAAAATCAGCATCCTAAAGAAATGGTGCAAAGACACAAACAGCATTTCTAATCGGAAGTTCTATGTCCTGCCAAATATAGAATATGAAGATAGTTTGGAAATCGTTTCAGTCGAAGTCAATTGTACCCATTTCATCAGCTACGGACAAATCGACATAATTTGCAAGAAAACTGGTTTGTATTTCTATGGTTTTATGACTCTCAACGGCTGCATCATCTTGCAATTTACAACAGAAGAATATTAAATATTATAGGTATGCAATTCAAAACATTAGGAAATAGAAAAAGTGAAGGTGATTATTTCACGTTCCGATGCCAGTTAAGCGAGAAGGACGTGAGGTTTGCTCTTGCGTTTGCAAGGGAGCATTACAATGACTCGGTAGGTTGGGGTAAGGATAGAATCAGAGAGATTCTTGCTGACTCCATCTGCTATGTCTGCAAGATGCAACTGAGTGATATTTGGAAAGGGTTTGTAGGTGAATGGGCTTTCCGTTTGGCTATCCGTCATGAGTTGATATTTGGCTCTGGATATACTGGAGAGTTCCTTTACTATCCCAACGACTCGAAGAAATTCATCCGCAGTAGAAGTAAAGTGAAGGTTGGTGAGACGGTAGCGGAGTAGATATTTTGTGCGGTGGTGTGAGAGCAATCCGCACCACCTTTTTTTAGTCCAAATCGTTTGAAATTGTAAGTACGATAAATAATTTTTCTTAAATGTACTCTAAAATCTCCATTTTGTTTGCATATTATTTTCTTATTATTTCCTTTTTCGCTATCTTTGCGACGAATAAACGTTTAAAATGTAAAAATTATGGAAACAAAAATGATTTATCCGAAGATTAATGGTGTGACCTACATCACCCCAAAGCAATTGTGTGAAAGAACTGGCTATTGCCGCCACGGTCTCAGAAAAAAGATTGCAAAGATTGGTATCGAGCCATTCCATCCCAATCAAAAGCGTACTCTGTACCCACTTGACCAGGTAGAGCAAGCTATTAATGACGGACAACTAATCAAGTGGCTTTAATCAGACATATTGCATAGTATGAGTTACAGGTACGTCAAAGTTCCATTCAGATTGATTCCATTGGTTTATAAGACTGATGGACTGGAGAAACTCGTACTATACTCTATATATAGCGAAGCTCTTGAATTACCTTTTGAGCGTGAGAATGTCACAAAGCGTATTTTGTATATCTGGCTCCATGGTGGTACTGAAAAATTCTCTTTGCTTATTCCTAAGAGGATTACGAATGCCTTGCATGACTTGGAAGATGAAGTTCCTTATATAGGACTGAATGAAACTGAATATAGGGGTTTTATTCGTGACGAACAAGGCAAGCCGAAATTCGACCCGACTGATGAAAAAGGTAATTCCGTCATCAAACGTCTTGATACCAAATTCGATGAAGATAACTCTTTGTGGCAACAAGCCACAATGTACTATCGCATATATAGTATGCTTATGCTGCTTGAAGTTTCCTGCAATTTCTCTTTTGAACGATATGAGGAAGTCTTTAAGGAGTTATGTGTCACAAAATATGGCTACAACACAACTGATTGGAACGAAGGTCATGCAGGCTTCAATCTGGTTAAAGCAATTGACTTGCTGAAACGAGAAGCCACGTTTAAGACTGATTATCCGTTATCAAAGAGGAACTGCAAACTGGCAATAGAGGAATATCGCCAAATTGAAGAAAAAAAGGTCGTATTAGCTGCTGATATGGCTATGAGGTCTATTAAAGGACGCAAGGCTATCGGAAAGGCAACAAAAAAGGAAATATTGGCACGTATGATTGGTAGAAGAAACTTATCAGACAAAGTCGATATTAACGACCCGGATATTGATCTTGAATGTAAGGCGGTATATCGTAGGTACAGCGACAAAGACTATTTCCTCAGGTTAATTGGCTTAATGAGAGGTAGTTTCTTCGATAAGATTGAATCGGTTAAAGGCAGTGGCTATTTCTTTTCCAATAGTCGTGACATGAAAGACAATGAAATGGAAGATGGTATGTTTAAGATAATGGCGACCAACAAAACTGCTAAAGCCAAATATCGCAAAAGAAGGCAACGTGCAAAGAGTAAGAACTGCACATTCAAGCAAAAGGGTTTGACTCCCCAAAAGCATGAAGGTGACGTGACAATGCAGCCTCAGAAGCCTCAACAGCAGTTTAACGTGCCTATTGATGCCCCATTCCTGCCTTTCGGTGACTATCCGCAGCCTACTGGCAATGTACCTCAGAAATATCAGCAACAGCCTGCTATACAACAACCAATGCAGCAACAGATGCCATTTCCAACGATGCAAGGCTATCAGACTGTACAACAGCAACCGCAACAAATGGAAGCCCCACCATTCCCACCATTTGCAAAATAGCTTATATTGTAACACTTTAATACATTCAATTATGGAACTTAAATTCAAATTAGCAGTTTGGCGATTGAAGCATCTGAGAGGCTTCACAATGCCTGAGAATCTATCAAGTATTTCTCCGTTGGCATATCGTAACTACATATCCCGATGGAGATCCAAACTAATTGAGAACAAAGCCTTATCTGAGCAACAATTACAAACTGGCTTGCGCCTACTCCTTGCGCTCCAGTTATTCGCAGAACGTCAGGTTAATATTATCCGTTCACATCTTGGAATGGATGCCTATCCTGGTACTGATGCAAGAGTGATATAGGTTATTCTCTATTGCTCATATTTTCGGTTAATTCCTTGGCATTGTGAAATAAAAGTTGTACCTTTGCAACGATGATTGAGATATGAAGTGGTGACGAAGTATAGTAGTTATCACTTCTTTCTTTTTTTCAGTACCACATTAAGAAACGTCCCGATAGCCATTCTCAGACCATCAGGACGTAACGAAGAGTGAAACCTTTTATAGAAGGTATTTTGTAGGAAAAACATTTTCAATTCATATTAACAGCAAGCCTTTGCCGAATACTCTTGCAGTATTGGAGTGATTCTTTAAGCCTGCCCTCCAATTCATCCAGTATCTCCAAATAAGCACCATAGTATTGACTTGTCGGCTTTGGAAGATTCAGATTCTCAGTATTACGTAGCATCCATGCACCCCTACGAATGTCTATCAATGCAGACCCGGTTAATTCCACCGATTTCTGCACGACTGGCTTTGTGTCACGATTCGCTGAGCTGACTTTCATTTTATTATCTGCCATAATTTATTATCCTGCTGCAACTTTCATCCGTGCGAGTTCAACGACCTCTCCACTATCTTTATTTATCTTCCTTGAAGCGAGATAACGCTCATACTCTTCATGTATGGTTGCAGCGTTGAACTTCACCGTCGAGGACTTTGCAGTACCAGTCTTAACGTATGAGAACTGAGGCCTGCCACTTGCATCATCCTTGATACGATATAACTGCCAGTGAGAGATACCAAGCATTTCAGCCGCTTTCTTCAATGAAATCAGTTTCTTCTCAGGCTTCTTATTCTTCTGCATAGCCTTTGATACTCTCGCAATTAGTTCATCACTATTCATGGCATGAAAGACAATGCGCTGTGCGAGTAAATCTATTTCTCTATCCGTCATCATAATGCGTATTTAAATTTCGTTTTTCTTCGTTATAAACTCAAGAACTTTATCACAGAATTGGAGAGAAAGCAAGTCGTTAATGTCTTTACCTTTTGTCACCAAATTGTCCAACTCAATATGCTCAAGATTCTCGTATTCCGCTAAATCTTTTTGTGTTATAGGAGAATGAAAAGAGTAATTGGGAAATTCATAAAAAAGAAAATACGCCATTTCTTTTATTTTAACATCAATGAAATGAACTACGCATAAATCTTCTTCATTGAAATAACTACCCTCTTTGATAATAGAACTTTGCTCCCCTCTCCTATACAAGTCTCTCTCAGTATGGTAGCAATAATAATCATCATCATAATCGTATATTCGTTTTCGTCTGTACTGTGTAAGGCAATGAACTGCCGCCAAATGATTAGTACAATGCTGAAGGATCTTTGACTTTTTATCGTACAATTCCTCTTTCTTTTCCTCTGCCTTATCTGCATTGTTGTATATATCATTATAATCATTATGACGATAGTTAAATTCCTTATCTCTGTAATTTTTTGCTCGTTTGTTGTAAGAGTACAACACATCTTCCAGCATTTCGTCTGTGACAATGCCGTTTTTTAGATTCTCTGTGTAATTTTTTGGAGTTTTCATAACTATTAATTCTAAATTACGTTCCTGCTGCCACCTTCTTAGCTTCGAGTTTCACAATTCTTCTATTGCGTGAGGAAAGGTATTTGTCGTATTCCTCTTGCAGTTTCTTAGCATCGAAGTAGATATTGCTTTGTCTCTCGCCACCACTCTTGATATGAGTGAAATTGTCCTTTATATCCCTCATGGTACGTTGAGAGATACCAAGTATATTTGCTGCCACCTTAGAGTTTATCCACTGGCTTTCAGTTTTGCCCTTATGCAACTTTTGTTGCGCTTTGGCAAACTCAATCATCCATTGAGGATTTGCCGCCTGCTCTTCTACGATATAGCAAGCCAGTTTGCGAAGTTCATTATCTGTCATCATAATCTCTGCATCCTTTTGTTATTTGAATAATAGTCTAACATCTATATGTTATACTTTTTTAGTCTTTTACGAGCCTTCTTTATAATAGATTCCCAATGTTTTTTATCCTTACTATTTCTATTATATTCTGATTCTTCATAACGCTCGCATGAACTGTAATATTGACCTATTTCACCAATAAAGTGAATATAAAAAACCAAATTCTGAACATCATAAATACTTCGTTCTGTAAGCGCAGATAAAGCATTAATAGCAGTTTCATTACAAAAGAGTGACTCGTTATGACAAATTATTTTTGCCATTCTGAGATTATTGACTGCCATTTCCATTAACATTTGGGATTTCACAATATAATCACAACACTGCTTTGTGGCAACATCTTTCCTTGATTCAAACATAGCAAATTATTTTCTTAACATTCGGTAATATGATCTACATAATAGTCAGACATCTTAGCTGTTCGGTCTATTTCCGTCGAGAGGTCGCCTAATTTGGTAATCAGGGAATCAATGTTAGGATGCAAATCACGCTCATTGAAGTCATAGTCCGACAAAATGAGTTCGTTGTTTGAGAGAATAGAATTGGAATCATGCAGCAGATTGAGAGCGAGTTGCAACATTGACTCTGCAAAGGTCATTTTCTCACATACTTTGTTGATAGCAGTTTCTTTTTCCATAACGATTCGTTTTAAATTACTTATTAATAAAAAATGATTTCTGGCTGCAAAGGTAGTAAAAATAAAAAATAGACTCCAAACTAATATTTAATCATAATTAACGCAAAAAGTTACATTATAATCTAATTCAAATATAATGTAACCATTTACCTAATTCTGTTTTTCTTTTTTAACTTATCAAAACCATTTTTATTAGTCTGCAATCTAATTTTACTATCCAATAAGTGATTTGCACTCTAAGTTCATGAAGTCATGATTTGGTTAGTTCAAAAATAATATGTACCTTTGCACCATAAATTAAGAATTATAAAAGATGGATATAAAAAAGAAGATTCAGGAGCATGGAATGACTCTTGCACAAGTGGCAGAAAAATTGTCTGTCTCGCCACCAACTCTTTCGGCTATCTGCAAGAATAAAAATCCGAAGTTAAACACTTTGGAACGGATAGCAGATGCCATCGGGATAACACTCAGTGAACTTGTTTCAGATGATAACGAGGAATCAGTTGCTAATATCGTTTGCCCATATTGCTGTAAGAAAATTAGGATAAAGCCTGATATTGACGAATAATAGCAGCTATTATCTAATAGCCGATTCTTAGTCCATACACATTTGCTTTCATCATAAAAAACCGCCTAAGGCTTTTCCCTGGGCGGTTCTTTTGTAGTTAAAGATTGTGGGTGTTTGCAAGAGTGTAAGTGACAAACCTTCTGAAACTTCACCATGTACAGCTACTCCGATCTACGAACTAAGTTAAACTCAGTGAGATTTTCTCACCAGTGCAAAGGTAGTCATTTTTATTCAGAAACAAGCAAATATATATGTAAAATGTTTTCTTTGCATAAAAATATCAAAATCACATAAAAGAACTGGCTATTTCATTTCTCCAGTTACTGATGTACATCGGCAATCGAATACAAGCCAATTATGGCTATTTAAAAGGGATTTGTGATATATATGATATATATTTCAGAGATTTTACAAAATACTTTTCATTATATGAAATAAAATATATAAATTTGCAATGTAGTAAAGATTTATTTCATCATGTATAACTTAAAATTTGTGCGTTATGGCAAAAAAAACAACTGAAACGATTCCTGAAAAGGATATGAAGTCAACAATAGTTGGCGGCTTCAAGTTCTGGTGGACAACGGACGAAAATGGTATCAACACGCTTCGCAAAATCCGAATCCCATATTCGGAAAAGGGTGGAGAAATTGACATCAACCTTCCGAGATTCATTGAGGACGTTGAAGAAGAGTCTTAATTCAAATCAAAGTACTCACATCAGGGCTGTATCAGTACATTGGTGCAGTCCTTTTAATTAACAGAAGCATGAGTAACCACATACTGTTTCATAATCCTAATTAAATATTTGTAAAAACGTGCAATATGGTTTGACGTTTTGCTCATTTGCCGAAAATAATCACTACCTTTGCACTCACATTAACCAGTATTTCATAAACTGGGTAATGTATTAAAGTGTTTGAGCGGATTGTCTGAGAAGATAGTCCGTTCTTTGTATATGCACAAAAAATCGGGAATCTCATTGACTCTCGACTTCACTATTACTTTGCTTTCTTCATCCTAACTACACTCGCCTTACCATCCGGCTTGCTTTCCTCCTTTTTCTTCATTAGTTTGTCAAATACCTTTGCGGCTTGCTCTGATGCAGTAGTCTTGATGTAAATGTCAAGAGTCTTATCTGACTGATGACCCGATATAGACCTCAATTCACGGTTATCAAGCACTCCAAGGTTATATAGGTTAGTGATTCCGCTACGTCTCGCTGTATGGGTACTGACAAGGGCATATTTGGGCTTCATCACGTTTCCGTTATCATTGCGAGGCCATAGGTGTTCTTTGTCAGGACACATACAAGTCTCCCTATACCACCAGTCGCAGGAACGCTCTTTAGGAGTCAGTCTTTCGCCATTCTCCCTTTTCTTCTGTATCAGCTTATATCGCTCTTCACTCTGCCTCTCCAGTTTGGTAAGATTGGTTTCGTACAAATCATTAAGCGAAGGTACGCTATCAGCCAATTTCTTGAATATGCGTTTTATGCTCGTTTCGACTGACTGATGCCCAAGTTCAGGGAAACGATAGTTATTCCTCTCACATACGATTTCAACCCTATCATCCACAATGGGAATCTCTACTGGCTTATTCGTCTTTTTCTGGGTAAGGGTAACGACTGGCACACCATAGTCATTCTTATGGAAATCCCATCTTTTCAGTTCGCTATAATCGCTGAATCGCTGACACGTCATGCAGCCGACAAAGAACATATCACGTACAGTTGCAAGAAGTCCTTCTAACGGCATTTCATAGAGAGCATCTATTTCTTCATCAGTCAGGTAGATTGCAGCCTTCATTTCCTTCTTTTCAGGAGTCTTGCGTTTCCACGATGAAAGGGTCATTGCATTGTTGTTAAAGCCATATTCAGCAGCAGAGGAACACAACTTGCGCATACTGGCAATATAGAGATTCCTGGTATGCTGCATCACTCCCAAGTTATCAAGGTAGAAGGTGAATTTGTCAACGAAACGCTTATCTATCTTGTCAAACGTCATGTAAGGATCTACAACACCATAAAGGACGTGCTTAAAGCCTCTCCATGTCTTAACAGAAGATTTCTCGTAGCGTTTCCCTTTGTGCTTTATCTCTCCTGAGGTGATACCCTTCATAAAGTACTCATAGAAAGCGAGAATGTGATTGAGGTTGCTTATTTCTGCTTCCTCATTGCGGTCATAGGAATCTTTGCCAACGATATTGTCAACGGCTTTTTGGTATTTGTCACGGTCTGATTGCAGCATTTTGCTATCAGGGTCATCAACCTTTCCGACACCATCATCTATCAGTTTCTTAACAGCCTTGATGACATCATCCATCAGACGCTTAACACGGCTACCTTCCGTTTCCCGATATGCCTCATTGCCGTTATCGTCAATGTAGCTTTCCTCAGAAGTGTAGTCATTCCACTTAGCGGTTGATTGAGTAGCCGCTCGCCATTTCTTCACATCGACACTGATTCCAGTGCAGATTGTTAGAGACACCCCTTTCTTGTTCACACGGTAATACAAATTGCCATTTGCCTTTTTACCAACGGAGCGAAGGAAGAATCCCTTAACATGAATTTCCTTTGTCTTTGCCATAATAAATAATTCATAGAGTTTAAGTTACGGCGCAAAGATACAAAAAATTGGAAATTGTAGCAAATTTGTAGCTAATTATTTTTTCTCTTTTAAACATTCTTAAACGACGGTAAACAAGAAAAGCCCTATTTTAAAGGGTTTTAAGAGGTTTTTATGTTCGTCGTTGTTTACGCATTTTCGTTTAATATCTTTCCATCTGATAGACTCTGAACACGGCTTTCAGACAACCTTCGTCAAAGCGGGCATTGTGAGCCACGAAGGGGATGGTGGCTATCTGGTATCTCATGTCACCCAGTTCCTGGCCAGGGAAGAATACGTCAACGATGCGTCCTTCCAACTGTTGCCACACCTTTGAAAACACTGGGGCATCGTCTGTGTCGCTCTGCGTGATACCATGTACCCGCTGACAGAAATAGCTGTAGTAGTTTGGCTCTGGCTGAATCAGGCTATAGAATGAGTCAACCATCTGTCCGTCACGAACCATGACTACTCCTACTGAGCAGACACTCGACGGATGCTGATTGGCCGTCTCGAAGTCGATGGCGATGAAGTTCCTCATCATGGCTGTCCTGAGATTTGAGTTACATGATAGTCTATCGCAGCTTTGTGAGCCTGAGTCATCTGCTGGCTCCGAGGTATATTGTACAGACGGCCATCCTTGCGGAAGAGCGCACCTGCCTGTTTGAAGTGGAACGGCACGTTGGCAGCGATGCATTGCCTACGGATATTAAGCACCCATTCGTAATCACAGACACGGGCTTCAGAGCCTGACTCGCCGCCAACAGTTACCTGCTCAGTCCATGAACCAAGGCCATCGCGGAAGTCAATGCTTTCCAGCAGCGGTTCGCAAATGATTGCTTTATGACGGATGGGTAGTTCGCGGAATAGCGGCAAACGCTCATCCACTCGCCGCTGATTCTCCATTGTGCAACAGATAGTCACGTTATCGTAGCCGTTGCCCCAATTTTCCGGAAGACACTGGATAATACGTTCTGGCCGTTTCGTAACCATGTAGAAATGCAGGTCGCTCCGTCTGCGTATCATCAGCCAGGCATCTTCGCGCCACTCGTCGGCTTCCTCGATGAAGAAGTCAGACGTGAAGCATGTCCACATCAGCGTTCCGGACGGCACTTTCCAGTTTCCACTTCGGTCACGACGGATGGGAAGATTGAACGATGCCGTCTTGGTCACGACGTTGGAGTCCTTCTCAAACTCCGCATCGCGCCGGAACACATAGCAGTGCTGACAGCCCTCACTCTTCTTGTGGCATCCGTGCCACAGGTTCCATATCTCACTCATGCTTCTTATATTTTGCCTTGACTATTTCGTATGAGTTTTGGGTAAGTTCTTTCAGTATGTCATCTTGAGCAGTATTGGGGTCTATGCCTATCCAATGCTTTGGCGACTCGTTGTATGGCTTGCCGATACAGTCGTATTTCGCCTTCAGCTCATCGATTCGGTCGGGCTGACACTTCAGTGAAATCACATGAAAGTCGTTGCAATCGAAGAACGAGAACATGTGGCCGCAGACGTAGAACACCAACACGCCCTCACCGCTCTTGAATTTAGTAAACGGCAGTTTCTCTTCAATATCATCACCCAATGAAAGGCAATACTCGCGATAGTCTTCTATGTTCATGTCTTACCCTATGCTCTCTCCGCTGTTTGAGCCACGACGCAGGCTCGTAGATATTACAATGATCTTTTTCATATTCGTATTTCATTCGTAGTTCTCTATTGCTGTTGCTATTAATTTCCTGTCTGCCATAAAGGAATTGTAGGCGGTCTTTACAAGACTCCAATTCCATGTCAGCAGTCCAACCGCTATACATTTCTTTACGGTGGGCCAGAAAGCATTGCGGTTAGTACGCATGTAGTCCTTGATAATCTCTTCATTGCCGACACCGTATGATTTCAGCAAGGCCATGCTGACAATGCCCGTCCTGTCCTTCCCTGCGGTACAATGGAAGAGTGTACAGATTCCACCCTCGGCATTCTTCCTTAGAGTCGATACCACCTTATCCAACTGGCTCCGGCTGTATTCATCGGTCACGATGTCCGTATATAGCTGCTTGAAGTCTGGTATCATCTCCTTCAGTTTCTCAGGATGCTTGCGAAGATTGCGGATGATGGTCATCGGGTCGGAACCCGTCTCGTGGGTAATGCCGACAGCAGCATCTTTCAGAAGAGGAATTTGCAGATATTCTACTCCTTTTGGCAACGGATCCTGGAACTCTGCCGATTCGATGGGAGTTCTGAGGTCGATAACGCATTGGATGTTGTACTTCCCACAGAGCCCAGCACATTCCTCTGGCGTGAGCATACTGAGTTTGCCACTACGCAAGAATAATCCTTGGGGAACTACTCCATCCCCCATTCTACCAAGGTCGCGCAAGTTCAACTCTCTTTTCATCTGTTGTTCAATACCCAAGCAAAGCCTTTTGCCGTTCTCTTATCTGAATCGACGAAATGGTTTCATGCGTTAGTTCTTTCCTTTATTGATGATGTAGATGCCAAGTGCAGCGAGTCCTCCGGCAAGGGCATATTTCGCATGGAATGTTTCCCCGAGACAGAGACAGGAGGTAACGGCACCAACGATAGGTATGAGTGAGTTGTATATGGCGACCTTTCCAACTGGATTCAGGCTGAGCAGTTTGTTGTAGAGTGCAAATCCGATGGCAGATATGGCAATGAGGAGCAACAGGCAGACGATGCCGAGTATATTGACATGAGGCAGTGTTCCACCGAAAGCAAGCCCGGGAATGATGAGCAACATGCCTCCGACGGTGAGGCTATAGCCCGTCCCGACAAAGACATCCACCCGACGACTCAATCCGCGAGTCATCAGGTTAGCCGTTGCTCCGCAGATGGCATTCAGGATTATCATGCCGTCGCCCAGCCAAGTGAATTGTCCGCTTTCAGTCCCGCCAAGGTTCAATGCAAGGATTCCGCAGAACCCAACGGCACAGCCAAGAATCTTACGTGAGGTCAGTCTGTCACTTTTGAAACAGGCACAGGCCAGCAGCACTACAAGGAACGTACTGAGCGAATTGAGGATAGCCGCCCGCGCCCCTTCGCTATGTGACATACCGACATAGAAGAAGAAATAGTGGAGCGTGGTGTTCATCAGCGCGAAAGCAAGTAAAAACCACCAGTCTTGCCTGATGTCCGTCTTGAATGATCGTCCGCTACCACGGGCTACAGAAAGAACAATCAGACCTGCCGCAGCAAATCGGATGCCCGCAAAGAGCATCTTGCTACCCGTCATGTCTGCCGTAATGCCAAAGGCACTGAATCCTATCTTGATGAGCGGGAACGCCCATCCCCATGCTATAGCAGCCGTCAGGGCAAACACAACCACCCAAGCAGGCCGCTGAAATATGGATATTCTCGACTGTTCCATCTATCCCATCATCAGTTTTTCAAGTATCTTCTTATGCTTCGTCATAATAGTCTATCTGCAGTTCCTCACTGACATTGAACTCCGTTCGAAACTGCTCACGCTCGGCAGAGCTGATGCAAGCATCGCTCTGCTCTCGCTTAACCGCAGCTTTGAAATCGTCGTGGAAACCATCATCGTACTTATAGACAATTCGCATACCACGATAGGTAGAGGGAACTTTCAACGTATCCAAAAGATGCCATTTCGGTTTGCCGAAATCGTAGGATTCTCTGTCAAGTATGATGCGATTGGAAACGAAGTCGAAAACGTAGTAGCCGCCACCGATGCACTGGTCACCCGGCTTCAGCAAGTGCTTGTGCTGGTTGACCATGCCGAGACGAAAGTAGCCTTCCATGGTAATGACAAACTTGGGGAGGTTCATATCTCTTCTAATTCTTAACTGCTTGTGGAGTCCAATTCTTAAAGAAACGCTGCACTTTCTTCTGATTATAGCTTTGTCCTTCTTCCAAGAAACTCGAATCCTGAATATGAATCACCTTACCATCTTCATCCAGAACCACCAACACAGGGAAACCGAAACGGCCACAGTTGTTAAGTCGTTTCATCAGAGCAGTTGCCTGTTGCTGTTGTGTCTCATCTCCAGACTTACGAGGATTGTAATTGACGTGGATATACGCAAAGTTCTCGTTGATGACTTTGCTGATAGTGGTGTCATTCACAATAAAGTCAGCAAATCGCAAGCACCAGGGACACCAGTTGCCACCGACCTGACAGATGACGAACTTGCCTTCAAACTTAGCCCTGACGATTGCCTGGTCTATCTGTTCGATGGGGTCGATGTCCTCGTTATACACCTTCTTCAATCCTGTCTGGGCATTCGCCAACAGAGTAACGAGGACAACTATCAATGTAATAACGCCTTTTTTCATCGTTTGTTCAATTATCGCTATTCTCATGCCATCTTACTTAACAATTTCATCAATAGCCTTTCGGCTCTTCGGTTTCATTTCATCAGCAGCATAGCCCAATGGTATGATAACGGCTGGTTCTTCGTTCTCAGACAGTACAAATAATTCTTTGCACAGGCCAGCATCAAAATTGCATACCCAACATGTAGCAAGTCCTTGCTCAGTAGCAGCCAGACAAAGGTGTTCCACAGCGATAGCAATATCGGTGTTGCCATGATGTTTGCCATCGGATCTTACCCACTCTTCATCATGTAGGATAGAGGCAATGATATACATCGGGGCCGTCTTGAACCAGTCACGATTATAGCATTGCTGTAGCTTGGTCTTTTCCTCCTCGTTGCTGACAATGTGGAATAGCCAAGGCTGTTTGTTCACTGCTGAAGGTGCAAAGCGGACACACTCCAGAATATAGTCTAACTTCTCTTTCTCCACGTCGAGGGACTTATAAGCCCTACAACTGTATCTGTTCTTAACAAGTTCTAAAAAATTCATATCTAACAATTCTCATTTAACACTTCAACACATTCTTCCGTGTCCCATATCACTTTTCCAACATAATTCATAAAGTATTGTAAAGTTGAGTGCAAAAATACGAAAAATCAAACAAAAATGAGTATCTTTGTCCGTGGTTTTAATAAGATTTAGTATGATTGACCAGATTATTGACTACATTTTGAGTCCCCTAATGGGGGACGGCTATAAAGCAGGGGGCATTAAGACCCATCCACTCGTTCCAAAGGATATTGTTGTTAGAGGTTTCATCATCGACTCTGAGACAGGCGCATTGGAAGAAATCTGCTAAAACAACGAATATGAAGAAGATAATAAACCCTTGGCGAGGCCATCTATTTCCTGATGAACCAGGAGAAGGCCAAGGAAATGGAATAGTTTTCTCATACCTCCAGTTTCCATCCGTTATCTACAAGATGCTACTCTATTTTTGAAGTTCCACATAGTTCCTATCTGATGAAGTTAGTTCTCAACGGGCTCTCCAACTCTGGATGCCCATCTTCACTGACATTGAGCTTGCTAATCATCCAGGCCATGTTGCGCCCAAGTGTTCGCATGGTCTGAAGGCCCTCTTCATCTTGTGCTGCCTGACCTGGTGTCTGGCCATAGACCATGTTCCAATACTGCGAACTGACCAGCGGCATATTCGACATCGTAAAGTATTTGTTCAGACGATCAAAGGCTGCTGACGCGCCTCCCCTTCTACATACCACCACACTGGCAGCAGGCTTGAAGCGCAGCTCTGTGCTCAGTGAGTAGAACACACGGTCGAGCAAGGCACAGAGCGAACCATTCGGACCGCCATAATAGACAGGCGAACCTACTACCAGTCCGTCGATGCCATCCTTTACGGCTCTCCATACCTTATAGTATAGGTCGTCATGGAAAGTACATCTCGCACCATTCCTTCCACACATGCCACAGGCAATACAGCCCTGTACAGCCTGCTTACCGATACTAATAATCTCAGTCTCTATACCCTCGCTGTTCAGCGTCTTTGCCACCTCACTCAGAGCCGTGAACGTATTTCCGTTCTCTCGTGGGCTTCCGTTTATCAAAAGTACCTTTGCCATATCTCAAAATCATAAAGTATTGTAATAGTGACTGCAAATATAGCGAATTCTCATCATTTTTGCGTACATTTGTAGTGATATTTAAGTGAATTTATAGAAATGACAATTCAAGAAGCCATCAAAGCACGTCATAGTGTGATTTATACTAATGAACTTGTGCTATTTTTGCACAGATTGACTCTTAAATCAACTTAGAGGAAATAATGAGGAGATAATGAATGTAAATTATACAAAAATACGTTACGCAAATTTGTATAATTGAAAGTTTATTATTATCTTTGCACCCGTGAAGCAACAAATGACAGTAAAATGAAAAAGAATCCCTTTTTAACATACGGATACGTCGGACCTGAGTATTTCTGCGATAGAGTGGAAGAAACCAAACGCCTGACTTCGCTACTTGTCAATGGCAATCATGTGGCACTGATGTCACCAAGAAGAATGGGTAAGACAGGTCTTATTCGTCATTGTTTCGCTCAGCAAGAGATACAAGATAATTACTATTTATTTGTCGTTGACATCTATGCCACCAAATCGATAGCAGAACTGACTTACGAATTAGGCAGGGCCATTCTTTCAGTACTAAAATCGAAAGAGCGTAAAGCTTGGGAACGGTTTGTATAGGTAGTAGGATCCCTACGAACAGGCATTACTCTTGATGCGATGGGACAGCCAAGCTGGAATCTTGAAATAGGGGATATACAGTCACCCCAAATATCGCTTGACGAGATTTTCCAGTACCTAAAATCTGCCAATAAACCTTGTCTTGTTGCCATTGATGAGTTCCAAACCATCATGGACTATCCAGAACAGAATGTTGAAGCCCTTCTTAGAACTTATATTCAAGACTGCAACAATGCATGGTTTGTCTTCTCTGGCTCTAAACGCCACATGATGGGTGAAATGTTTTCATCTCCATCAAGGCCATTCTACCAAAGTGCCTCGACTCTTGTTTTGAAACCAATCTCCCTAAGTGCGTATACTTCGTTTATCACTGGACATTTTGAGGAAGGAGGAAAGCAGATAACACCAGAAGCCATCCAATACATCTATGAGAAATTTGAAGGAACCACATGGTATATACAAAAGATATGTAATGAACTGTATGCGATAGCCGAGCCTGGCATTGTATGCGGAGTCAAGGAAGTAGATGTTGCAATTAACATGGCTGTTGAAGAAAAGAACGACATCTACCAAGACTTAATTGCAAGGCTTACTGCCAAACAAAAAACACTACTGCTGGCTTTAGCTCATGCGGGAAAGAATATTCAGCCTACTAGTGGAGAGTTTATAAAGAAATATCATCTTACCTCGGCAAGTGCAGTACAAAGGAGTCTGTCCTCCCTTCAGGAAAAAGATATTATTACCAGTAGTAATGGACAATACAATATCTATGATTACTTCCTTTATCACTGGCTAAATCAAAACTAAACATTTAATTGGGAGGCAGAACAATTAAAATATCAGCGAGATAAACAAATAGAATCTGTTTATCTCGCTGTTTTAACGCGTTGGGGCTAAACCAGAGCCTTAATATTCATCCTCGTTGAAAACTTGGTTTCCGACGATTCTATACTGATTTTCAATTACTTGCATCATCCTTAACTATTTTTAGCCAAATAAACCGCACGGTCTGAGGCGGTCAGAGGCGATTCATTGGCAGGTTGGACAAACATATTGCTTCCTTAAAGTAAAGTCAAACTGCAGTCCGCCGCCATCAGCTTTCTTAGCACTTATCTGACCGCCATGCAGAAGGATGGCATTCTTGACGATGGCCAAGCCGAGGCCTGTGCCGCCCATCTGTCGGCTACGGCCTTTATCGACACGATAGAAACGTTCAAAGATGCGGTGCAGATGTTCTGCTGCGACTCCCACGCCATTGTCTCGGAAGGTGAATGCCCAATAGGAGCCTTGGTCTTCAACAGAAATCTCTATTGTCGCTCCCTCCCCCGCGTAGTTAATGGCATTATCGACAAGATTGCGGAAGATGCTATAGACGAGCGACCAGTTGCCTTGGATGCAGACATCCTCGGGCAGGCAGTTGTTCAGCTGCATCTGCTTGGTCTCGACAGCCAGCGTCGTTTCCTCCACGATGTCTGCCATCATCCGCGAGATGTCTATCCGCTCCATCGCCAGCATATCGGGTGCATAGTCCATGCGGCTCAGCGTGGAGATGTCTTGCAGCAGGGCCGTCAGCCGTCGGGCCTGAGCATTGGTGCGCCGGATGAATTGCTGCTTCGTCTCGGCGGCAATGTCAGGGTTGTCGAGGATGGTGTCGGTATAGCCGAGGATGCTGGCCACGGGGGTCTTCAGCTCGTGGGCGATGTTCTGCGTCAGCTGGCGCCGCATCTGGTTCTGCTTTTCCATCTGTTCGCGACTGATGCGCTCGTCCATCCTGTGGGCATAGCGATAGAGCAGCCAGCCGAGGCAGCACATCACCACGACGGAGAACAAAAGCAGATGCCAGTCGCTCACCTCGTCAAAAGGTGCCAGCATATTGCGGTCGTAATCCTCGAACAGAATGAATATGACGGCATAGACGAGAAATATTCCCATCACACACGCCCACATCCGTTTTCCTTCACTCAATTTTTTCATTTTCCAAAATAATAGCCGAATCCTTGGCGGGTAAGAATACACGAGGCATAGTTGTCTAACTTTTTGCGCAACCGGGTGATGTTGACATCCACCGTGCGCTCCGTCACTATCACGTCATCGGGCCAGACACGATCAAGCAGTTCCTGTCGCGAAAACACTTGTCCGCGATGGTCCAGCAGCAGCGCCAGCAGGTCGAACTCCGTGCGGGTGAGTTCCACTCTGGCATCGTCAATCGTAACCGTCTTGCTGATTGTATCAACCACCAATCCGTCACAAGTCATTCTCCCCTCCCTTGGGGAGGGGCTGGGGGTGGGCCTTCTCCTCAGCACAGCATTCACCCTCGCCACCACCTCGCGAACGGAGAACGGCTTTGTCACGTAGTCATCAGCACCAAGCCCAAACCCTTGCAGTGTGTCATCCTCCGCGTCCTTAGCCGTAATAAATATGATAGGTATGTGCGTCGTCTTTTCATCCGTCTTTAACCTCTGAGCCAGTTCGAAGCCCGATAGCCCCGGCATCATTACATCGAGCAACAGCAAGTCATATTGCTCAATCCCTTTGCCAATTGCTTCCTCAGCGGAAAAGGCCACGTCAGTCCCATACCCCGCCACATTCAGGTTGAATTGCAGAATCTCGCACAAGTCCTGCTCGTCATCCACCACAAGAATCCTTTTCGGTTTCATCACTTAAACGTCACTCTGTTCGTAATCTTGTTTTTCTTCGCCCACGTCTCGTATCGGGCGCACAGATCCTGCGGCTGGTCGTTATACCAACCATAGCCGTTGCGACGCTCATAGCCTATCTCCTGGATGCTGCGCTTGGGCTGTCCGTCGCGGTCGCAGAAGAAGGGCTCGCCCTTCTCTAAGTCGTAGTAGCGTGCCCACAGCGGACTGGCTGTGCTGTCCTCCACCAAGCGGAGGTCCGACTTACCATCTACCTTATATTTCTCCAAGCGATGTCCCGTTATCTTGTGCTCGTCGAACCACTTCATGGCTCCGTTGACGGCACGGACGATGCGCTCGTCGGGCTTTGAGATTTGCATCAGCAGGAACACGATGGCGGCACTCTCCTGCGTGCAGAACGACGGCAACTCGTAGGCACGGGCCTTGGCGGGCAGCAGCGTCTCACGGTCGTGCTGCTGGCACCATACCGTTGGCTCGCCATCGACCACTATCTGCGTGGCCAGGATGCAGTCGATGCCTTTGTCGAAAGCCTTGGCAGTCCGTTCCCGCATCTGACTGTCAACAAGACCGCCGTCGAAAGGTTCCCTGACCTTCATCACATCGCGGAAAATCTTGAGCACGTTGACGATGGCGTTGTCGTTGTAAGTGATATGCACCTGATACTGGCGGTTCTTTGGCCAGAACTGAGGCCACCCGCCATTATCGTACTGTCCGCTGAGCAGGAACTCCATCGCCCTGCGGAAAGCCTGCGCATAGCGGTCCTCTTTCGTCTGCTGGTAGAGTCTTGCCAGAAACACCATCTGCATCGTCGTGGCCTTGTTGTCGATGGTCGAATCGTCCTGGCGCGACTTCTGCTGCCTCACGCTGTCCTGCTGCGCTGCCGTCAGCGGCGTCACCATATTCAAGTTCTTAGGCCATCCGCCCGTATTGCGCTGATACAGAAGCAACTGGTCGCCAACCCTTCGTGCCTCCTGAGTCTGAAAAAATGCGCTGTCCTTCTGTTGCAGCACTTGGTTGTTCGACAGTGTCTGCGCCTGCAAACTCATGTCGCCAGTTATGAACAGCATGAATGTCAGCAGTAGAATCGTTTTGATAGTTCTCATTTTGTTTTCTCTAATGATTTCTCTTCGATGCTTTCTATGAGCCTGAGGGCTGTGAGTGCCTCTCCTGGCATGGTGTAGCCATTCTTGTGAACCTCCAACTGACGTTTATAACCCTCAGCTTTCTCCGCGTCATGGTTATACAGCAGCTCGTAGGCGTAGAGTACAGCACATTTGATAGGGGAATACTTGCAGCCCGCCTCCGTGTAGCGAGCCACTTGCTTCGTCCACACTACATTGATAACCTCCTGACGATTGATGGTCATCAGTTCCAGCATAACGCGCTCATTGGCCACTTCCATCTGTAGCAGTTGTGGCAGTTTCTTGCCGAGTGCCATCAGTTCCTCTGCCACCTGTCGGGCTTTGTCGAGTTCTCCCTTGTCTTCGAGCAGTGCCATATAGGTCAGGCGGCTCGTCAGTTCCAGATAGCTGCTCTTTTCTGTGATGGGGCGGTCTTCTGTCCATTCTTCAGGCATTTCGCTCATGCGCTTGCCCCGGCTCAATTGCCCGGCAATCTGCAGGGAGCGCAGGAAGTAACGGCGCTCAGCAGGACGGCGCCACAGCATCCAGATGTTATGTCCATCGTTGCTGATACCACCTATGTTGGCGGGAACACCGTTCATCATTGCCATAAACAGACCGACGAAAGCCAGCATTGCTAATAGGGCAAAACCTACAACGCCGGGATTCAGAAGTCGCAGCAGTCCGATGCTAAGCAACATGATGATAAGATTCATCAGCACGCCACCCGCATTATACCAGAACCAGGGAACGGTCTCCACATCCTGATCTTCCGGCAGTTCCAAGATGCATTGACCGCCAGTACCGGCAATATGGAATTTCTTCCAGCGCAACCCATCTTCCGTCTTGACCAACGTGAACTTGAACACACGGAACGACAGAAACCGATAGCCTGTCAGCAAACCGGCAATCAGATGCCCGGCCTCATGCAATATCAGATGGACAAGGACTGCAAAGACCAAGCCCACCAGCGTCACACCGATAGACAATGCCATCATGCCCCAGTCGATACCTTCCTTTCCTCCGTGTGATGATGGCAGCGAGCCTTCCACCAGCCATATAATCGCCATCACGCCAAAGTAGCCGACGGCAGCTCCCATGAGCATACCGCCCAACAATTTCAATAACTTATTTACCGTTTCCATCACTATAACGTAAGAACTTGGCTGCAAAGGTACGAAAAATCTGTGAGAAAATGCTGATTTATTAGCACTTTCGCTTTGTAACCACAACCGACAGAAGCATTGACAGGACGAGGACACCAAAGATGACGGCAAGGCTGACGGGCGTGGGAACTTCAATGTGCGGCATGTTGAGGTTCAGACCCAACAGTGTGCCGAGGGCGTTGATGTATTCGTTCATCGCCAGCAGCATTTTTACTCCCACGAAGATGAGGATGATGCCGAGGCCGTACTTCAGATAGGTGAAGTATTTGGCAACGGCAGCCAGTGCGAAGTAGAGGGCGCGGAGGCCAAGGATGGCGAAGATGTTGGAGGTGAGCACGATGAACGGGTCGCGGCTGACACTGAACACGGCGGGGATGCTGTCGACGGCAAAGGCTACGTCGGTGGTCTCGATGACCAGCAGGGCAACGAAGAGCGGCGTGGCCAGCCGTCGGCCATTCTCCACGATGAAAAACCGCTCGCCGTGCATCTTTTCGGTCACGGGATAGACATTGCGGAACCACCGCACGATGATGTTCTGCGAGGGGTCGGTCTGTGGGTCATCGTTGTGCGCGAACATTTTTCCTCCCGTATAGAGCAGGAACAGACCGAACAAGCCCAGCACCCACTCGAAACGCTCGACCATCGCCGCACCGGCAAAAATAAAGATGCTGCGGAGGACCAATGCTCCAAAAATGCCCCAAAAGAGCACCTCGTGCTGATACTTCCGCTCGATGCCAAAGAACGAGAACAGCATGAGGAACACGAACAGGTTGTCCATCGACAGCGACTTCTCTATCAAGTAGCCCGCCAGAAACTCCATCGCCTTTTCGTGCGGTTCCACAGGATAGAATAGGTAGATGACCGCGCAGAACACCAGCGACACACCTATCCAGACGGCGGTCATCTGGAGTGCCTCTTTCACATTCACCTCGTGCTGTCCCTTGCGTCCGAACATCTTCAGGTCGGCTACCAGCATCAGCAGCACCAATACATAGAATACAATCCAAGCCCAGAGGGGCAGTCCCATTAACGCCATATCACTATAACTCCAACAAATTATTCATATTATAATCTTGTCACTTGCCAACCCTAATGACCTTCCACTGCTTATTGAACTTTATTTCTGTTCCGTCCGACAGTTCTACTTCATGTCCACTTTGGTCTCGCTCTATCTTCACAATCCTACCCTTTGGATAGTTTGCCTTGACATATTTACTGATAGCAGCAGGGACTGTTGCTGGTGGAACGGCAGACGACTTGCATTTGATTTCCTTCCATGCGCCCTTACCGTCGAATTCCAGTTTTGCGCCATTGTCCAGAGTCACGTCATAACAGGTTTTCCGCATTTCGACGTCCTTCTTGGCTTCTGTAATCATCTTTCCCTTGAAATGTGTATTGATAAACGTCTGAGCAGCCGCAGGCAGTTCTTTTGCGGTAATCACTTTTTCATGTCCGAAACTGGGTGTTGATGGCAGCAAGACCAATAATGCCCATGTAAAAAAATTCCTTGCGTTCATAATATTTGCTTTTTTAATGATAAATATGTTTCTTCTATTTCCCGAATCTTGCCTGAACGACGTTAACCACGTAGTCGCCCAGTTTCTCGCACTCGTTGACGAGGTCAGCGAAGACAGTGCCGAGAGCGTAGTCGTATTCACGGGCGTTGACGGCACGGATATTTTCACCTTTTAACCGCTGGCGCATCTGGTTGATATCGTTCTCAATGCGGTAACTGTCGCGGATATCGTGCTCAGAGCGGTGGCCAGACATGATGGTATTCATCTGTGACAGGGCATCGTCGCAGAGGGTCATCATGGCCTGCAATTGGGTGCGCTGGTTGGCGGTAAAGTCCTTGCCCGTCTCTTGCAGACGGTTCATTGTGCGGGCCAAATTGTAGCAGGCATCGCCGATGCTTTCCAGTTCGCCCACCTCGCGCAACATCTGGCGCACTTTTACTTTGGTTTCGTCGCTGAGGTGGTTCTCGCTCACCTTCTCTAAAAAGCGGGCTATCTCTATCTCCATACGGTCGGTGTAGTCCTCCTGGCTCTCTATCTGGCTGAACAGATGCGCGAACTTGCCCTCGTCGCGTTCGTCCGTCAGCTGGCGTACCATGCCAAACATCCGTTGTACGCGCACGCCAAACTGTGCCGTCTCCTTCTGGGCCTGCAGGACGGAGATTTCGGGCGTCTGCATTAGGTTGGTCTCGATGTACTGCAAGCGGAATTGCTCCTGCTCAGGCTGCGGTTTCTCTGGCAACAGCCAGCACACCACGCGCTCCAACTGGGGAATCAGTCCTATCAGGATGGCGGTATTCGTCACGTTGAAACAGGTATGGAACATGGCCAGCACCACGGGCAAGAGTGTGGCTTGACCGCCAGCCGTCGGATCGTAGCCCACCAATTGGCACACCATATCGACAAAGGGATAGAACACGCAGAGCACCCAAATAACTCCGAACACATTGAACAACAAGTGTGCCAATGCTGCCCGACGAGCCTGTGTATTAGCACCGAAAGCCGCAAGATTAGCCGTTGCCGTCGTACCGATATTTTCACCCATCACCAAGGCTATGCCTAAATAAATAGGTAATACGCCCGTAGAGCAGAGTAGGATGGTGATAGCCATGACGGCTGCCGACGACTGTACGATGCAGGTAATCAGTGTACCGATGCCCAAAAAGGCAAGAATCGTCCAATAGCTGTTGGTGTCGAACGAAGCAAAGAACCGCACCACCGCCTCGTTGTGCTCCAGGTCCATCTCCTTACCCGCTGTACTCAGCATCACCAGCGAGAGGAACATAAACGCGATGCCAAACAGGAAGTCGCCCACAAAGCGGTGGCGCTTCATGTAGATAAGTATGATGCCGATGGCAAAAGCCGGGAACACGACGCTGGTCAAATCGACGTTGTAGCCCAGCGACATAATCCAAGCCGTGAGCGTCGTACCGATGTTGGCACCCATAATTACCGAGATTGCCTGCGCCAGCGTCAGTAGTCCTGCCGACACGAACGAAACGGTCATCACCGTCGTGGCCGACGACGACTGCACAGCACAAGTCACGAAGGTTCCCGTCAGCATCCCCGTCAAACGGTTTGTGGTCATCCGTGCCAGAATGTGTCTTAACTGCGGTCCCGCCATCTTCTGCAGGGCATCACTCATCATACGCATGCCGTAGATGAGCAGTCCTAATGCTCCAAGCAGTTTCAGCGATACCATCAAATAGTCTTGAGTTGTCTCCATTTGCTTTCTTGAGTTATTATTCTTTCGAATGCAAAATTAGAATGATTTCACTTAGCCACAAAAGAAATCCTGTTACAATTGTGTTACGTAACAGGATTGTAATATTTTTACTTGTGGAATCCCCGACTTCGGCTTTGCTTTTGTTCTTCATTCATGTCCTTAACGATATAGGAGAGTTGCCCCTTTACTCGCTCTGACTCATCGGCTTTCAAGAAAGGACGTGAAGCATTGAACATCTCATCTGCAGCCTTGTCCTTGTCTGGTTGGCCATTCATATAGCGTTTGACATCACCCTCCTGACGAGCACTAAAACTGCGATAGCCAGACTGAACATAATCGATAACTGCATTTATACTAATGAACGTGTGCAATTTTTGCACAGATTGACTCTTATCATCTCTGCAATCTTCTGTGTAGTTTTCTGTGTAGTTATCTATGTAGTTACTTTCCCACTCTCATCATTAATGGGAAGTAACTTGGGAAGAAAATCCATTGCAAAAATCTTCGTTACGATTTATTTCGCAATAAAAAAGTGGCACTTGTGCCACTTTTCCATTCTAATACTCATCCTCGTTGAAAACTTGGTTTTCGACGATTCTATACTGATTTTCAATTACTTGCATCATAATTAACTATTTTTAGCCAAATAAACCGCACGGCCTGAGGAGGTCAAAGGCGATTCATTGGTGAGTTCGACAAACTTATTATCTGTGTGCAAAGATACAAATTCCTTTTGAATTAATGCAAGATTTTAATTAAAAACTTTGTTTCGGCTCCAAAAATGAATGAAAACGAGCCTCTTATGTATAAAATATATAAAAGGTGGGGGATGCTTTTATCATTTCTCAATTATTTGTAGTACCTTTGTCGCTGGATTTCGCATTCGTGTGATACCCAAAGACATTGTGGACAAGAGAAATGGCGTTCGCTATCTCATTCAACGACCTCGAAATGTAGGAAGTTTCAAGGAATAATAGTCAGAGAATAGATAAAGTGAGCGTTCACGTTATAGCGTGGGCGAAACTTATCTGACTATTATGGCACTTCCTACAGCCACGAGGGAAAGATATGGGTTGTTCACGCTTTCTCTATGCCCAGTGGATTAGGAAAGTTTAACGCCCCGCAGCGTCATATTTCCGCGATTACAGCGTATATATAATAAAAGGTATAAACATAAACGAATATGAACAAGAAAACCATCATCACCATCCTGCTCGCCGTCGTTGCAATGACAGGGCAGGCGCAAGTGAAAAGTCATGTCATCGGTTCTGTAGCAGAGGGAACCACACCTGTGGAACTAGTCATCTATCGGGACGGGGAAGACCCGAAAGACAGCAAGCTACGACCAGTGGTGAAGGATAGACACTTCGAGTGTGATGTGGAGGATGCGCAGATTGAGCGATGGCACATTGTGGACTTCGGCGAGGTGATGGAGAAGGGCATGACCCTCCGCTCAGGGGAGTTCTTCGTGGAGGGCGGCGCGACCGTGACCATCCAGCTCGACGGCGACAAATTCGACATCCAATCCACAGGCAAGGAGTATCAGGCGTGGCACGCTATGGAGCAAGCTGCCGAAGAGAAGTTCATGTCTGCCTATGAGAAACTGGACGAGAACGACAAGCAGAAGATGGCGAAACTGGAGAACGAATACCACCAATGGACGCTTGACTACTACAAAGCCCACCCGATGCTCGGTTTCCTGTTCGAACTCGACGGGCGGCTCAAGGGCTTTCACTTCAATGACACGAGCCTTGCCGCTATGCTTGACATTTACCACCGCCAATACACCACGCTCTATCCTGACCACCCCGTGCATCAGCGTATCGCCGAGCAAGAGGCTGTGGGTTATCAGATTTGCGGACGAAAGTACAACGACTACGATGTGCGCACAATAGACGGGCAGCAAGTCCGCGCCTCTGAATACTACAAGGATAAGTTGACGCTCGTCATTTGCTGGGCCTCGTGGTGCTCGCCCTGCATCCGCGACGCCTGCGACATCATCCCCATCTACAACGAGTACCGCAGTCGTGGTCTGAACGTGTTCAGCCTTGCCCACGAATTCAAGTCCACCGATGCCATGCGTAAGGCCGTCGAGCGTCACGCCTTCCCCTGGCCCTGTTTCGTTGACCTTGATGACGAGTTCGGCGTGTTCCATAAGCACGGCACTCAAAATAGTGCCCTATTCTTCATCGACCATGACGGCACCATCATTGCCGTGCCTAACAGCGTAGAAGAACTGAAAGCGAAGCTCGAAGAGATTTTCCACGATAACAAATAAATTTAAATTAACATGAACAAGAAAACCATCATCACCATCCTGTTCGCACTCGCTGCAATGGCGGGGCAGGCGCAAACAATACCCACAGATTGGTTCAAGACCGACACCATCACAATCCGAGGCCGAATTGAAGGGTACAATGCTGAACGGTTTGGCTTCACATCAATGACGTGTTATCTCTATGACATCATGGAAAAGGATAATAATACGTTGGTAATGGACATCACCCCTGACGGAACCTTTGAGAAAAGTTTTTCCATCAATTATCCCATGCGCCTGAAGTTTAAATCCTCTGGGGAATCGAAGGTTGGTTTTTCTGAGATTCCGTTCTTCGTCCGTCCTGGCGAGACCGTCGATATTACCGTCCGACTCAACGAGCAAGGACAATATGAGTGCTACTATAATAGCGGAAGCAGTAAGGACGTGGAGCGCTGGCTGAAATCAGACTTGCAGTTACAAAAGATGTGCAGCAGGCTCTACGATTTCAAAGGCGAATTCGACGAGGCTAATAACATTGCAGAACAGTTGTGGCATGACATGTTGGAACGCATAGATACGGTGAGCCGCCGTGACAACTTTACGCCTATGGAAATGCAACTGGCACAGGCTGAAATGCAGAACCAATTCGCTTTCTCCCTGATTGATTATGCTTTTGAATATGCAGATAGGCTGATGCCCTGGCAACAGCAAGCGGATGGCAGTTGGCAGCAAATAGTGACCGACAGTGCTGCACTCCGCCCTACAATGGACGTGAATAACTACAGGTTACTGAAGCGCGTTGACTTCGACAACCCACTGCTGATGACGGACCAATTATATTATTTCACCCTCAACCGCGTACAATGGGCACGACCTAATAAAGAAACCACGCTGTCGGGTGTGGCGGGAATCAAAGACCGATTACAGAAGTCCTACGCCGCCTATCAGCAGCTGATGGGTATTGACCATCTTACGCTGACGGCACAACTGTGCATCTACATGTGGATGCAGCAGTCATACGACGAATGGAAAACGTATGAGAAAGCCTTTCCACTCTATCTTTCGTCCTTCACTCACCCATACATCCGCCAAAAGGCTGAACAATTCTATCAAAGAGAGATGGCAAAGACGGAACTGACCTCTCCACTGCCCGATGGTCCCGGTATTGAAATCATCCGCGACATCATGTCCCGTTATCCAAACCGCTACTTAGTCTTTGACTTCTGGGGGTACGGCTGTGGCGCCTGCCTCGTCGCTATTCAGAACAGCAAGCAACTCCGTGCCGAGATTGCCAAGCGCGATGACGTAAAGATTATCTTCATAGCCGATGAAAAAACGGCTGGTGGCAGCGATGCCTATAAGAAATATGTAGCCGAATGGTTGGCAGACGAGGAAACAATATGTCTCACCAATGCCGATTTCAGCCGTCTGCGGGAACTATTCCATTTCAATGCTATTCCTCACTACGAAACCATTACCCCCGACTGCCGCCGTGTCCGCGACGACTTGCGCATCAACGGATATGACAACTTCGATTGCGAACTTCAAAGGCTAAAAGAGAAACTCAAATAACCCTCGTGACCCATTCACTTTATGTCAAACTTTCAAAAAACAGTAAGGATTATGGACAAAGAAAGGTCTTGCGATATTCTTACCTTTCAAGCGACACCGTACACTCGCGGCGACGTCGAGCCGAGTTTCTGACTTTACAAGCCTGCCAGTAATTGCTACAGGCAGGCTTGTTTTTTCGGAGTTTTACAAATGAAATCCACGGCTTCGACTTTGCAGTCGTTCTTCCTTCATGTCCTGTGCAATGTAAGAAAGCTGTCCTTTCACTCGCTCATGCTCATCAGATTTCAAGAAGGGAAGCGAGGCTTTAAGCACAGTGTCTGCTGCTTCATCCTTGTCGGGTTGGCTGTTCATGTAGCGTTTGACATCGCATTCCTGACGATAGGTGAAATTGCGGTAGCCAGACTGAACAAAATCGACAACAGCCTTAACTGCACCTCTTAGCAGTTCTGAAAGGGTTGACAGATAATAACCAAGCCGTTCGCGATAATCGTTGATGATGCTGTCCTTTAGACGGATAATCCTGTCTTTCTCTTGATTGTCCTGCTGATGGCGGAATACCTCACCCTTATACTTGCCCTGCAGATCCTCAATTTGCTTATCCTTCTCTGCAAGTTGCTGGGTATGGTGGTTCCGTTCAGCATCTAAAGCCTTTTGATATTGACGCTGCATGGCTGCTTTTTGCTTTGGCAGTTCCTCTTTCAGGCGCTTATTTTCTTTCTCCATATCAGCATACTTGCCCTTACCAAAAAGGTTGGCCACTCCAGAAACGATGGCATTGCCGTTCTCTGTATTCAGTCGATCCCGTTTCTCGGCAATCTCGTTATCAAGTTCAGCACTCTGCTTTCTCTGATTAGCCAAGATGAAGTCTTTTCGTTCCAGATGTTCGGCACCCGTCTCTTCCTTGCGCTTGCCTCTCTCCATCTCCAATGTCTCTGCAACCATATCCTGAATTTGGGACATGTCATCGGCATTCAGTTTGAAGGACTTGCCTGTCTGGTGGTCTATCCAGTCCCAGATGATATGCGCATGAAGGTTTGGCTTCCATGTCGATTTGTCCTCTGGATTCTCATAATGCCCTTCATCTCTGTGCATGTGTATCTGGATGGCTCTGATGCCCCACCTCTCATGCACTCGATT
>SUYI01000022.1 GCA_015060485.1 Prevotella sp. | reverse complement strand
GGTAAGGATTTGGCCGTGATTAAGCAAATTCTTCACTGATATATTCTATCAGAGCGCAAAATTAGAGTCCCCATGATCCACAGACGTCAGGTACTACGGCTTGCAGCTGTTCAAGAAGAAGAAATAACATCATTTAACGTTTCAGCGTGCAGTATTTTTTCGGTTTTTAAGTTTAATGATGTAGAAAATCATTAAATTTGCACGTAGTATGAAGAAGCATGTATTATGGGTAGCCGTCGCCCTGATGACGGCAATCGGTTTGGGAGCGTGTAGCAGTGACGACGACAATGGAGGCGAAGATGTCATTTGGGACATCGCACCCGTCACGTTTTCCTTTACCTTTACCGACAGTGAGGGAAACGATATGCTGGATTCCACTTATCAAGGCAACATCATCAAAGATGTGTCGGTGACCTATCAGGGGCAGGAGTATCCATTGGTGAAATGGGAGGACTATGAAAGAAAGATGCGAGAGCAGGCCACTACAAGAGTGTATCTGGCCCGTTTTATGGGACTCATCTTGTATGAGACTACATCTCTTGATGGTAAACGCCATTATTATATGTCCTTTGGTGAATTCGATGGTGCAGAGAGCGTCGACAAGCGCGAAATCACCCTGAACCTACCCACCGGCCAGCATTTCAGAGTGGCTTACTCGCGCAGTTATCATCAGGAATACCGAAAGGCCCCAGAAATAGACACCCAATTCTATCTCAACGGATTGGCTGTTTCACGATTTGATCATGAAGGCGGACAATATGGCTTTTTCAATTTCTGTTTTTCCACAACAGACGGTTTCGACTACCCCCCAATATACAAGAGATGAAGAAAACAGCAGTCACATCGATTATGGCGTATAGTAAAAACTAAGGCAACGTTTATATGAATAAGAAATCTTTATTTTTGCCTTTAATGGCTCTATTGTTTCTCACGGGTTGTTCAACAGCAGAAAGCGGGGTGTCGGTAGGAAATGTGCACAACACGGAATGTCCTCATTCGTCAACGCGTTCTACGCAGGTAGATTCTGGCGAGGGGGAGGAGATTCCCCGTTTGGCTATCAAACTGACTCGTCAGGGCAACACCATCTCAGGTGAGATGGTAAACTATAAAGTAAACTGTCATCATGGCGAATTATACGTAGACTGTCAACAGACTAGTAGGATGTTAGATGTCAATGTCCGCGAGAAGATTCTAGATCCCAATGGCAACCGTGCTACTTGTCTCTGCCGGGTGAATATCTATTTCACGCTGTACGACGTGGAGGGCGACACGTTCCAGTTGTCGTTGGATGGTCGGAATTTGGGCGAAATATCCTTCAAGGACAGCAATGTCGTAGAGATAAACCTTTAGCAACCTTCATGACGGGGGTATCAAACAATCATAAAAAAATGAAATGAAACGAAGGACGCTTACACATTTCCTAATGGCAGGTTTGGGCATCTGTCTGTTAGCTGCTTGTACGAAAGAGGAAGAAGTATATAACTTAACAGCAGGGATGAATAAGTCATTGTCCGTTGTCGCTTATGAGGCCAACTGGATAGTAAACCGTCAAGTTGTAGACCAAACGACAATCTACTTTGAGAGATCCATGTCCACTAACGATCATGGAAATGGGGTTATTCGGGTAGGACACATGCCTAACGACATTCTACAAATAAAGAACCTTTTAACTGATGAATTGGCAGAACCATCTGCTGAAGACGCTTTTTCTTTTGAAAGCCAACCCTTTGGGGACTATTCTCCCTATTATTTTTATTCCGTGGATTTGGGATTTTCTGAGAAAACAACTTATATCGCCAATAAAAATGCTACAGAAAATTCTTATGACGTCATCTTTGGCTACAGCTCATGGAAAGTGACACTCGACTGTGAGGCTGAAGTCACCTACGAGCAAGACACAGACCAATTGATACTGAAAATGACAGTGAGCAAGGTTAGTGTCCAAAGTAGAGATTATGCCCGCACCAGAACCGCTACCCATACCTTCGAGCCAGCGCTGACGCTGTTGCTTGTTAGTACAAAACGACTACATTAAGAGACCTTGGAAACTGAGCAGCAACTGCTAAAGGCAATACGTGGCGGAGAACGGGAGGCTAAGCGTCGCCTCTACGAACGCTTTGCGGGACGGACTATGGCCATTGCATTACGGTATGTGGCTAATCAGGAAGACGCCCGCGACGTTGTGCAGGACTCGTTTGTCAAGATACTCACCTCGCTGGACCACTTTAACTATCAGGGCGAAGGGTCGCTCAAGGCGTGGGTCACCAGCATCGTCGTACATCAGGCCGTCGACTACGTCAAACGTCATGAACGCATGCAAATGACAGACCTTCTGCCTGATGAGCCTGAAGAAGAGGAACCCGACGTGGGGCGCGTGCCGCCTGACGTGCTCTGGCGACTCATCAGCCAGTTGCCCCCAGGCTATAGGATGGTGCTCAACCTGTATGTGTTCGAGCAACTGCCGCACAAAGAAATAGCCCGTATGTTGGGCATAGCGCCCGGAACCTCTACCTCGCAATACGCAAGAGCCAAAAAGGAGCTCGCCAAACGCATCAACAACTATCTAAAGAACAACAAGCTATGACGAAGAAAGACTGGACAGAACAACTCCGCGAGCAACTGGCCGACTACGAGCTACGAGCTCCGGAAGGACTGTGGGCCGATATTGAGCGACGCCTGCCCCAGCAGCGCAACGTCGTAGTGAACATGTGGCAACGCTGGGCAAGTGTTGCAGCCCTCATCGCACTGCTTTTTGGAATAGGATGGTGGTTATGGCCAAGTCAGCAAGCGCCCAGCAAGCAATTTGCAAAAACAGCCAACGAACAGCGTGCCAAAACGGCTAATGAACAGCTTGCTGAAACAGCCAACGAGCAATTTGAGAAAAAACGAGAGGAACTGAGCAAAGCGATGACTCTGAAACAGCAGCCTCAACAAGAACAGGTTCAGCAAGGAGTGGTTCAGCAGGAACAGGTTCAGCAAGAAGTGTCTCAAGAAGAAGTTGCTCAGCAAGAGTTGCCGAAACAAGAGCAGTCCCAAAAGGATTTGGCCCCTCACCCTACCCTTCAGGACTCTCCCGTCTCCCCAGCCGTCAAGAAACGCAAGACGGTGAGCATAGGCCTGATGGCTAACAACGGACTGATGGCGTATCGAAGGACGAATGGTGTTCAAATGAGTCCGGAGATGGCCAGTCGTTTCGACTTCAGCGATTATCTGCCCACACGCAGCAGTGCCAGCGACGAGCCAATCTGGTTGGTGGGCTACGAGGAACGCCAGCATCACTCGCACCCCATCAGCTTTGGTCTCACCCTCAGCTATCCCCTGACGTCGCACTGGACACTGAGCACAGGACTCGTCTATACGCGACTGAACTCTCAGTTTGTCAACGTCCTCAGCTACACCCCCGTCACCACCGAACAGCATCTCGACTACGTGGGCGTTCCCCTCAACGTGCAGTATAGCGTATGGAAAGGCAAGGGCTGGAAGGCCTACGCCTCGGCAGGTGCACAGATTGACTGGAATTTCAACGCTAAAACGAATATAGAAGGTGTCGACGTACAGACCCGATACGACCATCCGCAGTGGTCGCTGGGGGGAAGTTTAGGTGTGGAATACGACATCGTGCCCCTAGTAGGCATCTATGCAGAACCCGGTGTACGCTATTATCTGAAGAACAACAGCAAGGTGAAGAACTTCTTCAAAGACCAGCCTTTGAACTGGACGCTGCAAGTAGGAATCAGACTGAATTTAGGGAAAGAATAATATACAGAGTAATCCGTAAAACGTTTTTATTCAAGGGAATACATACACCAGATACTGCACGTTAGGCTCGGTGGGATAGTTCGTGAGGCGCCCGGAACGTGAGATAAACGACAGGATGCCGTTATAGATGGTATTACCGAAATTATACTGCTCGGTATAGATGTTGATATGGTGAATACGGCGGGCATCATAGTTCAGCAGTCGCTCAACGTCGAATACCGGCATACCGTCGATCAGCACCAATGTGGGCAACGTATGATCGTAGAACGACTGCTCTTTACGGACTATCAGTTGCTGTACGCCATTGATTTTCCTTTTCGTAACGCAGCTGACATATTCCAGCAACACCTCGCGAATTGTGAAGAACTGGCGATACTCGTCGAGATTATAGGTCAGATCGGGTCTTGTACCCAGCACGATGTCACTATAGTCCATAGGCACGCCGTCTTCTGCCGCATCGTCAGCAATAACGCCCAACTGCAGTTCACGCTTGGCAGGAGCTATGGCTATCTGATGGCGCTGCATATCCAAGGAGCGCGTTTCCACCTCGCCGCGAACATAATGGAACACGAGACGGGGGAGCTGCTTCGGCAGCAGAGTGGCAAAGGGAGTAATCATCTCGATGGGCAGGCTCTCGCCGGTAGACGACTTGGCAGAGAGCACCAACGGCTGCTTGCCATGAATGCCGAAGGTGTAGAATACGGCAGTGGAGTCGTCGACCATCTTTCCTTCAAAATAATGAATCTGCTTGCCCACGATGCTGATGGAAGGACAAATCTGACTGGCGCTGAAAGTCTGGCCGTCATACACGTTTCTGACACGTGCCATCACGATATGGCCTTCCGTCTCGCGCACATCGACGTCCTTCTTGCCTATTAAATCGGCTTTACCTTCGGCAGCCACCCAGCAGCTGTCACCTGACACCCATTCGATGTCGTCGTCGACGCTCTTGTAGAGAGGATTGACCACTGCGACAAGCTGGTAAGCCACACGGGCATTGTGGCGCGTATAGACTGACAACACATAGTATCCGCTATGCAAGTCGGAGGGCAGTTCCAGCAACCCCTCGCCTACTCCGTCTTGCAGACTTATCGCAACGCCGGCCGCCAAGCCACGTGTATCGCACAGTTCAGCGTAGGCTATCAAGGCATCGTCGGCAGTTACGCTGACCGTCATAGCCTCGCCGGCCAGATACCAGGCACGGTCGGTTTTTACACTCGCAGCAAAGATGCCCACGGTAAGCACCATCGCAGCAAACAGTGACAGGATTCTATTTTTCGTATTACATTTCATATCAATAACTTATGCTTTCGTTCAGATGCCAATATTCAGGTTCTTCTACCGATGCACCTCTCAGTCTCACATCAAGCTGATACTTGGTAGCCCAAGCTGTTCGCAGCGTACCACCAGGAATGATCCGGTCGTCATTCCATTCACACAGAAACAGGCCTCTTTCCAACATGAGGAGACAAGTCGCCTCGTCACAGTCGTCAATCCACGTACGGGCGTCTTTTTGATAAGGACGATTGACTGACAGTTCGTGAGCATGGAGGAAGAAGCGGTATTCTGCCGTATTCAACGAGCATCCTACATAACCTATCACATGCTTACCCGACGTGAGACAATGGATATTGGTAGGCAGAGCGGACGGTTGCGGAGTAAACAAGCCGCCCATCTCGGATACTGCCTGACGACGGGCTAGTTCATACTCGTACTCATCCTTTGAAATGGCACGCTGATGCACCAGGCCGCTATACTTGTAGAAGATACGCTCACTACCGCGGCTGATGTCGTATAGCTTAAACTTTTCGATGTGCTGTCCTTCGTAATTCCGGCTGTCACCAACCAGAATCGTCGAGGCACGGGCATAAAACCATCCCCGCTCAGGGAACTGGTAAGGATCGTAGACTGCCGTCAACGTGACCGGGTCGAAGTAAATAAACGTGGTATAATCCGGGTGCACTTCCCAGGTTTCATCGAACGACCACGTATAGTAGTTCGTCTGATTCGGATTCAAGGGAGTTTCCGGAGTAACGAGCACGTCGATATCACTTTCCGGTGTTTCCTGCACGGCATTGACTTCTGCTATCTTCTCAGTAGGAATAGGTTTCTGGGGCTCTGACTCATAGACCTCGCCGTCAACCTCGATATGAAGATAATACTCCACATCAGACGCAAGGGACTCAATCCAGCAGGAATAGTATTCGCCGTCATACTGCGCCGTGTATTCAGAGCCGTCGCCGCCACGTACTACGACTTTTGCCTCGCTGACCACTTTGGGCACATAGGATGAATTGATAGCTTGTGTACGCGACAGGTAGAACTTGTTCTGTTTGGAACATATCGAACCTTCAACAACGAGCAGATTGGTATCCTCAGCCGAAATGTCAGCCTCGTATTCTTCAATACAACCCGACAGTGTACATACGCTTACCATGAAGCACAGTACGAAATATAGCGTTTTTCTCAGTTTCATCATATCTTAGTTGAATCGCATATTAATTGAGACATAAGGAATGGCTGTGCCAAACACTGATAGCTTATAGCCTTGTATTTTCTCGCCTTCGGAGACGTAATAGATATTATACGCATTCTTGCGGGCAAGGGCATTATACACACCAAACGAGAACGAAGTGTGCAGGAAGCTGGTTAGCTTATGAGTCGGCTCAATGTTGAATGCAAGGTCCAGACGCATGTAGTCCGGAATGCGGTAGGTGTTGCGTTCTGAATAGTACGGCATGTATCGCTGATGATACGAATCGTAGTATTTACCTGCAGGCAACGTCGTCGGACGCCCTGTGGCATAATTGAAGTTGCTCGAGAAGCTGTAGCGCTCGGTGAACTTCAGGTTCAGCACGGCCTTCACCTCGTGAGGCCGGTCGTATTCTGCAGGATACCAGTCACCATTGTTCAGGGGCATTTTTACTCTTTCGTCGTCCTGACGGAGCAAAGTGCGCGAGAAGGTATAGCTGACCCATCCGTTCAGCTTGCCAAAAGGTTTCTTCGCCTGAAGTTCTATACCATAGGCCTTGCCTTTGGTCGAGATGACATCGGTTTCAAGGTGGTGGTTCATCAGCAAAACGGCGGAATTGCGGTAATTCAGATAATCGCTGATACGCTTGTAGTAGACCTCGGCCGATAACTCGTATTCCTTGCGGGCCGTCTCGTAATAGATACCGGCAGCCACCTGCCAACCGCTTTGGGGCTTGATGTTCAGGTCCGACAGCTTCCATATATCTGTAGGCGACATGATGGAAGTATTTGACACCTTATGGATATACTGGTGCATGGTGTTGAAACCGGCTTTCAGCGAAAGGTTCTCCTGGAGGGCATAACGGGCTGACAGGCGGACCTCTGGGGCATGATAGGTCTTGATGACACCTGATTCGTGACGCGTCTCCACCAGGTTTCGCTCTGACGGAAGCTCACCATCAGCATAATAATTCACGTCGCGAGGGCCCAGTGCATTGAACATCGTATAGCGCAAACCGGCAGAAACGGACAGCTTGTCGGTCAGAGAACGCTCATAGTCGATATAGGCTGCGCTTTCCAGGGCCTTTTCTTTCTGCAACTGGTCGGCCTTGATGCGTGAGGCCTCACCGACAGGCTCATACTCACCAGCCTGCACATTATAATGCTGCACGGAGAGACCATACGAAAGAACCTGCTTTTCAGCCAGACGCTGACGGATGTGCAGCTTTGCCCACAACTGGTCTATGCCGAAGCTCAATCGGGCGGCCATCGACGGCACGTTGGTTTCTTCGTTGAAATAGTCGTAATGGTCCAATCCGGCAGAAACCGTTGCAGTGACCTTCTCATTCAGTAGCGAGCGCCACTCTGCCGAGATATTACGGTTCTGATAGCCGTATTTTTCCTGCGAGCTGAACGAGAACTTATCTTTACTCCAATAGCCGAACACCTTCAGGCGGTGCATACTGTTGAGCTTCCACGTCAGCACGCCACCGAAATCATAGAAATTGGCAGTACCGTCTTTGTAGCCGCTCTTCTCGGGCAGTTGCTTAAGTATCCAGTCGCTGTAGGTCGTACGCGCATTCAACAGCAACGACACATGATCCTTGACGATAGGGACCTCAAGATCAGCCTTACTGGTCAGCACACCAATGCTGGCCGAACCAGTAAACTTCTGCATATTAGCCTCCTTCGACGTCACTTTCAGCACACTGCTTATTCTGCCGCCATATTCTACGGGAATGCTCGACTTGAACAGTTCCACATCCTCCACCATATCCGAATTGAACGACGTGAAGAGTCCGAACAGGTGCGACGGATTATACACCGTGCCGCCATTGAACAGAATAAGGTTCTGGTCAGTGGCACCACCTCGCACGTTATATCCGCTGGAAGCCTCGCCGACGGTAGTGACACCAGGCAGCGAGAGCACTATCTTCATGATGTCCGACTCGCCTAACGCCGACGGAATGTTCTTCAGCAGCTGGGGTTTGAACTTCTCGGAACCCATCATCATGTTGTTCACTGCCGACTGACGGCCACCGACAACGACAATCTCGGCCAATTCCTGATCGTCGGCGACACTGACCCTTGCTTTCTTCACACCCGGCACGATATATACCTTCGTCTTGGACGACCCTGCCGACATACGCGTAGAGTCACTGTCCAATACGGGAATACCGGCAATCAGGTCTGAGGTTTGAGATTTGAGGTTTGGGGTTTGAGGTTTCAGATTACTATTGTCTTTAACTTCCCTAACTTCTTTAACTTCCCTAACATCCTTAACTCCTCTAACTCCCCCGCCGACTCCCGTCAAACTCTCCACCAGCTTCACAAGGCTCTGCTCACGTTCCTTCCTTGAGAAAGAAAGACCATTCTTCCTCACAAACTGCCTGACCTGCTTTTTCTGCTCAGGGAATAGCTTCGCCACGTCGGACGCTCGCTTCACGTGATGCATGGCGCCGTCGGAAGTGACGAGCGTATAATGCTCCAAAGTGGCAAGCGTCTTTCGATACTTCCCGTCGAAAGTCTTGTCACCACTGTTGATTTTCCACACACTATGATAGAGCTGAACACCATTCGAGCTTCCGTCGCACAGCACATACGCATACCGCGTGCTGTCCTCAGGGTCGCGTACATAGAGGTGACCATCCATCTCGAACCAGTCCACATGCTCTTTCTCGGGCAGACACAAATAATTACCCACAGGAGACAGCACAACGACGCGCTGCATCAACTGGTCAAAACGCAGCTGTACACGGTCGTAAACCACACCATAATAACTGATGCGGCCTTGATACAAATCTGTGTTGTCTTTGTAATAGGGAACATCATGCCACAACGATTTAGGATATTGCGGCTCTATCGTTCCCACAAACAAGCGGGCAAAATCCGAAGCTGAGGAGAAATAATCCTGCGCTCCAGCATACTGTACGAATGTCATCATACAGACAAAAAACAACAAACACTTTTTCATTTGTTCTCTGTTTGTTTCTTACCTTTTTCCATTGCTTCCTTCAGCCGCTTACTGCTTTGGAGCATCTCTTCCTCCAGGGCATTCACGGTGCTGCCCATCTTCAGGTTCTTGGGGCTATGTACTTTTATATTCATCATTTATTTCCTTACAATGACTGCGTTAGGTTCCTTGTGTTGCTGCAGCAATCTCAGAAGCCTGTCTTTGTTTTCTTTCGTCATTTCGTTTGCAAAGGTACACATTTTTATTGATGTAACATGCAAAAACTCGAAAATGTTACACGTTTAATTCTTTTTGTTGTGGGAAAACAGTCCTTGTGCCATTCAGATCATTGCAAATATCTTCAGCCATTTTATTCAAGGCTACGCAGTCGGCACGACTGATATGCCGCTTCCCGCCATCGTAGGGCCAGGGGCTGAGAATGAGCAGGCGACCGGCTGCACATGCGTCGAAGAGAATGTCAGCAGGCTTGTAGTAGTCGCGGAAACCATTGTCAGTCAAGAGAATGAAGGGGTGCCGTTCCTTCAGCAGCAACGCTACATTCCCCACACCGTCATACCTGTACGTGCCAATCTCAATGTCTTTCTGCACGCGGAAGAAGCCAGGCTTGAGGCGCTTGGTTGCCAGGCGTTGCGGATTCATGTCGACATAGCGGATTGTGGTCTGCAACTGCGAGTAGCGGGCCATCGGACGGATGAAGGGCATCTCCATGAAAAGCGGCTCCAGCCGGTAATAGGCCTCCTCGCCCATCTGCCCGCAAAGGGCGGCAGAAATGCCCTCCAACTGCCGGCTCCCTTCTTTGAGTTCCTCCCGAATGTCATTCGGGACAATGAAAGAAGCCCCCGACTGAGAACAAGCCCGCCCCAGCTTCTTCGCTGCTTGCCAGAAGCCTCTCACCATTGCCCTGATGCCCTTGGGCATGGTGCGACGCACATACAGCACGGCATGCAGATGGTCGGGCATCAGGCAGAAATGCAGCACCTGTACCTCTGGGTGATGGCTCGGTATGCTCATCAGACAATCTATCAACGCATCGCCCAGCGCTGTGCGCACCACTCTGGCTCGTGCCGGATTGCTGTCTGGCGTAATGAGCCTGCCCAACACAGGCTGGCGGTCAGTCACTGTCAGGGTGACATGATACAATCCAGCCCCCTTCCAGGCCCTGCCTGGCTCCTGCCATTGCCAATGCTCTTGCTCTGTCATAATAATATGCAAAACTCGAAAATATTACATGTTTCGTATTTCATTTTATCTCTTTGCCATACTTTTGCCTCGCTCTTCTCTTGCCATACTGCAAGTATACTCATGAGTAAGCTTAGAGTAAGCCTAGAAGCAGCCTAGAGTATGGCTAGGAGCAGCTTAGGAGCAGGCTAGGAGCAGGCTAGAGTATGCCTGCACCTGTGCAGTTTCAACTGGTTACAATTTGTAACCGTTTCATTGCCCTCTTTCTTCAGTCTGTGTTTCAGTACCTTCCAGTAGTTCCGTGCATGTTCCTCATCGGGCTGATCCGTCAGCACCCCACAAACATCGACAATAGAGAAGAACCATTTCTGCTTCTCATCATCCCATTTCGTTCGTACTTTCTGTTCTCCAAACAGCTGTATCAATTCTTTCTCTGCCATATATCTTAATAACGTTTTTATTTCTTGTTTTATTGTCTATTTAAAACGAATCAGGAGAGTCCCCCCGTGATTCACACAGCAGATCTATGGGATACCGACGAGCTCTGTTATCGTTTGATTCGGACTGTCTTATCCGAGAATCTTCATGTTTTCGACTGCAAATATTGCACATTTTCTTAAAACATGCAACTTTTTTAGCAAATTTCTTTCAAGATTTTGCCTATTTACATATTTTTTATTATCTTTGCAACGACTTGGGGGAGAAATCCTGAGTCGCAGATGCATTAGTTTTTATTTCGCACTTTACCGAAGCGACGTAGGAAATCTAATTGGGAATAGTTCGAATGAGAAGCAAGGGAAAGGCCAGGAATGGCATTCCCGCTCACATGCACAGCTATGCACACGCCTTATGGCGTGGAGCATTCTTATATGTGAGCAGGGGTTCCGATTCCTACGTCCGCCCCTTAGGTAAAGTGCATAAGGATGGCCACGCCATTCTTAATGCTCCAATTGTATGCACATCTATTTAATAATACATACTAATCAAAATCAAATTATTATGGTAAAAAAAAGATTTCAAAAGCCAACGATGAAAATCGTTTCTCTGCCGAATAGCAGCAAACTACTTGCTGGTAGTAGTGAATTAGATGCCACCCGTAATGATTATATAGAAGGTGGAATTATGGAATGGGAATAACAGTTAGGATTATGAAAAAGTTTTTTAGAATTTTTATAACATGTTGCTCAGTCTTTGTTGCTGGGTTATTCATTATTGCTTGTTCTAATAGTGAAGATTTATTAGAAGAGAGAGTAAACACCAAGTCAGATAAGTTCACCATGACGGTCAATGCGACGAAGGGCTCAATAGAAGATATGACTAGAGCACTTCAGCTTAGTGGTGATGGAAAAACAATCAATGCCACTTGGTCAGCGACAAACAACGAAAAAGTATTTGTCAAGGCTGCCGACGGCTGGTTTGAGGGTTCATTAACCCCCCAGACAGATGGCGCATCAGCCAAATTAAAAGGAACAATATCTGGACAAACCGTTAGTGCTGGTGATAAAATCACCTTACTCTTCCCTCGTAAAGAAATAGATTTTACTGGCCAGGATGGCACATTGGAGACCATCGCACAAAAATACGATTATGCTACAGCGCAAGATATTGAAGTGTTAAGTGTGGAAAATGGAACTATCACAACGGCAGATGCTACCTTTTATAATAACAAACAGAATATTGTGAAGTTTACGCTCATTGACAAGAGCACGGGCGCTCCAATTAATGCCACCCATCTCACCATAACTGAAAAAAACACAGGAAATGGTGACCCTTCCGATGCTTTGGCACTGACCCGTGATGGAAGCACCGTGCTGTCATCGGGAGATCTTGAGTTGACGCTCAACGGCAGTACCAATGTAGTTTACACGGCAATCAGTTACATATGGAGCCCATACGGTACTCCCCGTATGACTCTTACTGCAACTTATGGCGGCAACACCTATATGTATGTGAATAATAATATCACTTTTAGTAATGCTGCAAGGTATTACGATGTTACAGTAAAGATGCTAAAGTATCCGATAGAGTTAAGTGCAGTTACTTCAGATTATGTTGGAAGCGTAATAGGAAGCGACGGAAAGGTGTATATCGATGTAGTGTCAGCTTTGGCTGCTGGTACGAAGGCATCCGCCATTATTGCTTATGTTGGCAATGATACAGGCGATGCTGACTATAAGCATGGTCTCGCAATTGCCATGAAGGACGCTAGCGGCGGAACGCAATGGAATACAATAGGTGATTCTCCCAATGATAATCCTGCTGCATATAGCACAATTGCAGAAGCACTCGCAGCCAAAGAGTCTGGACGTGCATTATCTAGCGGAAGAAATACAGATAGTTGGCCATCGTTTAAAACTGCCTACAATAATAGTATCAATTGTGTCAATTACGGTGACAAGCCATCCAGCGGTTGTAGCGAATGGTTCCTGCCGTCTATCTTCCAGTGGAATCAGATTGCGAGAGGGCTAACAGGCGAGACAGCAGATTTTACAGATAGCGCCAATGATGACTATAAGGCCAACAATGTCAATAAAAAAATTCTTCGTGCTCTTAGTGCTCTTCTTCAAAGTAGTGGCCATCAATTCGAAAATAATTCGACTTACAAATACCTTGCTTCAAGTTCAGAGAAGGCATCGAGTTATATATGGGTATATGATATATACGATGGAAATGCATGTTCCGAAGGCAAGAGTTCGGCTTGGCCTCGTGTAAGAGCAGTCTTTGCATTCTGAACAGAAGCCACAAAAAGCCTCACAGTTCTGTCCCATTTGATAACCGGCCCCTCAAAATGTCAGAAGCCGGCCCCAATCATCAACGGAATCATGGGGATGCGGTTCTCCGATTACTTTCGCATTGCGAAGACGGATCAGGAGAACCGTCTCCGTTGATCATGGGATCGGTGCTGTTGATCACAGGACGACAACTCATGCCTATCTTTACCCAATCCTCGCGAAAACTTGGATTGGTCAGAATGTAAACATATCCAGGTTCTTTTGTTATCATATCTTGGTCGTTTTATACTTCATAATCTTTTCTTCCTTCCTTCTTCCATCTTCGAGCCATCTCCGAGGATATAAACTTACTTCAGCAACTTCCTGTTTCCATTGTCCTCTAGCACCTGCATCTGCTGGATGCCAAAAGGGGGTCGAATTCGACCCCTTTAAAATGGGGGTTGTGTAGTCTCTCCCAAAGGCCCAGATACTCTAAGGTATTCTTCTGGCGCATCCAGTTCTTCACCACATCTTTCGGTTCGGTCTCATTCTTCTGCCTTGCGATGTCCGTAATGCAGATGTAATCAATGCCATTAACGGTCATCGTTCTGATGTTCACATCCTTTACCGTGATTATACTCTTTTTGGCCATATTTTTTTTCGTCTTTACTTCAACAGCCTCCTGCTATGGTGCTATATCGCTACAAAGTTACGAAAAATAGTTGTAACTGATGACGGATTTTGGAAGATTAACGCAATTCGACCGTAAATAAAGGCATTTAGGGGAAAATCGAGGAAGTTCAAAAATCGGGATTACGCAAATTTGGGAGGATTGGTGAAGAAGTTAGGTTGCCAAATCGTAACCCTATGTTCCCGTCAAAAGTGGGGTTAAACTTTGTTAATCGGCTAGGCAACTCTGGGCTGAACGACGCACCTCTCACCACCCGTTTCTGATTCCGCAAACTGCTGTATTTTGCATAGCGATGGAACCAATAAAAGATAGTAGTTTTGCAGCCGGAATTAGCCAGCAAGGACAATCGTGGCTTGGTTAATGAAATCCACAAGTTGAAGCAAGACTTTCTGGAGCAGCTTAGCATACCACAACACAGAAAAGTCACACATGACTTGACTACTAACACATGGTGGTTAGTAGGTATCGGCACTATCCTTTTCTTCTGTATGTTCCTACTGACAAGCAAGATTTACGACCAGGCAAAGGAGATTGACCGCCTTGAATTAAGCGATTGGAAGTACCGTGCCTTACGCGCTACCCTGCCATCGAATAACGTCAATGTCATCTGGCTGGAGCGCAACGTATGGGCAGGCAACGAGGATGGTATCCGCCATTGCCAGCAGTTCGTCATCAACTACGAGGACTCTGTCCATCGCCGTTATGAGATGATGCAGGATGCCGCCATGCGTGACAGCATCGGACACTTGATGATACGACAGTCGCAGGATATTAGGAAAAGGTTAAAATGACTTCCTAAATAACAAGAAAGGACGAAACCTGCAAAGGCTCGTCCTTTCTTGTCTATTTTATCGTTGGCCTGAAGCGCAGCCAACATAACTCATGCGCTATGCTAACTCGTTCCTGTTCTCGCCGATACGAGGCATGTAGGCGAAATCGTCATCGTAGTTAGGAATACCACTGGTACAGATAAGACAAGACGGCTTGATTTCTACTACCCTGAATGCAGGCTTCATATATTTCTTCTTCATTGCTCTGTTCTCCTTATTTGATAACAACCTTTTTCCCATTATTGATATACAATCCCTTCTTTGTGGGTTTGCCATCGAGTTTACAGCCACGCATATCATACCAGCCATCGGTCGATATTTCGCCCGTCCGCGTGTCAAGGGACATTACGTTGGTCGTCTCGCCGTTTGTTCCCACAAGCCTCACGATGATGCTCTGAGGCAAATCTTCCTCGGCGACGCGGGTCATGGCTCTGGCTCCGGCAAACTCTTCACCATTCTTATATGTAAGGTAACAGCGCATCGGTGGAACGCCTGCTCCGTCCTTTGCTTTGACGAACTCGCCAGCCTGAACGTTAACACCGTCCACTGTCTTGTCTTTAGAGGCGAAGCCATAGATGTTGCCCGAGAGATTCGTGCCATATACCAGTCGTGTATACGTGCCCACAAACTGCCAGTCGCTGTTGGTGCTGCCCTCCGCGCTGGTGGCGGTCTAGAGTGTCACTGTGCTCAGTGCGCTCTTCGTGCAGTTCATCGAGGAGGAGCGTTCCCGCCAGACCGAACTTTCGCATCAGGAACGGCTCTTCAACCGCTTCCTACAGGATGTGCGCGAGCATCATCATGAGAGCCGACAGGTGAGTTTCTATGCTGACCGTCTCTGCATATCGGCCAAATATCTCAGCCATGTCGTCAAGGATGTCAGCGGTCGCCAGCCCATGGAGTGGATTCGCGACTATGCGCTGTTGAATGCCAAAACCCTGTTGCGCAGCGGGCAGTACACCGTCCAGCAGGTCAGCGAACTGCTCGCCTTCCCCAATCCCTCGTTCTTCGGCAAGTATTTCCGTGAGCACGTCGGCTGTACACCACGCGAATATCAGATGCAGAAATAGCTTAGTGGTGGCATAGAGTCGGAGTTACAGTACAGATGCTTTCCCAACTGGGTATCGAAGTACATGCTGGAGCACCAGCCCTGTCCGTAGAGCAAGTACTGGTCACGTATCTCGAAAACACCATCGAATACGGTGACGGCAGTTGCCACCACGACGGTTGCGGAGGTCGTCACCACCACCATGAGTGATTCGAGGAAGATGTCATAATAACAAAAAGTACAAGCCCCAGCCTACAGCAATTAGCAGGTCGGAGCTTGTGATGGAATAGAGGAATGTCTTATGCCTATCGACCATCTGGGCCGCCACCGCCCCCCATGCTGTCTGACGAGGTGGTGCTGGCTGTGACACTCGACGAAGATGAGCCGACGGTGACGGTGTAGCTACTGCCGGAGGTCATACCTGCACAACTGATGAGCAAGTTGCTGCCACTGCCGCTACTGCCGCCAGGCCCACCACCCATGCCGCCGCTGGAAGAGGCTGAATAGGTGTTGGGTACGGTGAACGATGCGAGCGTCGTTGTTCCGTTCGTCACGCTGACCGCCGATCCTGCCGACACGCTGCCGCTGGTGCTCAACACGCACTGCGAGCCGCTGGTGCTGCTGACACCATTGTTGGAGCCACCAATAGCGAGCACTGTGCCTCCCGTGATGTAGAGCGAATAACCCTCGGCAGCATCCAGACCACACTCGGCTCCGCTGGCACCACAGGCGATGATGGTGCCGCCGCTGATGTACATATTGGCGTTCGAGTCGATACCATCGTTGTTCTTTGCCGTTACGGTGATGGTGCCACCCTGGAGATACATCTCGCGGGCCGAGTTGATGCCGTCGTCGTAGGAATCGACGGTGACCGTTCCTCCCGTTATGTAGAGCGTGTTCTTGCTCTCAATGCCCTCGGCGTTATAGCCACTGGTGCTGACGCTGACGGTGCCGCCACTGATGACGATGCCGCCGCTGTAGCTATAGCTGTTGCCGCTCTGAGTCTTCACACCGGCCTTGATGCCCTTGGGCGACGAATAGTAGTCGCTGCTCACGTTGTCTGTATCGCCAGTATAGTTGGTATTCTCCGTCGTACCATTATTATAATACAGTCCGCCAGTGGTTTTGACTGTGATGTCGCCATCGGTGATGGTCAGCACGCCGTCGCACTTCATGCCCTTGCCGCCAGAGCCAGTAGCCGTCAGCACAATCGATCCGCCGCTGATGTTGATATTGCCGTCGCCGCTGATGCCGCAGGCAGCCTTCGTCTCCTGGTCGTCGCTGTCCCACTCGCCATTGCCAGTGGTGGCGACATTGATTGTGCCTGCACTGATATTGATGTCGCCCGCAGCCTTGATGCCCTTGGCAGCTGTAGCCGTGCAGTTGACGGTGATGGTGCCACCCAGGATGTAGATGTTGCCCGAGTCCTCATCCTCGTGGTCGGTGGTCTCTCCGGTAGACTCCGTGCCGTCCAGGTCGCACTGGATGCCGTCGTCGCCCACACCGCTGATGCTGACGGTGCCGCTCTCCATGAGGAAGTACTCGTTGCAGGAGATGCCGTCGCCGACAGCCGAGGTGACGTTGATGGTGGCATTCTTCACGGAGATATACTCGCCGCTCTTGATGCCGTGCTTCACGTTGCCCACCACGTTGAGCGTACCCTTCTGCTTGAACTCTGCATGTCCCTTCACGTAGAGACAGCCTTTCTGCGAACCGCTGACAGCATCGGTAAGAGTGCTGACAGTACCCTCCGTCAGTTTGATGTTGATGCGCTTACCGTTCTGTACATGGATGGCCGCACCACTGTTGACGGGCGTAGCGTTAGTAAGTGTCAGACCGTTGAGCACCAGCGTTGCCTTGTACGAGCCGGACATGTAGAACTCGCCGTCGCTTGACGTTCCGCTCAGGGTATAAGTGATTTCCTCTGCCAGATCGTCGCTCTGGGCAATGCACACATGTGCGCCGCTGACAGTGGGCGTGACATACTGAGCGACGTTTCCGGCGATGGTGACTGATGCCGATGTGCCGTCGTACACCACACCGATGGTGCCGTCGGTGACGCTCGTGTCGTCCACCGTCATGCTGCTGATGTCGGCAAGTGTGAAAGTCTTGCCCATGATGGTCAGTGTGGTGCCGTCGCTATAGGTCATCTCGCCGGTCTGCGAGGCTGGGAACTGGTAGGTTACGCTGCCCATCTTCACGTTCAGCGTCTGTGCCACAGCTGCTATCGTCAGTGCGAGGGCACATATAGTAGTCATCAGTTTCTTCATTGCTTCACGATCTTATGGGTTCCCTGCTTGGTCTTGATGATATAGATGCCTTTCATCGTCTGACTCTTGGCTATCTTCTTGCCCTGAAGGTCATAGATTTCTGCTGCATCGTTCAGGTCATCGGCCTTCAATGCCTCGATGCCCGTTGTCTCGTCGGATGTGGAAAAGTACATCTTGCTCAGATTCGAGAGCGTGAACTGCTGTGCGCCAGCCGTCAGAGTGGTGCCGCTGATGGTCAGCGTGAGCGATGAGCAGTCGACAGAGGTCTTTGCGCCGTCGGTCGTCTCAAAGGTCAGGTAGGTGTAGCCGTCGGCCTGTGCCGCAGTGAGCATACCCACCAAAAACAGGAGCGACAATAATGTTCTACGCATAGTGTATCTTTATTATTTGATATATTTCTTGCCGTTCTGGATATAGATGCCCTTCTGGGGATTCACAACTCGGCGACCGTCAAGCGTATAGAAGGCCTTGTCAGATTGTAACTTGTCAGATTGTCCAATAGCCTTGATGTCCGTCGTATAGGCTTCGGCGCACTCCTTCACCCAGCTGATGAAGTTCGACGAGGCACTGCCGCTGTCCTCTGCCTCAGTGTGTCCCTGCCCCCAGATGGTCTCGAAATCGACCGACTCCACGCCGCTGTAGGCCTCGAGGGCGAGGGCGAGGTTGATCTCGGTGTTGAGGGCGGTGTCCTCCTGCTTGATGCCGCTGCGGATGCGCCAGTACTTGGCCACATCGCTGGAGCCTGCTCCTCCGCCGCTGTAATAGGTCGAATTATCGATCAGGTAGTAGAGCGGGGTGTACATCATCAATCGTTCTTCGACAGTCTTGCCCACGGCATCAGTGTTGGTGGAGGCCAGGTCGCTGGTGAACGAAGAATAGTACGACGAGGCGTAGGTGCTGACCAGTTCGGCCAGGTATTTGTCGAAGTGACCCGCCGTGCCGCTGATGCCCATCAGCGTGTTCTCGGCCTGCCCCTTGGCATCGTAGTCGTCGAAGGCACCGAGGCCCTTGGTGGCGTTCTTGTATGACGAGGCAAACGAAGAGAGGGCAGATGATGAAGTAGTACTGTACGACGACACGCTGGCTGAGTTGTACGTATTGTAGCGCGAGACGGCATCGTTGATGACCGCCATCGTGTACTCATAGTACGAGCCGCTCTGGTAGTAGCCGTCGTCGGTGGCTGAGAGGGTGAGCGTCTCGCCCGACGTGGGATGCTTGAATCCGATGGCGTTGACGTAGGTGGCAAACTCAGCAGCCAGCCCCTTGCTGATGCTTTGGTCGGCAGACGAGAGCGACGAGCGCGTCAGTCCCATGTTCCACTCGTAGGCGGCATCGGCCTGGTCGAGGTTGGTGATGGGGCACCAGCACATCGAGCCACAGATATTATCCTTGTAGTCGGTATTGGCACCGATGGCCGACAGGTAGCTATCGTAGAGCGTGCTGTTGCCCGATGTGCCGAAGATGGCACTCTGCGCTCCGCCGCCGCTGTGTCCGAAGGAGAAGATGAGGTCAGTATTGCCCGGCACCTTCGACTGTGCGGCCAGATAGCGGTAGTAGCGCACGGCGGCTTTCAGGTCGGTCACGCCGAGGGGAGCACCGTGGTCGCGGCCGCGGCAGCCTGGCCAGAGGTAGATGAATCCCTCGTCGGTGTAGGTGGCTGCTGTCGATGACGAGCCGCTGGGTGCCGACTGTGCCGAGTAGCCGCTGGTGTTCACGGGCACCACGATGGGTGCCGTCGCGGCCGTGTAGCCGTTGCAGGTGCCGCTGGTGTTGATGCTGTAGGAGCCGTCGCTGTTCTTCGTCAGATAGGCCGACGGCACGTAGATGCCCATCTGCTCGTAGGTCTCGTCGGCAGGCGACTGGCAATAGAACAGGCCCACGATGTAGTAATAGTCGTCGCCGCTCTGCCAGAGGCTGCTGATGTCGGTGCCGTAGTCGTAGGTGGTCGATGCACCACCGCTGTCACTTCCACCACCGCCACCAGGGCCTCCACCGCCATCAGGCTGTGCAAGCAGGTTCACACTCAGCAGCAGGGCTGCCATGGAAAGGAGTAAATGTCTTGTCTTCATAAGCGCATATAGTTTTATTGATGATTTGTCGATGTTATTGCCTACGGTCAGTGACTATATTCCAGTATCTGCACTTGCTGGCCGAATTTCTCCTTGACCATCTGAATCATCTTCTCATGAAACAGGCAGGGATAACCCATCGGCGTACCTTTCCTGATGCATGAGGCAAAGGCAATGACTTCTGCCCCACGGTCGATGAGCAACTTGGCCTTCAGCAGCACGCGCTTGCCGGGACAGCCGCCGCAGTTGGTGAATCCCACCAGTTCCAACTCGCCGTCGAGTTCGGCAAACGAACCCCGCTTGTTCCTCAAGGCCATAAAGTCAGTAGTTCCAGGACAATAGTCCTCTGTCTGCATGCAACGGATAATTCCTACTTTCATACTTTAGTCTCTTTCTTTTAGTCACAATTCGGCGACAAATTTACACATATTATATATAACTATCCGTAACAATATTGTGTCAATGTTTAACAATTGGTCGAATGCTTTTCCCCATCTGCTTTTTTTTTGCTATCTTTGCACCGAAATTATCAGATGCCGATGACAGAATACGAGAAATGGTGCGAGGAGATGAACCTTCAGGCACGCGAAAATCGTCTGGAGCAGGACATTGTGGTACTGGACAATGTCCACGGCGTGCCGTTGATGGACACCGAGTATCACACACATTATTATTATATAGGAATGTGTCTGAGCGGCTACACGCTGGGCACGTATAACTACCGCCCAAGCGAGTTCCGGGCGGGCGACATCTGCTGGATTATGCCCGACCACGTCATCTCCCACAACTACGTGAGCGACGACTACCGGGTGCTGTCGGTCTATATCAAGAAGTCCAAGTATGCCAGGTTCATTGAGCAAGGAGCCTTAGGCAAGTACCACTATCCGATGAAGGCCGTCTGCCTGAGCCTTGCTGAAGACCAGTTCGCCGTAGTGGCCGATGCCTTCAGGATGATGGGGCGCCTGGCAGGAATCAGTCACCCGCAGCGCGAAGACCTGCTGGCATCCATGTGCCGTATCATCTCCACCCTGTGCGATGAGTTCATACTGCAGCAGCACCCGGAGTTCTCCGGCAACATGCAGTCCCACGAGGTACTCTTTGAGCGTTTCTACCAGCTCATCGTCCATCATTACCGCGAGTCGCGCGAGGTGGCTTTCTATGCCGACAAGCTCGCACTGACGCCCAAGTATTTCGCCACGGTCATCAAACAGACCACAGGCATGACTGCCACGGAGTGGATCAACCGCTATGTGCTGGTAGAGGCCAAGTGGCTGTTGCGCCAAGACCGGCAGAAGAGCATCCAGCAGATAGCCTATCTGCTCGGATTCACGGAACAAGCCTCCTTCAGCCGCTTCTTCAAGGGCTACGAGGGTATTTCGCCACGCGAGTTCAGGGAGCGGGCATGAGGCGTTTCGTTGATTAATCGGCGCGGTTGGCTGATTATATTTTTCCATGACCATCGTTCTGGCTATCTTTGCGGAAGTTAAACCAAAAGAAGCAAGAGCAATGAAACGACTGATGCATTTATTCGTCCTGCTGATGGCAGGAACCGTCGCTGCCGCAGGCGCAGAGACACTGCAGTGGAAGTACGACTCGTCGTCGGATACGTATTATGTGACGGGTATCGTGTACTGCGACACCCCTGCCGACCGCAGCTATGAGCAGATGGGTATCTACGTGCCTGCCGCCTATATGAATGCCACGCTGGACGGCAGCGGCACCTATACCTGCACCGTCAAGAGCGATGGTAGCAAGAATGGCTACACGGCTCTGACGGCTCCCATCGTGATGCCCGTCAATACTGCCGGATATAAGGCGCAGTCGCCCCCGACGGGATTCACCAAGAATGCGGCAAGCTATACCAGCAAGGGCTTCATCTACCTCTTTGCGGGCTGTCGCGGCAAGGATGCCTCGGCACCCAGCGCCGTGACCGACCTGAAGTCGGCCGTCAAGTACTACCGCTACCTGTCGGCGCAGGGCGCAGTGCCAGGCAATACAGAGCAGATCTATGCCTTCGGTCATAGCGGCGGCGGTGCACAGACGGCCATCCTCGGCACCTGCGGCAACAGTGCGCTCTACGACGACTACCTGTCGGCCCTCGGCGCGAAGAACGACTATCGCGACGACATAGCCGGCGCGATGTGCTGGTGCCCCATCACCAACCTTGACCTGGGCAGCGAGGGCTACGAGTGGAACATGGGGCTGACACGCTAAGGACTTTCCGAGACCGACCAGAACATCTCGAAGGCACTGGCCGATTCCTACGCCGACTACATCAATGCCCTGGGGCTGAAACATCCGGCGACGGGCGAGACGCTGACGCTGAACAGTACCGCCGATGGTTACTACCAAAGCGGCTCCTACTATGAATACGTGATGGAGGTGATTAATGATGCCGTCAGCCGCTACAACACCTACAACAAGGCCAGCGTATCGGCTTACAGCACCACCGACGCGAGTGCGCTGTCCACCTTTGCCAAGGCCAACAAGAGTGCCACGAAGGGGCTGGGAGCTTTCGACAACTACACGAAGAGCCGTACTTCGGCAGGCAACCAACTCTTCGACCCCGACGGTGAGTTTGCACACTTCGACAAACGTCTGGCTGAGATTGTCGGCATCTATGCGCCCTCGTACAAGAGCGATTTCGACACAGACCTGGCAAAGGTCGACCAGTTCGGCAAAGACCTCGACACACGCATCGCGATGTACACACCGATGTACTATCTGCTTTCCAACAGCACCTATTACGCAGGTGGAGGCGCAGGCTCCAGCACCGTTGCCCCTCACTGGCGCATCCGTACAGGCATCAAGCAGGGCGACACCTCGCTGTGTACTGAGATTAACCTCGCCCTGGCCCTGCAGGCCTACGGCATCACGGACGTGGACTTCGAGACCATCTGGGGCCAGGGACACACACAGGCAGAGGACGAGGGCGACGGCACCGACAACTTCATCGAGTGGGTGGAGCAGCGTGTGGCTGCATCTGCGACGGGAATAGAGAGTGTCACAACCTACTCCTCTTCAAAGGATATGGGGAGTGATTACTATTACACCCTTGACGGCCGCAAGGCCAATGCCAACACAAAGGGTATAGTCATCAGAAACGGCAAGAAGTTCGTGGTTAAATAGGTGTTATTGAAGAGTAAAAACAAGTCGAAACAGAAGATGGTAACAGGATAAATCCCAAAGTATTTATGAGATTCGGATTGCAATATGCAACGAAATTTGTGGGGGATAAAAGCCACGAAGACATTAACGCCAAGACTTTTGAGTTGAAGGCTGGTCTGACATGCCATCTCTGATAATTCAGAATATTCTGGAACCAGAATTTGGTTGTCTCAGAAAAATACTATACCTTTGTACCCGATGATGAGTCACAAAAACGGCTGGTGGCTCGTCATCGGGTGTTCATTGAATGCAATTCATAGCAGAACAACGAATTGAGAACGGTCTCTTATCCGTAACCTTCAAAATCCTCAATCTCCCAGACTGCCTTTATACAAAGAAATCCTGCGAATTCTTCCAAAGTTACAAAAAGTCGAGAGAAATACAAAACAAACTCGTTTGATTTTATTTCCGAGATGGAGGATTTGTGTAACACTTTGTACCTTTAGGTCAAAGAACTTCGTGGTTTTAACCGCAAAGTTACGAAATCTTTTCGAGAATATGGCGATTTGTCGCAAAAAATAGTACGTCATCGAAGGTTCTTTGGGCTTTCTCCAACTCCCTACAAACTATCATATTCCTTTCACTTTCACTAAGACTCATAAAGCACCTCTTTGTCTTCCTCAACGTTATAATAGAACATTGCATGCGGACCGTTGAACCATTCATCCTTGGTGTAAGCATGGGGCCGAATATCTTCACCCAGGTCCCAGCCCATAGTCACAAAAGGATAAGAATACTTGTCGAAATCTTCATAAGCGAGTTTTGGCTTATCTATCAACAGCAGCAAGTCCCAATCGGAATCTTCATGATAATCCCCTCGAGCGCGAGACCCATAAAGATAGAGTGTACTGCCTTTGGGCAATACGCGGGCGGCAGTCTGCTTGATATGGTTTATCATCTGTAGCTTATCCATAATTGTTATCTATCTGCGGCAAAGATAGGTATTTTTTCCGAAACTTCCAAATATTTCTGCATAATAAATGGCGAATGACTATATTTTAAGAACAACGAATCACTTGGTCGCATCCGCTTGATATACTGTTTGACATCAGTACTATCTGTCAACACCTCCACGATATCCGCTACAGCGAATCTCACTATTCCGTCGTGTAGCTTTTGTCCTTTTCGAAGGTGATGTCTTCGTAGAGGGCCTGTGTGCCGTCGTTGCTTTCGGGGATGAAGTGGAGGCGGACGCCGCGTATGTGCTTCTTGGCGCGGAAGGTCTTGGGGTCGTCGACCTTGTCGCTCTCGATTTCGAGCTTCATCAGGCCGAAGTCCTTTAGACGTACCTTGTCGCCCATCTGAAGATGACGACGGACGGTCTCGGCCACCGTCATCATCATGCCTTCGAGCACGCCTCCGCTGATGGTCATGTGTCTGGCGGCCTCTTCGAACAGCTGACGACTCTCGATGGTCTGGTTGTGAACGGCAACGGCCTTGTATTTACCGAAGGTTGGCAATTTGGGTTTCGTTTCTTTCTTGATTTTGTATCTCATAATCGTTATCTTGTATTTTTGTTTATGCAAAGATACGATTTAGCGTGCGAATATGCAAATTTTTGAGAGAATTTCTGAAAAAGAAAATTTTTTATGTCGTAATACCACCATAAAATTGAAAAAAAATAAAAGAAAAAAAGAAAACTTACTGACATCCGACATAATTTTACGCTATTTCACTGGTATTCAACGAGTTATTATATTTAATTACTGACATAAAACAGACATTATACTGACACTATACTGACATAAAACCGTCATAATACCGACATAATGAGCACTTTCGTTCACAACAAAGGTGATAAGTAGCTAGCAGGAAGGTAAACGGATTCAAGGATAAGGGTTAACAGTCTTTACCCTAATGGTTGCAGAAAAATTCTCTAGAGAATTTTGTGCTTACCCTAGTCCTAACAATTGCTAAGTGCGGAGGCAAAGGTAAAATTCTCTAGAGAATTTTTCTACTGGTACTAGGAGTAAAAAGCGCGAGAGCCAAGCATCAAGTCTGTTAGGTCCCTTATGAAGCATTAAGAGTCCGAATATGACGGTTGAATGTCAGAATAATGTCGGTATAGTGTCAGTATAATGTCGGTTTTATGTCAGTATATTGGCTGAAAATTTTCAGATAAATCATTGATAATAAGATAGTTAACAAATACATTATGTCAGATGTCAGTAAAATACGGAAAAAAGACAAGAAAAAAATTTTCAAATATGAAGAAAATGTTGTATCTTTGCACGAAAATTATCATTAGGACCCACGAAATTTGAAGATTACACTTAGAAGCTAACATAGAAATATGAAAATTACACTTAGAAGCTAACATAGAAATATGAAAATTACACTTATTAAGACCCAAAGGAAACAAGAGGTGATTAACCGCTACAGTCTGGAAGAGGTGGCTTATGCCATCCAGAATGGTTGGCGCAAGCACACCGTAACCCATCTGCGAGAGGTGTACCACCTGATGTACAAAGAACGTCAGGCGGACGGGCAGATGCTGACCAACTGGGAGGGCGGCATCAAGCTGGAGCGCATCTGTTTTGCTCAGGAATTCGACAAATACAAGGGCGAACGCCGCATTCTAGGCTATAACGGACTGGTGGTCGTCGAGGTGAGCAACCTGGCGACCTACGAAAAGGCCATCGAGGTGAGGGACGCTGCCAAGAAACTGCCAGAGACGCTGATGTGTTTTCTGGGTGCATCGGGAAAGAGCGTGAAGATTGTGTGCCGAGGGGAATTATATGGCAGTTCCCCTACCCCCTCGGAAGCAAGTGGGAAGCTGCCCTCTAAGGAAGAAGACATCAAGCAGTTTCACAAGAATCTGTATCAGACGGCCAGACGGGCGTACATGAACCAGTTCGGCTTTGACATCGAATACCTGGAGCCTCGCCTCGACCGTATCGTCTACATGAGTGCTGACCCGGAAATGGGATTCAACGCCGACGCCCGTCCGTTCTTTGCAGACACCAAGGAACATGCTGAGCCTCAGCCCGTTAACATCTCAAGCGAGAGTGACCGGCTGATGCCGGGACGCACCATCAAGCGCACCTACCGGTTGGAGTGGCAGTTCATCGTCGACGCCGTATTGGGCCACTATTTCGAACTGCCCGACGAGGACCGGCTGGAGACACTCCTGATGCAGATTGCCACACTCTGCCTGAAACAGGGCATCCCATTGGCCTACGCACAAGGCATGACAATGGAGCACCCGGCGCTGAATACCGACACGTTGCTGCTGAAGAAAACCTTCCAGATTGTCTATGCCGTCACGCTGCAGGAGGACTATATGAAGAAGCACAAGATCAAGCCCCTGCAGAGCATTCCCAACGACACGATTCAGATGATGAAGACGGAGATATTCCTGAACGAAAACTTCGAAATGCGCAAGAACCTGATGACCGGTGTGGCCGAGTATCGCGAGAAATACGCTGACGATCAGCGCTTCAAGCCCGTCACCGAGGAGGTGCGCAACGACATGACGATGCGGGCAACGGAACTGGGGCTGAAGTCGTGGGACAGAGACGTGAACCGCTTTATCGACTCCACGCGCATCGAACAGTACGACCCCGTAAACACCTGGCTCGACAAGTTGCCCAAGTGGGACGGACACGACTATATCAAGGAACTCGCAGCACGCGTACCCACCGACCAGCCCCATTGGGAGAAGTATCTCAGAAAGTGGCTCATCGGCATGGTGGCACAATGGCGCGAGAGCGATAAACAGCTGACAGGCAATGCGTTAACGCCGCTGCTGATTGGTCGTCAGGGCTGCGGAAAGACACGTTTCTGCAAGATTATCCTGCCTCCGGAACTGCGCGAGTACTACAACGACAAAATCAATTTCAAGAACGAGTTCGACCTGAACATCGCCCTCACGATGTTTGCGCTGATCAACATCGACGAGTTCGACAAGACCACCTCGTCGCAGCAGATTGTGCTGAAATACCTGCTGTCGTCGGCAGAAGTGAAATTCCGTCCGCCATACGGCAAGACCATCAAGCAGTTCCGCCGCTATACATCATTTATCGGCACTACCAACCAGCAGAAGCCGCTGGTCGATCCCACAGGTTCGCGACGCTTTGTCTGCGTGGGTATCACCCCAGGGAAGGACATCGATTTCGAGGACAACATATACCACGAACAACTCTTCGCACAGGTGCTACACCTGTTCAACCAAGGCGAGCACTACTGGTTGGACAACAAGGAAATTGCCACGCTGATTAAGGAAAACGAACCCTACCAGAAACTGAACGACCTGGTGGAAATGATTGGCGAGACATTCCGTAAACCAAAGCCCACGGAACAAATCCGCTGGTGGACGCTGCCCGAGATTCACGAACTGCTGAAAGAACGATTCACCAACTACGACCCCAAGACCTCGTACGAGAAACTGGGCCGAGCCCTGAGCAACCAGCAGTTCGACTTCGAAAGCGACCGCAGGTCGTCAGGACACGTCTATAAAATCACCGACCGATAACCCACAACGAAAAAGGCCTCCCGTTTGGGAGCCTTTTTCATTTATTTATCTGAATAACACGTTACTTCACCTCCTCGAAGTCGGCGTCCTGGATGTTGTCATCCTTGGGAGGCTCCTGGGTACCACCAGCCTGCTGGTTGTAGAAGGGGCCTTGCTGCTGGTCGGCGCCGGGCTGAGGACCAGCCTGTGCACCAGCGCCCTGATACATCTGCTGTGAGGCAGTCTGCCAAGCGGCGTTGAGGGCATTCATAGCACTGTCGATGGCAGCGATGTCGCCAGCCTTGTGGGCATCCTTCAACTGTTGCAGGGCCTGCTCGATAGCGGGCTTGTGCTGGGCAGGAATCTTATCGCCAAGTTCCCGGAGCTGGTTCTCCGTCTGGAAAATCATTGAGTCAGCCTGGTTCAGCTTGTCGACGCGCTCACGCTCACGCTTGTCGTTCTCGGCATTCTGCTCTGCCTCGGCCTTCATGCGGTTGATTTCGTCCTGCGACAGACCTGACGAAGCCTCGATGCGGATGGCCTGCTCCTTGCCGGTAGCCTTATCCTTGGCCGAAACCTTCAGGATACCGTTGGCGTCGATGTCGAAGGTCACCTCGATCTGAGGAATACCACGACGGGCGGGAGCAATACCTGTCAGGTTGAACTGACCGATACTCTTGTTCTGCGAAGCCATCGGGCGCTCACCCTGCAGCACGTGGATGGTCACCTCTGTCTGATTGTCTGCAGCTGTCGAGAACACCTCGCTTTTCTTGCAAGGAATGGTCGTGTTGGCCTCGATGAGCTTGGTCATCACGCCACCCATGGTCTCAATACCCAGTGTCAGCGGAGTCACGTCGAGCAGTACGATGTCGCCTACCCCGCCCTCCTTGTTCAGAATAGCACCCTGGATAGAAGCACCTACGGCTACCACCTCGTCAGGATTGACGCCCTTCGAAGGCTCCTTGCCGAAGTAGTTCTTCACCAGCGTCTGCACAGCGGGTATACGGCTTGAACCACCTACGAGGATAACCTCGTCGATATCGGAAGTATTCAGCTTGGCATCAGCCATTGCCTTCTGACAGGGAGCCAGACAAGCCTGGATGAGGTCGTGAGCCAGCTGCTCGAACTTAGCACGTGTCAGCGTCTTCACCAAGTGCTTGGGAATACCACCAACGGGCATGATGTACGGCAGGTTAATCTCGGTGCTGGTAGAAGACGACAGTTCGATCTTTGCCTTCTCGGCAGCCTCCTTCAGACGCTGCATAGCCATCGGGTCGTCCTTCAGGTTGGCACCCTCGTCGTTCTTGAACTCCTGAACGAGCCAGTCGATGATAACCTGGTCGAAGTCATCACCACCGAGGTGAGTGTCACCATTGGTCGAGAGCACCTCAAATACACCGCCGCCGAACTCCAGGATTGAGATATCGAACGTACCGCCACCGAGGTCGAACACAGCAATCTTCATATCCTTGTTAGCCTTGTCAACACCGTATGCCAAAGCGGCAGCCGTGGGCTCGTTCACTATACGCTTCACGTTCAGACCGGCAATCTGGCCAGCCTCCTTGGTAGCCTGACGCTGAGAGTCCGAGAAGTAGGCAGGAACGGTGATAACGGCATCCGTCACCTCCTGTCCGAGGTAATCCTCAGCAGTCTTCTTCATCTTCTGCAGCACCATAGCTGAAATCTCCTGCGGAGTATACTTACGGCCGTCAATGTCGACACGCGGATAGCCTCCCTCGTTCACCACAGTATAAGGTACGCGCGAGATTTCCTTTTCGGTCTGTTGCCAGTTCTCACCCATGAAGCGCTTAATCGAATAAATTGTCTTCTTCGGGTTCGTAATAGCCTGACGCTTGGCGGGATCGCCAATCTTGCGCTCACCATTGTCCACAAAACCAACGACAGAAGGCGTGGTACGCTTGCCCTCACTGTTGGCAATCACAACGGGCTCGTTGCCTTCGAATACGGCAACACAGCTGTTAGTTGTTCCTAAGTCAATTCCAATAATTTTTCCCATAATAGTATAATTTAATGTTTGTTATTTTATTATTTAATACCTGGCTTACGCCGACCCCTTATCAAGGGGTTTCAAATGTTAATAATCACATGAATTCTCACATTTTGACACTGACAAGATAGCAAAGTGCGTGCCAAAACAAAAAAAATTGAAGAATATAATGACATTTTGGCACAAGTTAGAAAAATTATTTGTATCTTTGTCGGCAGAATATCGATATTAGACAAAAAGACATCATGATGAAAAGAATGATTTTGTTGGCAGGTATGGCTGTTGCCATGACTACTGCTATGGCTCAGGACACGGATTACATCGTGAAAACGAAGAATGTAAAGAAGACTGCTGTCGCCGTTGCAGTCTCGGCAGACGACGTCGTTGCCGAAGACGCCGAGCCAAAGGACTTTATGGGTAAGAACTTCCGTTTCTACAGTATGTGCGACTGGAAGGAGGGCATGCGGTTCATGGTGATTCCCGAGAAGTACGACCTTTTGGTCAACACCTTCCGCGACATGGCCACCAACAAGGAGGTCAGCAGCGGCCGTCTGCGCCACCACATCATGGTCTACAAGGGCCATGAGGATATGTCAAACGGCCGCGTCCACGTCAATTTCTATTGCGAGACCGACAAGAAGAGCTACTACTACGAGCTGCCCAGCGGCACGTTCGACGACTATTGCTACGGCAAGATGGGTGTCCCCACCCTAGCCTATCTCGGTGATGTCGACAAGGCCCGTGAGCTGCTGATGGATCAGACACTCATCACACGTACCCAGTTCTTCCGCATTGATACTGAGTACGACGGCGACGGATTCCAGGAGGTGAAATACCCGAAGAACAAGCTGGTCACCGTCAAGGCCATCGGCGTGGGCACCCGTGCATTCCCTGTCAAGATTATCGTCGAGGACGAGAATGGCGACCAGTTCTATCAGAATGTGGCTATGTCGAAGACCAATAGCGGCATGCGTGATGACGAGTTCGACGTCGACAACGCCAAATTCCTCTTCGAGGGCTCGTTCGAGTTCACCGGTGGCGAGATGGAGGTGTCGAAGGACTACAAGACCTACCTGAACCAGACCGTCCACAACAAGTATGCTACTGCCATGAGCAGTAAGGGTGCCGGTAAAGAGCGCGACGTGAAGGTGCCACGCTTCACTGGTTTCATCATCGACGAAATCAACAGAAACAAGAATCAGGAAGGCTACTACACGCTGACACTGCGCGAAGTGGAGACACGACGTATCTACTATAAGGACATCACCTTCAACGAGGATAACCGCGGCCCCCGCGAGGACTATTTCGGCTATCTCTTCGGCATGGGTGAAGGTACATCCCGCAACACCACCCTCGAGACGCGTACCGCTATCCGCGAAGGCCGTGTCATTCCCGGCATGACGATGGAAGAGGTTGAGATGGCTGTGGGCGAAAGCACCAACAAGCTGACCACCAGCGACGGCGTGACCGAGTGGTGGTATCCGCGTTCCAACAGCGTGCTGGTTGTTCAATTCACCAAGGACGGCATCGTCAAGAAGGCCGGTGCCCGTTCCGCAGGAAACGGTGGTGCTACCAAGCAGCGTAGAATGACCGAACAGAGTGCCGGCAGCCAGCGCCTGACGGGTAACGGCACACGCCGCCTGACGGGCAACGCCACACCGATACAATAAGTGGAAAGTGGTAAGAGATAAGAGATAAGAGAAAGGGTCGCAAATTTTGCGGCCCTTTCCTTTTTATCTGTGCGATTGCGGTTACTGGTTATTCTCGGCAATCTTCTCCATGATCTTGGCTTCAATCTCGTCACACAACTCGGGATTGTCCTTCAGCAACTCCTTCACTGCGGCATCACCCTGCCCCAGCTTGGTATCGCCATACGAGAACCACGAACCGCTCTTCTTGATGATGTTGTACTCAACACCCAAGCTCACGATTTCTCCAACCTTCGAGATACCCTCGCCATACATAATTTCAAACTCGGCTCTGCGGAAGGGAGGAGCAACCTTGTTCTTCACAACCTTCACCTTCACCTGGCTGCCAATGGCGGTCTCACCGTCCTTGATGGGCGTAGTTGACTTACGAACGTCAATACGGACAGAAGCATAGAACTTCAGCGCATTACCACCCGTCGTGGTCTCGGGATTGCCAAACATCACACCAATCTTCTCGCGCAGCTGGTTGATGAAGATACAGGTTGTCTTGGTCTTCGAAATGGTACCGGTCAGTTTACGCAGGGCCTGACTCATCAGACGGGCATGCAGACCAACCTTGTTTTCACCCATGTCACCCTCGATTTCAGCCTTGGGAGTCAATGCGGCTACAGAGTCAACGACCAAAATGTCGACTGCCGAGGAACGAATCAGCTGGTCGGCAATCTCCAATGCCTGCTCACCATTGTCGGGCTGAGAGATATACAGATTGGCGATATCCACACCCAGCTTCTCGGCATAGAAGCGGTCGAAGGCATGCTCAGCGTCGATGAAGGCCGCAACGCCGCCGGCCTTCTGACACTCGGCAATGGCGTGAATAGCCAGTGTGGTTTTACCCGACGACTCGGGACCATAGATCTCGATGATGCGGCCCTTAGGGTAACCGCCCACACCCAGTGCGGCATTCAGACCTATCGAGCCCGTAGGAATCACCTCGATATTCTCAATTTTCTCGTCGCCCATCTTCATAATGCTACCCTTGCCGAAGCTCTTCTCAATCTGAGCCAGCGCATTCTGTAAGGCTTTCATTTTTTGCTCCTGTGGAGACAAATTCTCTTTTTCTTCTTTCTTTGCCATAATGTTTTTATTGTTAATTTGCTATAGTTTACATGTTATCGTCTGCCCCTCATACGTCACCGTCTGCCGACTGCCATCGGGCAGCACCACCACAAAACGGCGCGTAGTGAGCATGCCGGGGAACTGACCTTGGCGACTGCCGATGGTCAGCGTCCTGCTGCCGTTGTGCCACTGCATCGGAATGACGCTATATATACCCTTCTCGTAACGATAGCTGTCGCCTTCGTCCTCATACAGGATGAATGAACCGTCAGCACCGGGATAGACACGCAGTTCCAGTTCGTCCCACGTCTTCTCGCCCACGTATTGCATCACGGGCCCCATAGGCACGATGCTACCCGCACGGACAAACATCGGCACACGGTTCAGCTGCGTTTCCAGCGTCACCATCTGTCCACCCTTATATCGCTTGCCCGTCCAGAAGTCATACCATTCAGCACCCTTCGGCAGGTATTTCGTTGCCGTCTTCGTCGCCATCCAATCGATGGTTCCGACGGCAGAACCGTCGGACACAGATTGCCTGTCCCAGCCAGTCATGGCATCCGTACGGATAATTTTCTCTTCCGTATACTGCGGGTCGACAATGGGACAAGCCAGGATGCTGCGACCGAACATAAACTCGTCGGTCATGTTCCACACTCGCTTGTCGCTGGCGAAGTCGGCAAACAGCGGACGCATATAGCTGTCGTTGTTCGACGTCACCTGCCAGGCGGTACTATATAAATAAGGTATAAGGCGATAGCGCAGACGGATGGCCTCCTCAATGGCGTCGTACACGGGCTCGCCCTTCTTGCCGAACTGCCATATCTCGCGGGGTGCATCGGCACCATGACTGCGGAACACCGGGCAGAACAGCCCGTACTGCATCCAGCGCACATACAGCTCCTGGAACTGAGGATTGCGCGGGGCAGAAGCCCGTCCCATCGTATTGTAGGAATTACAGAAGAATCCACCGATGTCGGTATTGAAGTTAGGGTTGCCCGTCAGCGTAAAGCTCAGTCCGGCAGGCACCTGCTTGCGCAGCATATCCCACGACGAGTTCACGTCGCCGCTCCACATGTTCGAACCGTAGTGCTGCTGTCCGGCATACGACGAACGCGTCATGATGAAGACTCTTTTAGAGGTGAGGGGTGAGGGATTAGAGGTGAGAGAATACTCTGCACGCTGCTTCTCGTAAACGCCGCGTACCGTCTCCAGCGGGAAAGCATTACGCTGCGAACGCCACGTGCCGCCATACACCTTATGATTGTAGTCGTCCTCGGTGGGATAGAAGCAGTCCGGATCGGTAGAATCCATCCACCAGGCATCCGTGCCATAGTCATAAAGCTTCCGCAGATATTTCCAATAGATGTCGCGGGCCACGGGACTGAATGCATCATAGACCTTCACGCCCGAGGGATAGTCCTTCATCGGGGGCCAGACGTGCGAGATGCCGCTCTGGGGCCACGTCTCAAAAGGCATCAACAGCCCCTGCTTGTCCAATTCGCGGAACTGCTGTGTCATCGGACCGAAGCTGGCCCAGATTGAAATCATGAAATGGGCGTGCTTCCGGTGTACGTTCTCAATCAGCTGCTTGCCGGTCGCAAAGTCCTCCGACAGGAAGTCCATCGCGTTCCACAGGTAGTTCGAGCCCCAGTACTGCCAGTCCTGGATGATGCCGTCCAGCGGCACCTGCAGCTCGCGGTACTTGTCGACGATGCCCTCCGTCTCGGCAGCGGTCTTATAGCGCTCCTTCGACTGCCAGAAGCCGTAGGTCCACAGCGGGAACATCGGCACGTCGCCCGTCAGCCATCGCATCTGGGCAATCACGCCGTCGGCACTGCCGCCATACATGAAGTAATAGTCCACGCCCTGGCCAACCTCAGAAGTGAAGGACATGCCCTCGGGACCGTCGTCAAACTGCGTGGGTGAATAGTTCTCCCAATACAGGCCCCAGCCCTTGATTGACTGCAGCACGTTCTGGAAGTCCTCCAGGTTCGACTGCTCCATGCGCTTGTGCTCGCCTCTGCGGTTCATCTTGCCGTTCTGGATGGTTCCCAGACCGTAGATGGCCTCGTCCTTGTCGAGGGTAAAGACCTGTTGGATTTGAGATTTGAGGTTTGAGGTTCGAGATTTGACAGTTCCAAATGCGCAACTCTTTTCCTTCAGCAACACCCTACCCTTCGCCGTCAGGAACGTCAGGTTGCCCTGTGCGTCCTGTTTCACCGTCAGCTCACTGCTCTTCCACGTATTCCCGAACTTCGTGACGGCCACCTCTTCGGGCTTGGCTGTCACCACCAGACTCTTCGTCGCCGTACCTTTTACGACGTGTACAATGCCGGGGGCGAAGAACTCCACCTTCGTCTCCTGAGCCCAGCAGACAACCATTGTCAGCAGTGCCGTCAAGCCTATCAGCGTTCGTTTCATTGTCTTTTTTGTTATGACGTTATAACCGTTTAACGATATAACGGGATTATAATTCCAAATCGCCGTCGTGAATCTCGTGCCAAGGCAGGCCCTGCTTGTTCAGCTGCTCCATAAATGGATCGGGGTCGAACTCCTCGACGTTGTGTACGCCCGGCTTCTTCCACAGACCCTTGCAGAACATCATCGCACCAATCATGGCCGGCACGCCCGTGGTGTACGACACACCCTGCATGCCCGTCTCCTCGTAGGCCGCACGGTGCGAACAGTTGTTATAAACGTAATAGGTATGCTCACGGCCGTCGCCACCGATACCGCGAATGCGACAACCGATAGAGGTCTCGCCCTCGTAGTTCTCGCCCAGGTCCTGCGGGTTAGGCAGCACGGCCTTCAGGAACTGCAGGGGCACGATTTTCACCCTCGCCACACCGCTGCCGTCTGCCAGAGGTGCTTCGTATTCTACTTCGTCGATGCGGCTCATGCCGATGTTCTGAATCACCTCCAGATGCTTCAGGTACTGCTGTCCGAAGGTCATCCAGAAGCGTGCCCGCTTGATGGTCGGATAGTTAATGACCAGCGACTCAATCTCCTCGTGGTGCAGCAGATAGCTGTCGCGCGGACCGATGTTCGGATACGTCAGGTCCTTGTGAATCTCCAGGGGCTCCGTCTCCACCCACTGGCCATTCTCCCAGTAGAGGCCCTTCTGCGTAATCTCGCGGATGTTGATCTCGGGGTTGAAATTCGTGGCAAAAGCCTTATGGTGGTCGCCGGCATTACAGTCAACGATGTCCAGATACTGAATCTCCTTAAAGTGGTGCTTGGCGGCGTAGGCCGTATAGATGCTCGTCACACCCGGGTCGAAACCGCAGCCCAGAATGGCCGTCAGACCGGCCTGCTCGAAACGCTCGCGGTAGGCCCACTGCCACGAATACTCGAAGTGAGCCTCGTCCTTCGGCTCGTAGTTCGCCGTGTCCAGATACGAGCAGCCACAGGCTAGACAGGCGTCCATAATCGTCAGGTCCTGATAAGGCAGAGCGAGGTTGACAACCAGTTCGGGCTTGTAGTCATTGAACAGCGCCTTCAGCTGCTCCACATCGTCAGCGTCCACCTGTGCCGTGCGGATTGTTTTGAGTTTTGAGGTTTGAGATTTGAGATTTGAAGAATCATCTGCTAAGAGACCTTTCTTTCGAATTGCCTCAACGATTGCATCGCACTTGGCCTTGCGGCGGCTGGCAATCATAAACTCCGTAAACACGTCAGCATTCTGAGCTATCTTGAACGCTGCTACCGTTGCGACGCCACCGGCGCCAATCATTAAAACTCTACTCATATTTGATAATTTACGATTTATTACTTACCTCTGTCAGTTCATCCGAGCGGATGCCCAGCGCTGCCATCAGCGAATAGCCCAGAATCTCCTGTCGGAAGTTTCCGCCCTCCATGGGCTGCATCGCCAGCACCGTCACGTGCTTGTCGGGATCAGCATGGCGCAAGCCTTCGCGAACCTTATTATATATCTGTTCCGCATTCGGCACCACAATCAGCCACCTTACCTCCTCGGCATTCGCTATGATCTGCATCGAGTCCACAAACAGGTCGTCCATCGTCGTCAGCTCCTCTACGGGCACACAGCTCAGCAGAAACTCCCCCAGCCTGCCCGTAAACGCCTTGCCGTCCAGTTCAGCGAAACTGCCTGGCGTGAAATTGTCCATTTTCGACTGCTTGTGCAGCAACACGACCTGAATCTGCCGACGGTCCATCTTCTGCTCATCGTCCGCTGGGCGCAGGCCGCCGTCCAGCGCCACGCACTCCAGCCACTGCGCCATATCGGCCTGAGGAATCCGCCGACCTATCATGCGTTCAAAATTCACTATCAAGTCAAATGCCACCTTGTCGACGTAGTCTGCATCGACCAGAATAACACTCTCACACCATTTCGTTTCGTTCATGCCTGCGAAGGTACGAAAAAGTGAGCAAAATGCAAAATAAATTAGGATTTATTTAAATAAAAAAAGGCGAATCGCAATGATTCGCCTTTTAGTCTTTGTTACCTGAAGTCTGATTACTTCTGAATCATCTTTTTACCGTCCTTGATGACTACACCCTTGTAGTTCTCAGCGACCTTCTGTCCAGCGAGGTTGTAAGCGGCAGCGTTAGCGTTCTCAGCCTTCACAGCCTTGATGCCAGTTGCACTGCCTTCCTTCAGCTCGAAGCCATAGAAGCCGAGCTTAGAACCAGCGCAGTAAACCTTGTAGGTCTTGTTGGCCTTGACGTTGAAAGTGTAGGTACCATAGTACTTCTCGTCGACTTTGATACCATTGAAATTCTCCAGAGCGGTACCATCTTCCTCAATATAAAAGGCCTTGTCGGCATTCAGCACAACAGCAACGGTGATGTTACCATCGATAGTAGGAGTCAGCAGATAGAACGTACCATTCTCCTTGTTACCATTTGTACCATTACCAGGAGTGTAAGCGGTGTAACCCTCTACGCTTGCGTCAGCAACGGCAGCCTTGAAATCATCACCACCTTCACCGAATACCAGCTTACAAGTTGCTACGCGCTTGTCCTTAGCGGGCTGTGTACCTGCAGCGATAGTCTCGCCCTCTTCCATAGCATACTTGCCCTGGGCATTAGCGGTCAGAGCCATTGCGGCTACTGCAATAAGAGTAAAAATTTTCTTCATACGCTTTAAATGTTTTTGTTAAATTGTTAGTAAAAAAATATCTTCGTATTCGTTTTGTGCATAATAACACGGTGCAAAATTACACATTTCCAGTAAAACCACCAAATATTTAACGTTTTTATCACTTAAAAAGCACGCAAAGGTTTACGAAGCGGCTGCGATAAAAATTCTCCTGACTTCGTCGATGCGTCACCCTAATCACCTTTTGTGGTATCCATTTCGAACAATTGCTTGATGGCTTTCTGCTCTTCCGTGAGAAACAGCGTTCGCTTTGACACCCCATGCACTCCATCTGTCCTGACATCGATGGTGATGATGGTCTTGGCAATATCCAGGACATTGTCCACACTCATGGCAATGCCGGCATGTCTGATGACGCGTTCCAGTTCCTTATAAACCTTGTATGCCACGAAGCAGATACAGATGTGTGCCTCTATCCTCCGTTCTGTGAAGTGGAATATGGGGCGCATCTCCAGATTCCCTTTGCTGACCCTGAATGCTTTTTCCACTACCTGTAAAATGGCAGGAAGAAGACAAACTATTGTCTGTTTGTGATGCGGAAGGCGAGCATGGTAAGGTCGTCGTTCTGCTCGGCGCCGTCGCGGAACTGGTCGGTGTCGGCCTTGAGGGCCTCGATGATGTCGCGCATACTTAGAGAAGCGTACGACGTCATCAACTGGATGATACGGTCTTCGCCATACTGTTCCTGCTGGCGGTTCTCGGCTTCGTTCAGGCCGTCGGTGTAGAGCAGCATTATACCGCCGCTGGGCAAGTCCATCTCTTCGCCTACATATTCCAGGTCGGGCCATAGTCCGATAGGGGCATTGGCCTCCTTGACATCGAGGAAGGCGTATTGCCCCTCGGCATTGCCGATGACGGGAGGATTGTGCCCGGCATTGCAATACTCTATCCGTCCTTGTTTTAGGTCGTACATGCAGATGAACATGGTGACAAACATGCCCATCTCGTTGTTGGTCGATAGTTCAGCATTCATGCGGGTGGCTATCTCGGCAGGTTTTCTCCCTGTCGAAGCCAGGGTCAGGAATCCGCGCGTGGCCAGTGTCATGAAGAGCGATGCGGGCACACCCTTGCCACTGACATCGCCGATGCAGAAATAGAGCATGTCGCCTTTCCAGAGGAAGTTGTACAGGTCGCCACCCACCTCCTTGGCGGGTGTCATCGAGGCATACATATCGAGACCCTCTACGTTGGGGAACACGCTGGGCAGCATCGACATCTGTATGTCGCGGGCAATGCGCAGCTCACTCTCCATGCGCTCCTTGGCGCTGGTGGTCTCTTCGAGCTGGTCGTAGGCTGTCTTCAGGTCGTTGTGGGCCTTTCTCAGACGGACTCCCATGCGGTGGCGCACGATGATGTAGACGAGGAGGAACAGAATGGTTGCCGCCATACCAATCACTCGTCCGATGTGGCGCTGGCGAACGTAACGCTCATTCTCGGCTGTCATCTCCAGTTCCTTCTGGTGTACAGCCGCCTCTTCACGGGCTTCGGCGATGCGCGAGAGGGTGATGGCCGAGTCGAGCCGTTCGGTGATACTTAAGCTCACGGCACGGGCCGTGTCGATTCGTCCGGCCTTCTTATTGACTTCATACTTCTTTAGGAGCATTTTCTGTATGTTCTCCAACGAATAGCTGGTGCCGAACTCTTTCATCATTTCATCCAGGCTTCCGAAGTTGTCGGCAGCATCCTGCCAACGTCCTGCCAGTCGCAGATAGTCGCTGGCCAGTATCTTGCCTTCTGCCGTCTGGAAGAAATCCGTCTGGCAAAACAGCCTGTAGGCCTCGGCGGCTTCGTCCTTGCGCCCCATACCCTCTAAGGCTCTGGCTAAATAGATGTTGTAGCGTGCCCGCTGTTTGTTGCTATAGTCAGGTCGCGCGTCAGCCTGCTTCTCATATCCGTCGATCAACTGGTTCAGGCGCTCAAGCCATAATACAGCCTTCTTATAGTCGGCTATTTCCAGATAGTTGTAGCTGATGTTAATCACGCCCACGATAGCATCGCGGTAGTTGATCGCATCAGGATGATTATTGATGTTGTTCAGATGGGCGCGATAAGCCTCTTCCAGACGATTGTCGGTCTTGTCATCACTCAATCCCAGACGGCTCTGACTACAGCCGATATAGATGAGCATGTTGGTGTATTCGCTGGTCGTGTCGCGTCCCAGGCTTTTTAGCCTTTCTGTAGCGGGTATGGCCACTTTCAGGGCGGCTTCGAATTCAGTCCATGTACTCAAAAGGCCCGTCAGGCGGTTGGTAATGCCGGCATACACCCGCACGTCCTCGTCGTCAGTAGAGTTCTCTACAGCGGCGATACCCGTCTTCCAGTACAGTTCGGCCATGCGTTTCTGCATCATACGGTCATAGGCGTAGCCCAGCCAGTAGCAGGCTTTACCTTCGGAAAAACATCCCTGCGGCTTGAAACTGTCCACCAGTTCTATGATACGTGGGTAGTCCTTGTCGAGATAGGCCGCATAGACCATGTCTTCTGCTTCCCTGCGCTGTCTTTCTTGTTCTTTGGTATTTCTTCCGCATCCTGACAGGAATATGGTGGCGGTGACCATTATTACCAGAGTCAAAAGATGAAGTCTGTTTCTGTTCATAATCCCTTTTTGTTAGGTTTTCAGTTTGCAAAGATACAAAATAATTCATAATGCATAATGCATAATTCATAATTTTTATGTTTCTTTTGTTCCGTCGGACGAAAAAAAAAATTCCGTCGGACGAAAAAAAAATTCCGTCGGACGAAATAAAAATTCTGTCGGACGAAAAAAAAATTCCGTCCGGAGAAAAAAAGTGTGGACACTATTGCAGTGTCCACACTCCTTGATTATTTTTAAATAAAAGCTATTTATTGCTGTTGGCAGCAATCATAGCAGGTCCGTCGAAAGCAGTCTTGGCACTCCAAGTGTAAGTAGCCAGTTCAGTCCGCATACTGTCTTTTGACAAAGTCATTTTAACTTCAAAATCGTTATGGCATACACCACCGACAGTGTCAACACAGAATGTAGGAATCATGACCTTCTGCACGATGTCGTTCTCCTCGTTCGACAGGGCAGCCACCTTGTTGAAGCTGTTCATGGCATAGTCGAGCTCTACATACATGGGGTGCTCGATGACCTTGATAAGCTTCTCACCATAGATGGTGGTATCCTTGAGCTCGACGAAACGGGCCTGTGCAGCGGCAGAGAGCGAGCCGGGATTGGACAGTGTGAAGTCAATCCAATAGTCCTGCTTGTCGCCCTGGGTGTGGTTGGCCATAGGATTGCCCGTGATGTCGTTGTCCCTATTGCAGCTGAAGAACGTAGCCGACATGGCCAGAACAGCCACCAGTACAGTTACAAATTTATAAATCTTCATAGTTATTTACTTTTTAACCTTTTTACTTTTTTACCTTTATCGTTACTTTCCCTTCAGCAGACGCTGGCAACCGGCACCGCTCTTGTAGATGGCAGAGTTGAACACGATGTCGTTCTGCTTGTAGTAGAGTCCGTCGATACCGTTATCGGTATGGTAGTCCTTACCGGTAGGCGTCTCACCGATGAAGTATTTCGGATTAGGATCCTGCATCAGGTCGGTAGCACGCAGCGTGTTGTCAAGATGCACGGTGAGTTCCTCTGTTCCGTGAGGATAGATACCCTCGCCGCCCTTGATGAACTTACCGGGTGCATTCGACGTAGCATCGAAGGCATTGGCCAAGAAGGGCTGGCCGTTGCTGAGATACTCCTCGTCGTTGGTGGTCCAGTTGTTGTAGATGTTGAAGGTCACCTGTCCGCTTCCGTCACCACCCTGGATGTTACGGGTGTCCCAACCGGCACCGTTCATGAGGCGGTTCTTGTCGTTAGCATCCTTGGTGAGGATGACGACGTTGTCGTGGAACTCAAGTACCGATCCGCCGGGATTGTAACGGGTGTTCAGAATCGGGTTGTTGGCCACGGTACAGAAGTTGACGAACGTGTTATGGTGCAGGTTGATGTGCCAGCGTACGCTCTCGTCCCAAACCAGGTTACGGTTGTTGTCGGTAACAACGGAACGCTTCGGGTTGTTGTAGAATACGCAGTCGCTGACTTCGACATCCTCCAGAATGTTCGATTTCTCCTTACCGTTATGGTCGCCAAAGATGTAGGCATAGTCACCACCCGTCTGTGCATAGTATCCGCAGTTGTAGAAGTCGCAGCCTATGAGGCGGATGTGATGGATATAGAAGTCGTTAGAGCCCTGGATACGGAAGAATCCGCGGATGAGACCCTGGAACGAGCAGTTGCGCCACTCGAGCGTGGTGACGTTGATACCCATACCGTTGGAGTACATGTTCATAAAGTAGTTACCGACGGCACCGCCGATACCCTCCTGAGCATGTCCGTAGTTGGTGGCCTGCGGCACGTTGACGTCGAGGTCCATGAAGCGGACGGAGTCGATGTCGAGCGTGATAGAGGCATTCTCACCGGCTACTGGCTGACGGCCCAGCATGAAGTTACAGCTGTTCACCGAGCTACCGGTCTTGGTCATACCGCTCAGGTAGAACTTGGCGCGTCCCTTGCCGGCAGCGAGGTCGGCAGGATTGGTCTGAATGGTCAAGCCCTTATAAATCTGTACGTTGCTGCTGACGAAGTAGGTCTTGCCGCCTTCCAGATAGAACACCTGGTTCTCGGCCGACACGCTACTTGCACAGTAGTCATTCAGCACCTGATCAAGCTTGCAAGCCTGATACTGCGAGATATCATAGATATTCCAAGTAGCAGGATCAGTACCCATCGTATCGTTAGCCCAAACCTCGTGCTTCACCAGAATGGGAGCAGCGGGGTCACCCTTGGTGCGCTTCATCGTGGTGTTGAAGCAAGCGTCGATAGCCAGAGGAATTTCCTTGTCCCACACATTGATGTTATAGGCAGAGTTCTCAGAGAGTCCCTCGACGACAATCTCGGCAATGCCGGCCTCGTTCCATGCGGACTCAGGAATGTCGTACTTGACAAACTGAGCCGGAACGGTGGCATTAGGCGTGCTGGCATTGGGCTCGAAGGTCAGATAGTCGACAGCGAGGATGTTCTTGTCAGCATCCTTGAAGTGCCAATACTGACGGAACTTGTCCTTCTCGGCATCCTTATAGGTAGCAATGTTGCGGTTGAGCGTCACCTTCATCGAGGTCTTGGTGATGTCGGACACCTGAATCACGAAGGGCACCCAGTCGCGGGCGCTGGTCTCGAGGGCTACGTAGTCGGCCCACTCACGGAGGTTACCCATGCCGTGCCACAGCGAGTTCTTCGGGTCGTTCTTCCAGTCGGCATCGGGAGTGTCCAGCACATCGTAGACGCCGCTCTCGCCGTTCCACAGCTGATAGCCGGAGGGATTGAACGAGTGGAGCGCACGGATGGCGAAACGATAGACGGACTGGTAGTTCAGATTCTCGATGATGAGGTTGTAGCGGTTCTTGTCAGCAATAACCACATGGCCTACAAGCGACTTGCCCTCTTCGTTATTCATGGTCTGTTTCCAACCAGTCTCACCATCTGCGACATAAGCCACAGGAGTGGTCCACATAATCTCATAACCTACTGCGTCGTCAACGACATACCAATACAGGTTGGCGGTATTGTAGTCGGTGATAACCGTGTTGTAGGGGTCGTTCGAGCCCTTGTTGGTGCTGTTGTCGTTGCGGAACATCGGACGGAACAGGCGACCATCGGCGGCACTCTCAGGTACGCTGACGTCGTCATTGTCCTTACAAGAGTAGAAGGACAGTGTCGTCAACAGGGCCAGTGATAATAATAATATCTTTTTCATATTAACTTTCAATTTTCAATTATCAATTATCAATTAATAACCATAGTAGTTCTTATAGACACCACCCGAACGGGCAATAGCCTCGTCAGGAATAGGCAGCAGATAGCGCACAGCAGGCAGACGGCTGATGTTAGCCTGAGCATCATCCGGATTGATGCTGAACGGCTGGGCAGCACCGTTGTTCACGACAACAATGTTGCCGGCCTGATTGATGCGGATATAGCCATAGAGCGAGTAGACCACCTGGTTCTTGGGCGTACCGTCGTCGTTAGACCATGCCAACGTGGTAGTCGTCCAAGCCACTGAAGAGGAAGAAGTCGACAGACCTGTAATGGTCTTCTGAGAGACAGCCTCGTAGATGTCGTCCAAGCCGTTGTCCTCGAAATACTTGGCAGGAGCGGTACCCGTGGGGTTACGCAACGTACCATTGTAAGGATTGGCCACATAGAACATGTAGAGTCCTCGGTTGGGGAAGTTGGGGTTTGCGTAGTTCTTGACGAGGATAGAGTACAGGCTCTGTACGAATACCTCGCTGTAAGGCACCTTGTCGTAATTCTCAACCAAATCGATATAGGAAGAAGTACCGGCCATAGCCTCAGTTACTGCATAGTAATCGAGGAAGGTAAAGAACACCTTCTCAGCATACATATTGTTGCGGACGAGGTCCTTCCAACGCATGTTCTCACCAGCAAACTCCCACTTGCGCTCGTCGAGCACCAGCTTCAGGAAGTCTTCCTTCGAAGTAGCGGCAGCCACATAGTTGTCAACCTTTTCGGCACGGTTCTCAGGAGCAAACGCACGGCGGCGAACCACCTTCAGTGCCTCCTGGGCCTCAGCGGTAGGACCGTTAAGCTCGTTCTCAGCCTCAGCAAACATCAGCAGCACGTCGGCATAGCGGATGTAGGCGAAGTTGATACCGGTAGCACCCGTGGTCGTCTTGCCCAGACCGTTGGTGTTCCACAGCTTCGACCACTTGTTGTTGTGCATAGCATAGTCGAGGCGAATGGTGGGCAGGCCCTGATTCGAATAGTACCACAGACCACAGATGTAGTCGCGGCGCACGTCAAGGCTGTCGAACGAATAGCCGTAGAAAGCTGTCGTACGGACACCACCGCTGGTAGCACCCCAAGCGGAGTTAGAATAGTCGGTCTCCACACCGGTGTCGACACCGTTCGTCGGTCCCTGAGCATAGCCCCAGTTGCTGTTGGTCTCCTTGGCAAAGGGAATCTCGAAGATGGGGTCGTCGCCAGTAGAAGCCACGAAGTTACACTCGTCGATAAACACATCGCGGTAGTCCTTATTCAGCGAGTGGCCACCGGCATCAATGATCTGCTTCGTGTACGCACGGGCTAACTCGTAATACTCGCGATAGTTCGACGGACGGGTCATCTTGTAACCTGAAGCATCGCCGGCGTCGTGGTTCAGCGAATAGCCGCCAGCCTGCAGAGCCAGACGGGCAATCATGGCATAGGCAGCCTCCTTGGTGATACGCTCGGGAGCAGCCACCTTACCATCCTGGTCGGAATACATGTACTCGGCAGCATGCTGCAAGTCGGCAATCAGAGCGTCGCTCACCTCCTGACGCGGTGTGATGTCCGGATTCAGGTTGTCAGTCTCATAAGTCGACTTCAGCGTGAAGGGGATGTCGCCCCAGTAGCTCAAGAGCTCGTGATAGAACATAGCACGCATCACCTTGGCCTCACCCATCATGTGGGTCAGACTGGTCACCTTAGGCACCTGAATGGTGCTGATGGTACCGTCGGCAGCCTCCAAGGCAGCATCCTCGGTCTCCTCGGCATAGATGCTGCTGTTCTGCAAGTTGAAAATGAACTCGTTGGCTGTCTCGACAGCTGAATAGAGGTTGTTCCAAAGTGTTTCCACGTTGCTGGCGTCGGAACGCACGTCGAAACGACGGGGCTGATTGCCTGCAGCAGCTTCGTTCGAGTTGGCATAGAAGTCAACGTCGCTGTTCAGCTGGAAATCATTATACAGTCTGCCACCGAACAGGTTGTCGGAGCAAACCTTTGCATAGACGCCATACAGGGCGGTACGTGTCTCACCCTCAGAGCCGAACACCAATTCGGTGCTTGCCACATTGGTGGCAGGGTCAACCTCTAAGTAGTCGTTGCACGAAGTCAACGCCAGCATGGCCAGTCCACTGATAAATATCTTATTAAGTTTCATATCGTTTTCTATTTTCAATTAATCAATTAGAACGTAACGTTGACACCACAAGAGAATGTACGTGCACGCGGATAGCGGTTGTAGTCCATTGAAGGAGTCAGACCCGACTGTACGTCGACCTCAGGATCGTAACCAGAATACTTGGTCAGGATGAAGAGATTGGAAACAGATACATACGCGCGTACCTTATTTAAATAAATCTTCTTGATAACGCTCTTCGGCAAGGTGTAGCCGAGGGTAATGTCAGAGCAACGGATGAATGAGCCGTCCTCGACAAAGGCGTCGAGCATGATGTTGGTGACCAGGTCGGCGGGGTTCCACTTGTTGACGTTGGCATTCATGTCCTTATACAGACCGGGCATACCGTCGAGGTTACCATTCTTGTAGAGCGACTCACCGGTGATGTCGTGTCCGCTCAGGTCGGTAAATCCGTCGGGAGCACTGTAGCGCCAGCGGCCGTCAGCAAACTTCGAATAAACGTTGGTGAAGTTGTTCTGGCTGCTCGACATGCTTGACAATGCGTAAGCCGTAGCGTTGTAGACGTCGAAGTCGAGCATATAGGTGAAGTTGGCGACGAAGTCGAAGTCCTTCCACTGACCACTGATACCGAAACCACCCTGCCACTTCGGCGTGGTGCGTCCGATGACGGTCTTGTCGTTCTGGTCGATCTGTCCGTCGCCGTTCAAATCCTTGATCTTGATCTTACCAGGCATGGTAGAATAGCCTGAGTGCGAGCCACCCAGCACACCGTTACCCGAGTTGCCCTCGTAACCGTCGGTGATGGTACCGCCAACGAGAATGCCGTTGACGACGCCCTTACCCTTCGGATTGGCAGCGTAGGTCGATGTGGTAGGATACAGGAACTCGTCCCAAGTATAGAGGCCGTCGTAGACGTAGCCGTACATCAGACCAAGCTCGCCACCTACCTCCAGCAGGTAGTCGTTCTCGTCGCTGGACTTCCATGCACCAGCGTAGTTGAAGATGCGGGTGTCGGTAGCGTTCAGCTCCTTGATGGTCATCTTGTTGTGACCCAGCGTGAAGTTGGCACTCAGCACGTAGTCCTTACCGCGCAGGATGTCACCATTGACGGTCAATTCCCAACCGTTGTTGTTCACCTTACCGATGTTCTGCATCTGCTTGCTGTAACCCGATACACCGGGGATAGGCGACTGATAGAGCAGGTCGCGGGTGGTGTTCCAGTAGATTTCCGGTGTGATGGTGATACGTCCGCCGAACAGCGAGATATCTGCTGCCAAGTTGCGGGTGACGGTGGTCTCCCACTTGATGTCCTTGTTAGGATAGTTGCCCGGAGTGCTGTAATACAGCTCGCCATTGGCTGCTGTAGTAGAAGCGAACTCAGGACCGCCCGAGTTGCTCGAGGTATAGAGGAATCGCCACAGGTCGTCGCTGATGTTGTTGTTACCAGCCAGACCGAAAGCGGCACGAATCTTCAACTGGTCAATCCACTTCACGTCCTTCAGGAACTTCTCGCGGTTGACAACCCATGCACCACTGACTGAGGGGAAGTAACCCCACTGGTTGCCGGGAGCGAACTTCGAGCTACCGTCGGCACGGAACGTAGCTGAAAGCAGGTACTTGTGGTCGTAGTTGTAAGAAACCTGTCCGAAGAACGAGGCCGTACGGTTTGACGTAGAACGCAGCGTGTAGGTGTCAGCAGCGTAGGGCTGACCCAGGGCCATATTGTTGATAGCAGTCTCGGCGTCGATACCGCGATCAAAAAGGTGGGCAGTCTGCTTGTTCTCCTTATACTGCGTGTTGTAGATTTCCTGACCGAGCAGGAACGACAGGTTGTGCATATCCTTGATACTCATGTCGTAGCTGGCCGTATTGGTCCAGGTGTACGACTCAGTGGTACGCTTGGTCAAGGCTGCTACTGGCATCTGCTGGTGAACAGTCTTCTGGCCTTCGGAAGTCAGCCAGCCCCAATAGCGCTGGGTATCGCGGAAAGAGATGTTGTAGTTACCCTCAGAACGGAGCACCAGACCCTTGATGGGCGTCCACTTCAGCGAGAACTGCTGCGAGATGGCATAGCTGTGCTTCTTCTGGGTATTGGTATTGATGTCGGTCACGGGGTTCGTCAGGTTGAAACGCTCTGCATCAGCAGCGTCCTCCATGATGGAGTAGTTACCCCAGCCGCGCAGACCGCTGGTAGGCTGATAGCGCAGCACACGGTCGACCAGACCGCCTGAACCCACGTTGGCACCACCGGCACCCTCGTCGCGACGATAAGTCAGCTTGGGGTTGTAGGTGAACTCGAGGTTCTTGGTGATTTTGGTATTCAACTTGAAGTTGACATTGGTACGGCGAACACCAGAGCCGAGGATGATACCGACGTCCTCCGACTGTGTCAGCGAGAGGTTGAAACGAGTCGACTCGTTACCACCGCCTACAGTGACGTTGGCCGAATAGCTCATCGGGTGATTGCCCAGCACCTCGTCTTGCCAGTCGCTGGTGGGCTGATTGTAGTACAGGGCATTGTCCTTCGGGTTACCGAAGTCACCACGGAACGCCTTCTGCCAGCTGTCGCGGGCACCGCCACCGTTACTCGAAGCACGGTCGTACATCAGGTCAACAAACTGACCGGTGTTCATGATCTTCATCGAGCGGGTCAGCGACGATACGCTCAGACGACCGTTGAACGTCACCTGTACCTTACCGGCCTGAGCACTCTTTGTGGTGACAATAACAACACCGTTACCACCCTTCGCACCATAGATGGCGGTCAGAGAGGCATCCTTCAGAACGTCGATAGAAGCGATATCCGAGGGAGGGATATCGTTGATGTTTGCCACCTGGAAACCGTCGACGATGAACAACGGGTCGTTGGACTGCGTCACTGACGTTGCACCACGGACGCGGATGTTGATGTCGGCACCGGGCTGACCGTCGGTAGTCGTAACCTGCACACCGGCAATCTTACCCGTCAGGGCTTCAGCAGCTGACGATACAGGAACCACAGCCAGTTTGGCACCCGAGACAGAACCCACAGAACCCGTCAGGTCTTTACGGGCCTTGCTGGTGTAACCTACGACAACGACTTCTTCCAGCGAAGCATTGTCGTCCTGCAAGGTAATCTTCAAATCGCCTCCTGTAGCATTGACCTCCTGCGTGATCATACCGATGTAGGAGATCACGATGGTCTTCGACTTCTGGAGCTTCAACGTGAAGTTTCCGTCGAAGTCGGTGACTGCTGCATTCTTGGCATTGCCCTTCTCTACTACGGTAGCGCCGATAACGGGTTCTCCCGTCGCGTCCGTAACCGTACCCTTAGCGGTTGTCTGGGCCGAAACCTGACCGCACACTAAGAGCAGACACCATAAGAGTGTCAGTCGGAAAATACTCTTAACTTTAACAGACATAAATTAGTAGTTTTAAAAAATTAATAATAAAATAGAATATTCTGTTTGCAAAGGTACAAAGATTTAATAAGATTTTCAAAAGTTAACAAATCTTTTTTTCGTAATCGTTTACGAAAACTAAAAGAAAAACAAGACGAAATGAAACGAAACAAAAAAAAGAAGAGCGGAACAGGCTGTTTGCCCTCCGCTCTTCGCTTTTACTTTTTTACTTTTTTCCTTCAGTAGAAATCGGCTTATTCCTGCTTGAAGCCATAACCATTGGTGAAGCCACCATTGGCCATCACGTTCGGGGTGAAGGGCCACAGATAGATAGGAGCCTTCACGTAGTCATAGTCGAGGAACAGATACTTGTTGTACTCGTCCTCAGCCTTCACCAGGTCAACAGCCCAGTTGGTCTTCTTGTAGCCGTCAGCCTCCAGAGCAGCAATCTCGTCAGCGGTGAGAGCCTTGAACAGACCCTTGATGGCCAAGTTGGGAGCATAGTTGTCGGGGATAGACAGACCAAAAGCACTCCAGTCGTTGTTCACGCCACGCCAGCCGGGGAACTGAGCGGGATCGTTCTCGTCGGGACACTGGTTGACAAGGCGCTTGCCCTTACCCAGGTCGACATACTTCGTCCAGATGTACTCAGAAATGGTGTTGCCGTTGTCGAAGGTGTAGGAACCATTGGCCTTCAGGCCAGCGAACATCTTGGCAGTCAGCTCCTTGATCTCACGAATCTTAGGACCAATAAGACCAGTACGGATCAGTGTCCAGCGGCGGTCACCCTCACCGGCGAACTCAAAGCCACGCTCCTGAATGACAGCATTCAGCACGGAACCCTCCTTGGCGATGAAGGCATCGGTCTTGGCAGCAGCAGCGCTACCGAAGGCACGGTTGCGGATGATGTCCAGATACTGGCGGGCGGTACTGTTGTCGCCCAGAGCGGCACAAGCCTCTGCGTAGCCGAGGTAGATCTCAGAGATACGCATGTACGGGCCATTGATACCCGACTTACGCTGGTTGGCAACCCAAGGCTTGTCCTGACGGTTCTCGTCCCACTTGTTGTAGGCGATACCACCACCCTTACCCTGTGAGCCAGGAGTGAAGGGGAGGATGATTTCTGTTCCTGTAGCACCTGCGGTAGCTGTTACGGTGCAGCTGACGTCACGACGCATGTCGGCAGGATCGAACACACCATAGTAGAAGGCAGGATTGATACGGCCCTGACCATAGTTCTTACAAGGATAGTTGTTCTTCGAACCACCTGTGGTAGGACGGCCGAAAGAGTAAGGACGTGCATCGTTGCCTCCACCCTGTGTGATAGCATACTCGTAGATGCTCTCGTCGGCATAGTTCTCGTCCTCGGTATGCATCTGCTGGAAGAAAATCTGATAGGGGTTGGCCGGCGTACGTGAGTCGGTAGTGATAAACTTGGTAGAACCGGGATTGTCGATAACGGCCTTGAAATAGGTCTGAGCCAGACGGTAGTAGTCCTGCCAGTCGCTACGACGACCATAGGTGGCACCATTGTTCTCGGTACCCATGTTCTCGAAGGTCAGCGCGTTGCCCATACCGTCGACACGGGCGATATCGCCACGACGGGTCTGGTAGCCGCCAGCCTCGAGGGCGATACGGCCGATAAGACCTTCCACGTAAGTGCGGGAGAAGTAGTTCTTACCAGTGATGCCGGGGATAGAACCCACGCGATACATCACGGGAGCAGCCTGCTGCAGTTCAGCCAGGATGACGTCGTAGATAGAGTCGCGACCTACGAGACCGTCATGGTCAGTAGCATTACCGCTGATGTAGGGAACATCACCAAAGTACTTGATGAGCTCGCGATAGGCAGTAGCCTTCAGGGCCACAGCCTCGCCGTAGAGCTGACCCATGGTGCACTCCACACCGGCGTCAATCATCTCCTGGAATCCGGTAGACTCGGAGATGGCCTTCACAACGATACAAGCCTTGTTGATGACTGCATAGAGCGAAGCATAGGTGTCGTTCTCCTTCTGATAGCTCAGCAGCGTGTACTCGCCGGCATAGTTACCATTCTGGTAGAAGCACTCCGGATAGTGACGTCCGGGCTGGTTGCTGAAGTTCTCGGGGTGACGCTCAATGTCAGAGCCTGCCACGTCGGCAGCATAGAACAAGCCGTCACCGAAAACCTTATTCTGAGCAGCATCGTTCCATGAAGAGTAGGCACCTTCCAGAGCGGCACGTGCCGTCTCGTTGGTCGAGAATACGAAGGCTGCATCGGCCTTTGACAGCGTGTCAGTCTCCAAATAGTCGCTACATGATACACCCAGCATGAGGGTAGCTGCTGCGAAAAGCGTTGAATATAATATCTTTTTCATATCTTTAATACCTCCTTATGATTTAGAATGCAACGTTAAGACCGAATGTGTAAGTTCTGGCACGCGGATACGAGTTCCAGTCGTAGTTCGGAGTGGGGAATCCGTTGTTGCCACCGGGACGGGTGTTCACGTCGGGGTCACTGCCGTCGTAGCCAGTGAGGCAGAACAGGTTACCACCTGTGAAGTAGACACGCAGGTTGCTGATACCAATCTTCTTGGTGAGCTGCTTCGGAATGGTGTATCCGAGGGTCAGCGTGTTCAGACGCAGATAAGAAGCATCCTCGATGAATTCAGAGTTGACAAGACCATACTCGTAGTAAGGCAGCGCATACTTGGCACCAGCATTCAGGTTACGCAAAGCGCTGGGATCGGTCACAGCGAAGAGATCGCCGTTGGAATCGATGTCGTACATCTTCCAAGTATCAGAAGCGACGGCCAGACGGTTCCAACCGAAGCTGGTATCCTTGTTACCCATCATAGAGTGCATGGCATTGGCGTTATATACGTCGCCACCAATCTGATAGGTGAAGCCTGCCGAGAAGTCGAAGCCCTTGAAGTTGGCATTCAGGTTGATACCACCGGTGTGCTTAGGCATGGTGTGACCCACCACCTGGCAGTCGTCTTCCGTGATGGCGCCATCACCATCGGTATCCTGGAACTTCACCATACCGGGACGAGCCACCTGGCCCTCGGGAACGGGATATGCATTCAGATAACCGGTAGAATAGTTGGTAACGTTGGAACCCATGTCGGGCACGCCGGCCTTCAGAGTCCATACGCCATCCGTTACGGTGAAGTCGTCAACGGTATAGTAACCTGCCGACTTGTAGCCGTAGATAGTTCCTACAGGCTCACCCTCGCGGATGATGTAGTCGTTGTACGGACGCTTCATCGAAGAACCCCAGTTGGTATTCGTGTCGGCATTCACGCCCTCAACAACCTTCTCTACATTATTCTTATTATAGTTGTAGGTAGCGTTGACGCTCAGGTTGAAGTCCTTCGAACGGATAATCTCGTAGAATACCGAGAATTCAATACCCTTGTTCGAGGTCTCACCGACGTTCTGGTACTGATAGCTGTGACCTGTCGACTCAGCAACGGGCACACGCATCAGAATGTCCTTCGTGGTGTTCCAGTAGAACTCAATGCTACCACGCAGCTTACCATTCCAGAAACCATAGTCGATACCGAGGTTACGCGAGATGGTGGTCTCCCACTTCAGGTCGGGGTTAGCCAGTACGGCACCCGGCGAGAAGGTCACCTTACGGACGCCATTGGTCCAGACGACCTTCGGCTCCCAGTACTCCTTCCAGAGGCTGGCGTCGATATTGTCGTTACCAGAGGTACCGAACGACAGACGCAGCTTCAAGTTGTCCAGCCAGTCCTTGGTGTTGGCCATGAACGGCTCGTCGTTGACACGCCATGCGAAGGCGGCAGCGGGGAAGTAACCCCAGTGCTTGTTGGGAGCGAAGTTCGAGCTACCATCGGCACGGAACGTAGCAGTGAACAGGTAGCGGCCCAGATAGTCGTAGTTGACACGACCGAACCACGACAGCGTGTGCTTAGGCTCACCAATCGTGTTGCTGAAGTCAGAAGCCTGCTGAGTCTGGTTCAAATAAGCGTCAACCATGTTGTACATGCTGAAGAAGCCGAAAGCACGCTCGCTGCTGAACTCGGCGGGGAAGCCGGCACCAGTCATGGTGTTGCTGTTCGACTTGCTGGCCAGCACCTCGTTACCAGCGAGGAACGACAGGTTGTGGTCCTCACCCAGGCCCTGAACCTGATAGTTCAGCGTGGTGGCCCAACGGATGCCGTAGCCGTCGCCATTGGTCAGAGAAGCCTTGTTGTAGGGATTGCTCGACTTACCGCCGTCCCACTCCTGCGTCTTTCTCCAGTTACGGCTCAGCGACAGCTCGGTCTTAGCGGTCAGACCCTTCAGGACGTTCCACGTCAAAGTACCCATACCACGAACGCGCTGACGGGTTGTCACGCTGCTGTAGTTGTCGATAATCGACAGGGGGTTGCTGATGTCTTCCACGCTGGCGCTACCCATACCGAGGTCAGAGGGCTCGCCGCTGCCAAGAGGATTGTCGATGGGACGGTAGCCATAAACGGCGTTACCGGCAGCATACTCAAACTGGGTTCCTTCCATCTTCATCTCGCTGTAACGCAGGTCAGCGTCGAAGGTCAGGTCCTTGTTGATCTTCTGAGAAATCTTGAAGTTGGCATTCCAACGCTTGAAACCAGTGTTGATGCGGTTACCCTCATCGGTCACGTAGTTCACAGAAGCATAGTACTTGGTGTTCTGGTTACCGCCCGACAGCGACAGGTCGTGGTTCCACGAGTGAGCAGTCTCCATCACGTCGTCCACATAGTTGTGAACACCCACGTTCCTATAGTCGTTCAGATGGTTGCCATAAGCGCTGCCCAGTCCGAAGTACGAAGCCACACCGTCTCCGTAAGCATCGCCGTAAGACTTGGCATAGCTCCAGTTGTGCAGCACGTAGTCGTAGGCGTTCTGCACGTCGGGAGTGTAGGTCGACTTCTTGATCTGGTAGTACATGTTGTACTTCACCTTAGCCTTGCCGTCACCCTTCGAACCCTTCGTGGTAATCAGGATAACACCGTTGGCACCGCGGGCACCGTAGATGGCGGTCGAAGCAGCATCCTTCAGCACATCAATGCTCTCAATGTTGTCGGCAGGAATGTCGTTGATGTCGCTCACTTGCACACCATCCACGATATACAGGGGGTCGTTCGACTGCGTGATAGAACCACCGCCACGAACGCGAATCTGGGTGGTACCGCCAGGGCGACCGTCCTGAGAGACGACGCTCACACCAGGCAGCTGACCCTGCAGGGCCTGAGCCACGTTCGACACAGGGTTCTTGGCCAGCGTCTCACCCGTTACCGATGCCACAGCACCAGTCAGGTCGCGACGCTTCATCGTACCATAACCGATAACAACCACATCCTCGAGGGTCGTATTGTCTTCCTCGAGTGTGACATTCATGTTGGCACCGCCCTTCACTGACTGGGACTTGTAGCCGACATACGAGAACTTGATAGTTGAGCCAGCGGGGGCGTTGACACTGAAGTTACCGTCAATGTCGGTCACCGTACCCTGGCCGTTACCATAAGTAACGCTTACTCCAATCAGAGGTTCACCGCTCTTGTCCTTCACGGTACCTTTGATTGCATTCTGGGCGAAGCCCGTTAGCCACAGTGCGCACAGCAACAGGGCTAAGAGTAGTCTTCTTCTTTGCATGTTAGTAATTGTTTGTTTGTTTTATATAAAAGTAGTTTCTTAAATTGCTGCAAAAGTACAAATAATTATTAATACTGCCAAATAATCTTTATCCTTTTTTTCGTAAACGATTACGATATTTATGCAAAAAAAGAACGGGAAACACATGTTTTCCCGCTCCTTCTTAACACTTTATGCTTAAAATTTACTTAATCACCACCTTGCGGCCATTGACGATATACAGGCCCTTCGTGGGATTCGTCACCTGACGGCCCTGCAGGTCGTAGTAACTTTGAACTTTCAACTTTGAACTTTCAACTTTCTCAATGCCTGTCGTGCCAGCCACGTGGCCCTCGGCGCCCAGACCACCCATGCGGTTAGCCGTGCGGATGGTGAGCTTGTCCTTCTCGGGATCAATGGCAATGCTGAACGTGCCGTTTGTCGAGATACCGGCAAACTCGCCGTTCTTGAAGATGGCACAGCCAATCATACCGTTGTCGGCCACACCGAAGGTCACAGCGCCGTTCTCGTACTTTGCGGCAGGAGCGTCGAGCTGGGTAGCCAGCAGGGCGGGATCCCAGTCGGTGAACATCTTATCGTAGGCAAACTCGGCAGCCTTCTCAGCATTGATGATGGTCTCGAAGTCACCACCGTGTGAATGGATGATGTTGCTCTCGGGCGTGATGTCGTTGCCGGCAGCGTCCTTCGTGCCGTATTCACCGAAGAGCTTCGGATCCTTGTTGTTCATACCCTTCTCAATCCAACGGGTATTGATAAGCGTCTTGGCAGCATTGTCGTCCAGCGTGGTGTTCAGGTAGACGGTAATCGGAGTGTTCTGCCACGTACGGCCGAAGTTCCATTCGCCATTACCCTCAGCCAGGTCGACAATCTTACAGCCGTCGAAGACATAGCCGAACGAAGTGTTCGTAGTCGGAGCCACAACAGTGCGGCTACCCTTGCCGGTATTCTTGTCGCGAGGCTCCAGCGAGATGGTGGTGTTCTGGAAACGGATGTCGCCACCGCCGCAGATGAAGTCCACCGTGCCGTGGATGTCGCTGGTCTCCCAGTAGGTCTGCTGCTTGTTGTTCGAGCTGTAGTAGGTATCCTGGTACGACAGCAGGCGCACATTCTTGGCAATGGTACGTGTACCGGCATCAGCCAGTGCTACGGCACGTCCGGCACTGCCGGCAGCATAGTAGTCCAGTGCGTTCTTCAGCGTCAGGTCCTGCAGATACAGGTTCGTACCGCTGTTCTGCAACAGGTCGGCCTTGCCCAGACCTTCTATCGACTTGTCGGGCGTATTCATGATGATGGTGTTGTCCATCGACTGTCCGATAATCGAGATGTTGTGTCCGGTAATGGCCGTCTTCACCGTAGCGTCCAGGTCGTAGGTGCCGTTGGGCAGGAAGATGTATGCACGCTCGGCATCCTTCTCGGCGTTCTTGCCGTTCACCACTTCAATCACATCCAGCAGACTGCCGGCGTCGCCAGCCTTCACGAAGTACCAGTTGTCCTGGCTCTCGTAGTTCACATCCTGCGTGTTCACAATCTTTACACCGTGGATGTACATCTCGCCGCCACACTGCATCTCCAGCGTCAGCGTGCCAGCCTCGCCCTCGTAGTTGTAGACTGCCGTACCACCGTCGCCGTCAGCAATACCTGCGAGGGTTGCCAGCGTCTGGTCGCCCTGCTTCACGGCAATGCCGGTTCCCGAGCCATACTGGCAGAGTGTCACGGTGATGACAGCCTTCGGACCTACCAGCAGGTCGACGGTGTTACCGTTCTTGAAGGCCCATCCGTGCTGTGCGTCGTGCCAGTAGTAGCCCTCGCCAGCAGGATTGAATGCCTCGTGGTCTTCGGCATAGAAGAACTTGTCAGCCAGGTTGAAGATGTACTTCTTGTGGGTGCTCGACACCTCAATCTCGGTTTGTATAGCGTATAGTTTGGTATTGGCGGTAATCACGTCGGCGGTGGTGAACTTCTCACCCAGCACGCCGGTCTTGAACCATCCGCGGGCCTTGTAGCCGTCCTTCGTGGCTGCTACCGTCTCGATGTCGACACCGAAGGCACCGATGGCGGCGTCTTCCTCCACCGTCTGCGTACCTACCACGCTGCCGTCCACACCGATATACTCCAGCGTGTAGTCGGGCTTGAACACCACGTTCAGCACGTAGTCCATCTGCGTCTCGCCGGCGGTCATCGGGATGGTCACCGTGCAGGCCTTGTCCTTCTCGTCGTAGCTGATCTCCCCTACCTCACCGCTCGTGGCTTCCACGTCGGTCAGCGGGTTCTCCTTGCCCACCATCTTCTCGGCCTTCGGCAGCTTCAGCGTAGCCTCATACTGCTCGCCGAACACGTCCTCGACCATATATGTGTTGCCGTTCACCTTGAACGAAGCCAGCACGGGGACGTCCTTCTCCGTACCGCTCAGCGTACCCTCGATGACGATGTCGGCCAGACCAATCTGCTTGCTTGCCTGCAGCTTATAGAGCATCAGCTTCAGTCCGCACGGGCCCTCACCGGCTGTAGCACCCGTGATGTCGTAGCTCTTGACGGTGTTGACACCCGAGTTGTTGCGCTCGGGTCTGATTTCCTTCTCCAGCTCAACGGTCGTGCCGTCGGCATTCTGCCAGTAGACGTCAATCAGACCATTGTCCGTACCGAAGCGGTTAGCCTTGAAGCCCACCTTCTTCGGGGTAAACGTGAAGCCGGGCTTCGGCGAGAACAGGAAGCTCACCGCGTCGGCGTCCGTCAGGTCAGAGTTATGCTGGTCGATGGGCTCCAGACGGGTCTCTGTAGTCTCAGCGTAAGTGGTCTTGTCCTTGATGAACCAGTTGCTGCCTACCACGACCTTGCTCGACAGGAAGTAGTCGGCATTCGAGAACGTAGCCTTCTGGCCCTCCGTACCCTCGTTGAAGGGGAACGAAGCCGTCACAGCCTCGTTGTCCAGCGTCACCTTCTCCTTCGGCGCATACTGCACCACGGAGATCATCTTGTAGTAGTTATTGTCGTTCGTCGACTCCACAGCCACATAACCTGCGGCGGCGTCGCTCAGCTTGGCCTTGTAGGTCGTCTCGGGATTGTCGCTGGTGTTGGTGATCTCAGCACCACCGGCAATGGTATAGTACGAATATCCGGGATAGCCCACCACCGTCACCAGGTCGCCGGCATTCTTCACAGGCACCTTCAGCACGGCACCCTTCCGGATCTGCATGTTGTCGCCGTTCTCGCGGAACGAAGCACCATTGGCCTCGACGGTCATCTTCAGACCGTTCTTCTCAATGGCCTCCACCTCGCCGGCTTCCGTCTTGGTCGAGAATTCCATCAGCGCTTTCTGAAAGTCAGCATTGCCGAAATTCCACGTGCCCGTCACGTCCTCAGCAGTAGGCGTACCCTTCGGGCCTTCCGTGTCCTGCGTCACCTCAATGGCAATCAGGTACTGGCCCTTGTTCACTATCTCCACATAGCCCTTGGCCACTTCGTTGGCCGTAGCATTGTGCGAGGTGATGGCCTCCGTCGCATCCGTACCGCCCACCGAATAGGCAAAGTAAGGAGCTGCGTAGCCCGTCACCTTCACCACGTCGTTCGTGCTCACCACGGGCACCTGGAATACGACGCCGTTACCGGTCTGAATACTGTTGCCGTTGTCGCGGATGGTCTGTCCGTTGGCATTCACGGTCAGCACCACACCGTTCTTCTCGACGGCATCAATGGTTCCTGCCTCACTCTTTCCCGAGAGTGCAGTCACTGCGGTCACCACATCCTTGTTGGTGAAGTCCCACGTGGCCTTGACGGTCTCTGCCCGACCCGTCAGGGTCAGCATCAGCGTCAGGCACAACGTGCTCCATCGAAGTAAATGTTTCTTCATAAAATCAATTTTTAATCGTTAATAGCATAAATAATCTAATGTTCGCACGTAATTATATATATAGTAGTAGTTTGTGTTGTAACCTCATCGCGAGGCTATTTTGCACTGCAAAGATACGAAAAATTTGACACGACGCCCCCCTCCGCCCCCAAATTTTCCGTCAAAATCTACGAAATCGTTTACGTACACCCACCACCCCTCGCTTATTCGTAACTCTGACTTATTAGATGATATAAATCCGACAGCCATCACCCAAGGTCTCTGGGATAAATTTAAAGAGTTTGTTTCGACGATTGCCAAAAAATCGGGAATTTTAGATTTTACCAAAAATCTCCTTGCATTGCTTAAAACGTTGGGTAATACGGTGTTAAAAGTGGCAGAGGGGCCAGATATGGTCACGGTAGACCCCGACCTGTCCGACTGGATGGGCTCGACGTATCCACCGGGTAAAATGAATGTCAAGATATGCAACATCTCGATGATGGGCACGCACGACACGTTTACCTACACCATGAGCGGCATCCTGGGGGCTGTCACGGGTAAGACACAGAAGTATGACATCCCCACACAATGAGCCATGGGCGTCAGGTGCTTCGACGACTGTGCCAATCCGCAGCAACCTGACACGTGGCATTTCAACCACGAATCGGGCTATGTAGGAGTCATCAACTATGCCGTCAATGCTAAAAACATCATACCCTGGATAGAAGACTATCTGAATAAAGATGTCATGAAAGACAAGTGTGCAGGCATTGTTGTCACCGACTTCGTGGGGGCCCATGATCACGGGGACGGTTCTGATGATCCAATTTCCAGTGGAAATGGTATCACGCAGAACCGCATTCTATGCTAAATTCCAAACATTGATTGATATTTAACTATTTATTTAACACTTGAGGAGATAATCTT
>SUYI01000021.1 GCA_015060485.1 Prevotella sp. | reverse complement strand
GGCCATTGCCGAACAAAGCCGCATCGTACGTCTGCCACTGAACCAGCTGGGGTCGATGAGCAAAATCAACCGCATGCTGACGAAGTTTGAACAGGAAAACGAACGACGCCCCTCGGTGGACGAGATATCGGAGGTGATAGACATTCCGGAAGACAAGGTCGACGAGGCCATCAACGTGTCAGGGCGACAGGTGTCGGTAGACGCTCCGTTCGTCGACGGAGAGGATAACTCGCTGCTGGACGTCCTCGTGAACAGCGATGCACCGATGGCAGACAGTCAGCTTGTGCTGGAGTCGCTGCAGTCGGAAATCAAGGATGCCCTGAAAATGCTGACGCTGCGCGAGCGGAACATCATCACCGCCTTCTACGGCATCGGACAGCCCGAGATGACGCTGGAGGAAATCGGCACGAAATTCGGACTGACCCGCGAACGCGTACGACAGATCAAGGAAAAGGCCATCCGCCGTCTGCGTGCGAACACCAAGAACAAAATATTAAAAGCATATTTAGGAGAATGAAATCGTTAAGGTATTTACTGCTTTTGACAGTTACCCTGCTGACCATGGGGGCCAGCGCCAAGATAGAAAAAACAAACCAGATGTACATGTACGGATTCTCGGCATCGTTCAAGGACTCCGTCATCTACGTCACGGATATCCAGAACGTTCAGGGTGCCTGGATAGAGACAAAAACGAAATTCCTGGTAGAACGCGACGAGTACAGCCGCCAGCTGAAGGACTATCTGGCCGACAAGCTGCAACAGCCCGGAAGAGTGTGCATGGTGTTTTTCCATACCAAGAAGAGCAAGGCCGAGAAGCAGTTTCTGAAGCTGATGAAGAAATACCAAAAAGGCTATGAGGTTCGCCACCTGAACGCTACGGAATTCAAGTTTGAGGCTGTTGACACGTCATCCGGAGCGCAATGACAGAACACAAAATCATCAACGACCCCGTATTCGGGTTCATCAAGATCAGACGTGGACTGCTGTACGACATCGTACAGCATCCATTGTTTCAGCGCCTGAACCGCATCAACCAGCTGGGACTGGCATCGGTGGTCTACCCCGGGGCACGCCACACACGGTTCCAGCACTCGCTGGGAGCATTCTACCTGATGTCGGAAGCTGTGAAGTCACTGCGCGAAAAGGGCGTCTACATCTTCGACTCGGAAGCGGAAGCCGTACAGGCTGCCATCCTGATGCACGACATCGGTCACGGCCCATTCTCGCACGTACTGGAAAATACGCTCATACACGGTGTATCGCACGAGGACATCTCGCTGCTCATGATGGAACGCATGAACCGCGACCTGCGGGGACAATTGTCACTGGCCATCAGCATCTTCAAGGACGAATATCCGAACAAGATCTTCCACCAGCTCATATCGAGCCAGCTGGATATGGACCGGCTGGACTACCTGCGCCGCGACTCGTTCTTCACAGGAGTCACAGAGGGCAACATCGGATCGGCACGTATCATCAAAATGCTGAATGTGGCCGACGAACGCCTCGTGGTCGACGCCAAGGGCATCTACTCCATCGAGAACTACCTGACGACAAGACGGCTGATGTATTGGCAGGTGTATCTGCACAAGACTGCCGTGGGCTATGAGAAAGTGCTGGTGAACGCACTGACCCGTGCCCGGGACCTGATGAGGGCAGGGCATGACATCTTTGCATCGCCTGCCCTGGCCTATTTCCTGAAAAACGAAGTCACATTCGACGAACACACCCTCGACGTGTATGCCGAACTGGACGATAGCGACATTTGGTGTGCCATGAAGGCTTGGAAGCACGCTGATGACAAAATTCTTGCTACTTTGGCTACCGACATGACAGACCGGAACCTGTTTAAAGTCGAGGTGAGCGAAGAGGCCCCCTCGGAGGAGTATCTCAGCGAAACAGCCCATCGCATCGCGGAAAAAATGAACATCCCCTTGGAGGATACACGCTATATGATGACGCTGACGGAAATCGGAAAAGACATGTATAATCCAGAGGACGACAGCATCGGAATTCTTTACAAAGATGGCACGGTAAGAGACATTTCAGATGCTTCAGAAATCTTAAATGTTCAACTACTTTCCAAAAAAATCCGTAAATATTACCTCTGTTATCAACGTTTTTCATAAAAAATGCTTATCTTTGTGGCGATTTAAATAAAAATGACTAAATAATGGAGTTTACAGCGCGACAAATAGCCGATTTTATCGGTGGCAAAGTGGAAGGTAACGAACAAGCTACCGTCCACACATTCGCAAAGATTGAAGAAGGCCAGGAAGGAGCCATCACGTTCCTCTCGAACCCCAAATATACACAGTACATCTACGACACCAAAGCTACCATCGTACTGGTGAACGAAGACCTCCAGCTGGAGCATCCCGTCAGCTCTACGCTGATTCGTGTAAAGGACGCCTACGGCAGTGTGGCCAAGCTGATGCAGATGTATGCCCAGTCGCTGCCCAAGAAGACGGGCGTCGATTCACTGGCCTTCGTGTCACCAACGGCCCAGATAGGCAAGGACGTATACATCGGTCCCTTCACCTTCATCGGTGAGGGTGTGAAGATTGGCGACGGCACACGCATATATCCCAATGTCACCATCTACGACGGCTGTCAGATTGGCCAGAATGTCACCATCCATGCCGGAGCGGTGATTGGCGCCGATGGTTTCGGATTTGCCCCCAACCAAGAGGGCTACGACAAGATTCCCCAGCTGGGTGTAGTCATCATCGAGGACGATGTCGAGATTGGTGCCAACACCTGTGTGGACCGCTCGACCATGGGTCAGACTATTATCCACAAGGGTGTGAAGCTGGACAACCTCATTCAGGTGGCCCACAATTGTGAGATTGGCGAGAACACCGTCATGTCGGCTCAGGTCGGCATGGCTGGCAGCACGAAGATCGGTGCATGGTGTATGGTGGGCGGACAGGCTGGTTTCTCCGGACATATCAAGATTGCCGACAAGACGTTCGTTGGAGCACAAAGCGGCGTCATCAGTAACACCAAGGGAAATGGCGAGCAGCTCATCGGTGCGCCAGCCGTCAATCCGAAGATGTACTTCAAGGCCCGTGCCCTCGACGCCAAACTGCCCGACATGTATCGTCAGATTGCGCAGTTGCAGCGTGAGTTGGAGGCTATCAAGCAGAAGATGAATATAGAATAGAATTCTGAAAAACAATCAATATGAAGCAGAAAACACTGAAAGGAAGCTTTTCGCTGTTCGGAAAAGGATTGCATACGGGCTTAAACCTGACTGTTACCTTCAATCCCGCTCCCGAGAATCATGGATACAAGATTCAGCGCATCGACATGGAGGGGGAACCCACCATCGACGCCATTGCTGAGAACGTCATCGACACACAGCGCGGCACCGTGCTGGGCAAAGGCGACATGCGCGTTTCTACCGTTGAGCACGGACTTGCCGCACTCTATGCACTGGGCATCGACAACTGTCTGATACAGGTCAATGGTCCGGAATTCCCCATCCTTGACGGATCGGCTATCAAGTACGTGGAGAAAATCAACGAAGTAGGCATCGAGGAGCAGAATGCCCCCAAAGACTTCTACATCATCCGCAAGAAGATTGAGGTGAAGGACGAGAACACAGGGTCCTGCATCACACTGCTGCCCGACAACGATTTCTCGATTACGGCGATGTGCTCCTTCGAGTCGAAATTCATCAACTCGCAGTTTGCCACACTCGACAAAATCAACAATTTTGCCAAAGAGATTGCCGCTGCACGCACCTTCGTCTTCGTACGCGATATTGAACCTCTGTTGCAGGCGAACCTCATCAAGGGAGGCGACATGGATAACGCCATCGTCATCTACGAGCGCCAGACCACACAGGAACGTTTGGATATGCTGGCCGACATGTTGGGTGTAGAGCACCGTGACGCCAACGAGTTGGGCTACATCCAGCACAAGCCGCTGGTGTGGGAAAACGAGTGTACGCGCCATAAGCTGCTCGACGTTATTGGCGACATGGCCCTCATCGGCAAACCCATCAAGGGCCGCATCATTGCCACACGTCCCGGACATACCATCAACAACAAGTTCGCCCGTCAGATGCGAAAAGAAATCCGCAAGCACGAGGTGCAGGCGCCCATCTACGATCCCAACGAGGAACCGGTAATGGATGTCAACCGCATCCGCGAGTTGCTGCCCCACCGCTATCCTATGCAGCTGGTTGATAAGGTCATCGCGCTGGGTGCCAACACCATTGTGGGCATCAAGAACGTTACGGGCAACGAGCCGTTCTTCCAGGGACACTTCCCCGAGGAACCCGTCATGCCCGGTGTGCTGCAGATTGAGGCAATGGCGCAGTGTGGCGGCCTGTTGGTACTGAACACCCTTGAGGAGCCCGAGCGATGGAGCACCTATTTCATGAAGATTGATGACGTGAAGTTCCGCCAGAAGGTGGTTCCCGGTGATACGCTGCTCTTTAAGGTCGACCTGCTGGCTCCCGTGCGTCACGGCATCTCGTCAATGAAGGGTTATATCTTCGTGGGCGACCATGTAGTGGCCGAAGCGACCTTCACTGCACAAATCGTGAAAAACAAGTAATTATAAAGCTCAAAGTTCAATGAATCAAATACATCCTTTAGCCGTTGTCGATCCCGAGGCAAAACTCGGTGACAACAATATCATCGGTCCGTTCTGCGTAATTGACAAGAATGTCGTCATTGGCGACAACAACAAGTTGCTGAATAACGTCACACTCCACTTCGGAACCCGACTGGGTAACAACAACGAGATATTCCCAGGCGCCAGCATCTCGACAAAGCCCCAAGACCTGAAGTTCCAAGGCGAAGAGACCACCTGTGAGATTGGCGACAACAACTCGATTCGCGAGAATGTTACCATCAGTCGCGGTACTGCTTCAAAGGGCAAGACCGTTGTGGGCAACGGCAATCTGCTGATGGAGAACATGCACATCGGCCACGACTGCGTGATAGGTAATGGATGTATCATCGGCAATTCGACAAAATTTGCCGGAGAGGTCATCGTCGACGACTGCGCCATCATCTCAGCGACATGCCTGTTCCACCAGTTCCTACACGTAGGCGGATACATCATGTTCCAAGGTGGTACGCGCACCAGTCAGGACATTCCGCCCTACGTCATTGCCGGCAAAGAGCCAGTGCGCTATGCAGGTGTTAATCTCATCGGACTGCGCCGCAGGGGATTCCCCAACGAAACCATCGAGGCCATTCATGATGCCTATCGCATTATCTATGCCCAAGGTGTTCTGAAGGACGGCGTTGCCGAAGCTCGTGCCAAGTACCCAGACTCGAAAGAGGTGGAGTACATCTGTTCGTTTATTGAAAACTCTAAACGCGGCGTTATCCGCTAAATAGTACGTCGAATAGTACATTGTACATTGCAAAATGGTACATAGTACATTAATCGTAATCACGGGGCCTACGGCAGTAGGTAAAACGGCACTGACCATCGAACTGGCTCGCTACTACAACACGCCCGTCATCAATGCCGACTCGCGACAGATTTACCGCGAGCTAAAAATCGGAACTGCTGCACCCTCCGAAGAACAACTCAAGCAAGCCCGACACTATTTCGTGGGCACCAAGAGCATCCACGACTACTATAATGCTTCGATGTACGAACAGGAAGTGATGTCGCTCCTGTCGGAATCTACCACACAAATCAATTTGCTCGCTGGTGGCAGCATGATGTATATTGACGCCGTATGCAACGGTATTGACGACATCCCCACCGTTCGCGACGACATCCGCGAAGAAATGAAGCGACGCTATCAGGAGGAAGGGCTAGAGGCCCTTTGTGCTGACCTGCAACGACTAGACCCAGAACATTATGCCATCGTCGACAGGCAGAATTACCGGCGCGTTATCCACGCACTGGAGATTTGCTATCAGACTGGCAAGACTTACACCTCGTTCCGAACGCAAGCCAAGAAGGAGCGTCCGTTCCGCATTGTGAAGATTGGACTCAACTGTGAGCGCGACATCTTATATAATAAGATTAACGCGCGCGTAGACGAGATGATGGAAAATGGTTTGTTGCAGGAAGCAGAAAGACTTTATAAATTCCGTCAACTAAATGCGCTTAACACGGTGGGATATAAGGAGTTATTCGACTACATGGACGGACGATGGCCGTTTGAGGAGGCTGTCGAACGCATCAAAGGTAACACCCGGCGCTATGCCCGCAAGCAACTGACGTGGTTCAAGCGCGACGAACAGATTCAGTGGTTCCGCCCCGATCAGAAAGATGAAATATTGAAATATATTACCCAATATGAATAAGTACGCAGAAATGATTGTCCAAGTTCCCAACAAGGCATGGAAATGGTATAAAGGACTGTATCAAGGCCGCAAATGGTACGTCAAGACGCTATCGGTCTTGGGCACACTCGTAGTGGCTTTCTTCCTCTACCTCGTCATGGTCGACATCAATTTCCTGTGGCTCTTCGGCAAGTCGCCCTCGATGAGTGATGTCCGCAATACCCACCCTGCCGAGGCTTCTGAAATTTACAGTGCCGACGGCAAACTGATTGGCAAGTTCTTCAGCGAAAACCGCATGCCCGTCAGCTACGATGAGGTGAATCCTGCCTTCTGGAGCGCACTGATCGACACCGAGGACGAACGTTTCTATCGCCATCATGGTATCGACTACCAGGCCTTTGCCGCCGCGCTGAAAGACTACCTCTTACATCGCGACGCACGCGGTGCCTCTACGATAACGCAACAACTGGCCAAGAACCTCTTCCGCGTCCGCACGCAATATTCTACGGGCCTGCTGGGCAACATTCCTGGTCTGAAGATTCTCATCATGAAGAGCAAGGAATGGATTACGGCCTACAAGTTGGAATGGTACTTCAGCAAGGAGGAAATCATCACCATGTATGCCAATACCGTCGACTTCGGTTCCAATGCCTTTGGCATCAAGACTGCCGCCAAGACCTATTTCGGCACTACCCCCAAGAACCTGACCACCGAGCAGGCCGCCGTACTCGTAGGACTACTGAAGGCCACCACCTACTATAATCCCCGTATCAACCCCAAAAATTCGCTGGGGCGCCGCAATGTTGTACTCGACAACATGCTGCGTCACGGACACCTCACAGAGGCCCAAAACGACTCGCTGAAACAGACCGAGATTCGGCTCGACTACAGCGTGGAGAATGCCTACGACGGCGAGGCCAACTACTTCCGAGAAGCTGTTGCCGACTGGATGAAAGAATGGTGTAAGGAGTATTACGGCGATGACCGCGCCTATGCCTACTATACGGAAGGTTTGAAGATTCACACCACCCTTGACAGCCGTATGCAGCGCTATGCCGAGGATGCTGCCGTCAAACAGATGAAGCAGGTACAGACAACCTTCAACCAGCATTGGGGCAACGTGAATCCCTGGCAGGACGAACGCCACATCGAGATTCCTCATTTCATCGAGGACATCGCTAAGCGACTGCCTGTCTACAAACAGTTGTCACAGAAGTTCGAGGGCAATCTGGACTCTATCGACTACTACCTGAACCGGCCTCACAAAGTCAAGCTCTTCGACTACGAGAATGGCTTCATCGAAAAAGAGATTTCCACGATGGATTCCATCCGCTACATGGAACATTTCATGCACTGTGGTTTTGTAGCCATCGAGCCACAGACGGGACACGTCAAGGCCTGGGTGGGAGACGTCGATTTCAAGACGTGGAAATACGACAAGGTGACCGCTCTGCGACAGCCGGGCTCGACGTTTAAACTCTTCGTCTATTCAGAGGCCATGAATCAGGGCATTACCCCCTGTGACACCCGTCGCGATGAATATTTCTCGATGAAGGTCATGGATCACGGCAAGGAGGTCACGTGGGCTCCCACCAATGCCGACGGTCGGTTCTCGAATATGGACATTACCCTCAAACAGGCCTTCGCCATGAGTATCAACAGCGTGGCGGTACGCTTGGGTCAGGAAGTGGGCATTGACCGCATTGTCAAGACGGCTCACGATATGGGAATCAAGTCGAAACTGGATGCCACCCCGTCGCTGACTCTTGGCGCCAGCGATGTCAATCTGCTCGAACTAGTCAGTTCGTATTGCACACCCGTCAATGACGGTAAGGCCATCGACCCCGTATTGGTGACGCGTATCATCGACCGCGAGGGCAACGTCATCTACGAAGCAAATCCCGAAACGCGTCAGGCGCTGTCGCCCAAAAGTGCATTCTTCGTCCAACAATTGCTGATGGGCGGCATGAGTGGTACATCGTCACGTCTGCGCAGCTATGTGGGATACGACGTTACGGACACCGACTTTGGCGGCAAGACTGGCACATCGAACAACCACTCCGATGCTTGGTTTGTGGGCACGACGCCTCGTCTGGTCTGTGGTGCATGGGTAGGTGGCGAATACCGTTGCATCCATTTCCGCACAGGTCAGCTTGGGCAGGGCAACCGCACGGCATTACCCATCTGTGGCTATTTCCTTAACTCGGTACTCTCCGACAAGCAGTTCAAGAGCTATCGCGTCAAATTCCAGATGCCCGACAATGTGGCAGCCAGCGCTATTGACTATAATTGTGGCGGATATTTCAATACACCTTCCGATAGCGATTCTCTGGCCGTCGACAGTCTGGGGCTCGATGAAATTGACGTGGTTTACGATGAGTTTGGCAATCCTGTTTCTACTCCCAAGGAGCACCACGAGGATGCCAACCAACAGCCGCAACCCGATGAGCCGAATGCAGCATTGGAACCGAAAGAGGAATAATAAGGGGACTTTTGCCCGGAAATGAAAATAAATTGAGATTTATTTTGCGTTTCACTCGATTTTCACTACCTTTGCAGGAGTTATGGCAATAGAAAAGACCAGAATCAAGGATATCGCCGAGCGAGCTGGCGTTTCCGCAGGCACGGTAGACCGCGTGCTACACAATCGTCCCAACGTGTCGAAGAAAGCCCTTGCCAAGGTGCAAAGGGCATTGGAAGAAATGGATTATAAACCCAACATGTACGCCTCAGCTTTGGCCTACAACAAGGAGTACCATTTCATCAGCGTCATCCCCAAACACGAGTCCGAAGCCTATTGGGAGGAAGTTGAAGAGGGCAGCCAGATGTGTTGCGAACGCTACCGCGACTTCCGCATCTCCAACCGCGTGCTCTACTATAACCGTTTTTCGGCCGAAACGTTTGCAAAGGTCATGAACGAAGTGTTGAAACAGGAGCCTGATGGCGTCATCATCGTCCCCTCGACTATCGAGGTTACACGACGCTATACCGACATCATGCACGAACGCAACATTCCCTTCATTCTGCTCGACTCCTACATGCCCGATCTCAAGCCTCTCTCCTTCTTCGGACAAGACTCCTTTGCTTCGGGATATTTCTCTGCCCGCATGCTTATGATGTTGGCCCCGAAGGAAAAGGAGATCATGTTGATGAAACAGATGCGCAACGGAAATGTGGCATCAAAACAGCAGGAGAACCGCGAGACGGGGTTCCGACACTATATGCACGACCACTTCCCGTCGGTAAAAATTCACGATGTCAATCTTTCGCTCGACGACAAGCGCGAAAACTACGACGTCATCCTGCAAGACTTCTTCGAGTCGCACCCGCTGGTCCACCATTGCATCACGTTCAATTCCAAAGCTCACCTCGTGGGCGAATACCTGCTACGCTCGAATCGTCGTAACATCCAGATTATGGGTTACGACATGGTTCCCAAGAATGCAGAGTGCGTCCGCCAGGGCAGCATATCCTTCCTCATCGCACAGCATGCGTTTATGCAGGGATATGCATGTATCGAGGCATTGTTCCGCGCCATCGTTCTTAAAAAAGAAGTCGAACCCGTCAACTACATGCCTATCGAACTACTCTCTAAAGAGAACATCGATTTCTACCGCCGCAAGAACATCGGATAAGATAAGAATAAAGATAATACAAGTCAAACTACTAAATAAATACATTATGGAACAAGCTACATTTTTAAAAATTAATCCCGCTGATAGCGTTGTCGTCTGTCTCGCTCCAAAGAAGCAGGGCGATGTCATCGAAGTCGACGGCAAGCAAATCATCGTCAATCAGGACACCCCCGCAGGTCACAAGATTCTGATAGTCGACGTTAAAGAAGGTGAGAACATCATCAAGTACGGCTACCCCATCGGTCATGCCCGTCAAGACCTGAAGGCAGGCGATTGGGTGAACGAGAACAACCTGAAGACAAACCTCAGCGGTACCCTCGAATACACCTATCAGCCCGTTGATGCCAAAAGTGACATCAACCACATCAAGGACGAGCAGCGCACCTTCAAGGGCTATGTACGTAAGAATGGCGATGTCGGCGTGCGTAATGAAATATGGATTGTGCCCACCGTAGGCTGCGTCAACGGTATTGCCGAACGCCTAGCCCAGAAACTCCGCGAAGAAACAGCCGAACGTGGTGTAGATGCCATCTGGACTTGGCACCACAACTACGGCTGTTCACAGCTCTCCGAGGATCACGAGAACACCCGCAAGGTGCTGCGTGACATCTGTCTGCATCCCAATGCCGGTGGTGTGCTGGTGCTCAGTCTCGGATGTGAGAACAACCAACCCGAGGACTTTATGGCTATGTTGGGTGACTACGACAAGGACCGTATCAAGTTGCTCGTTACCCAGCGCGTAGAAGGCGACGAGATGGAAGCCGGTATGGCTATCCTCCGTGAGCTCTACGCACAGGCTAGCAAAGACCAGCGTGAGACCGTCAGTGTGGCGAAACTGCGTGTAGGTCTGAAGTGCGGTGGTTCCGATGGTTTCTCAGGCATTACTGCAAACCCACTCGTTGGCGAATTCTCCGACTGGCTCGTTGCTCAGGGTGGCACCAGCGTACTTACCGAGGTTCCCGAGATGTTTGGCGCTGAAACCATCCTCATGAACCGCTGCGAGACACCGCAGCTATTCGAGCAGACCGTCTCGATGGTCAACAACTTCAAGAACTATTTCCTCTCACATGGTGAACCTGTAGGTGAGAATCCTTCTCCAGGTAACAAGGCCGGCGGCATCTCCACCCTCGAGGACAAAGCACTAGGCTGCACGCAGAAGTGCGGCAAGGCTCCTGTCAGCGGCGTTATGGAGTATGGCGACCGTCTGCAGAATCCTGGTCTAAACTTGCTGTCGGCTCCCGGAAACGACCTTGTAGCTTCAACGGCGTTGGCATCCTGCGGTTGCCATATCGTATTGTTTACCACCGGTCGCGGCACGCCTTTCGGCACTTTCGTACCCACCATGAAGGTTGCCACCAACCCCACCCTTGCTAAGAACAAGCCCCACTGGGTCGACTTCTCCGCCGGACAGCTCGTCGAAGGTCGCACTATGCAAGAGATTGTTCCCGAGTTCATAGACAAGGTTCTAGCCGTTGCCTCTGGCGAAAAAGCCCGCAACGAGGAGAATGGCTATCGCGAAATATCCATTTTCAAAAATGGTGTTACGCTCTAATTTTCGAGTATCCCACAATACATTAGAGGCCTGAGAATTCTCGGGCCTCTATCGTTATCTATGTTGCAACTCGGTATATTAACGGACTACATCTGGAATACAGAATATGTCATAGTCTTTGTTGTAGGCTGGCGATTGTATAGACAGCAAATTGAGCACCGAATGGAAAATGTAATGTTGCTCGAGGACTGCCGGTAATTCGCCTTCAGTCTTGTAGTTTCTGAAATGCTCCGAAGTCCATACCAGGAATGGTATTTCGTACTGTACCTTGGGTGCCAGTTTCATAGGAAGACCATGCATGAACATCTTATTCTCGCCCAACGATTCTCCATGGTCAGAAATAAAAATCATGGCACTATGCCAATCTTCCATAACGCGTAATGTATTGATAAGACTATCCAACAGGAAATCTGTGTATCGTATCGTGTTATCATAGGCATTAATCAGCATACCGACGTTCTTCTCGCCTTCTTCTACATTTTTAGCCACAGGCTTATACACCTCGAACTCCTTGGGATATTTGTCGGCATATTTAGGACCATGACTCGTGCTCGTATGCAACACGATAAGCACTTTGTTTTTCTGGCTTGATTCTATACGCTTACGAAGCCCCGTAAGGAGAATGTCGTCATAAGTATTTTTTGAACCAGGATACTTGGTGACAAGTTCGGTGTCAGTCAGATATTCGTCAATATGTATCGGTGGCTCGCCCCAGTTGGATGTCCGCCACGACACATCGACACCGGTTCGAAAAGCATAGTTAGGCAGTAACTCATACAGGTCGTCGCTGTTCTGGGGTTCAAGAATGGCTTTCGTGCCTGCCGTTGTGTAAGTAGCACACGAAGTGGCCTGATAAACCTTCAGCCCTTCTTGTCTTGACAATAGCGGGTTGGTGTCGCGCCCATAGCCATAGAGCTGGAAATTGGCTTTTCTGGCAGACTCACCGATGACAAGTACCACCACAGCCTTCTCATTATCTGCTATTTTACCGTCAGGAAGCTTTATCTCCTCTACTTGTTCATCATGGCTAAAACTCATGATACGGCCCGTATTCACCAGATATGACCACGGTTGCAGCAATCCTCCCAATTCTGTATCGTGCTGACTAATCCAGAGCGTCTGGTTGAAATTCATCAATGCTACTATAAGGACTATAAGCAATGAGCCTCCACAGTAAATGCCCAGTTTTTTCGCTTTGCCAATGACTACTGGTTGCAGCAGACAATACAAGGCTGGAAGGACACCAAATACCAAGATGAAAAGCCATAGTGACCAACTGAAGAATCCAGAAGCTTCAGAATATCGGGTATTGAATACATTCTCAATAGTTGTTGCATCTATCATCACGCTATAAGTGATGATGAAATAAACAGCAGTAGCATTAATGAGTGATAAGATGGCAAGCAATATACGCCCAACAATCCGCATCAGAAACATCACGAGATAGGTCATCATGAAGTTGAGCACCAACATCATCACCACCAGTGATGTCAGCAAGAAGATCTGTCCACCTAAGCCAACATTGGTATTGTCAGCAACATAACGGAAAAAAGGAATGTTGTATAGCAACAACGTCCCAATGCTGACGATACATGAAAAAGCGAAAAGCGAAATGGGGCGTAATAATTTCATCATTTTATTTTGTCTCATTCGTTTTGAGTTTCAAAATCTTGTTCCTGCCAAAATAGAACATCAAGCACGGAGTGATAAAACCAATGATACTGCCTACGCAAACATCCGACAGGAAATGTTGCGAAAGATAGATACGTGAATAGCCGCCAAGTGCAGCCAATACCACCAACGCCAACATCGAAAGGTTTATCAACAACCATGTCCTGTAGTCGTGTTGATTGGTTCTTTGCTTATAGCGGTATGCTAAAAAAAGAGCACAGCAAGTACAGAACACAAAGAATGTTGAGGCATGTCCAGAAGGGAACGAATTGCCATGATGCATATTAACGCCCTCAACCATAGGCAGGATTGCGTTATTATAATGTTCGAACACACTTGCAGGACGTTCAAAACTGAAAGTATGTTTCAGTAATTGCAGAAATGCACCTCCCGATAGTTCACACAAAGCATAGAAAATTGTTAATTTGATTTTCTTCCAAAGTATAGGAAGCAACGCCAAAACATATAATGGTCCTTCAGCCAGCATAGAGTAATACTTAAAAAAGGTGTCTTCAATACCGGTATGATAAGAGTTTAACAGCAGATGAAGTTCCTCTTTCGGATATAGATAAAGCAATCCGAATACAAATATAAGCAATACAAAATATGCTATGCCATATACTAAAAGAGTTCTCTTCATAACAAATATTAATATCTTATTTCCTATATATCAGTTTTAGACTGCGAAGGTACAAAGAAAAAAACGATAATTATCTATTTTAACACCCCTTAACTTATATTTCCAGAAAAGAGATTGTTTATTTCAATAAAAATCGTAACTTCGCAGGCGAAAATGAAGAAAGGACTGTTGGCTTTGTCTCCCTTAGGGGTGTTCATTGTGATGTATCTGGTCACCAGCATAATAGCAGGCGACTTCTACAAGGTACCTATAACCGTGGGCTTTCTAGTGGCGTCCATGTATGCAGTGGTCATCAGCGGAGGTCTGCCGCTACGCAAGCGAATAGACATTTACAGCAAGGGAGCCGGCACATCACAGATGATGCTGATGATTTGGATTTTCATTCTTGCCGGAGCCTTTGCACACTCAGCAAAGGTTATGGGATCGATAGATGCTACAGTGAACTTGGCGTTAACACTATTGCCTGGCGAAATGCTGCTGGCTGGATTGTTCCTGGCAGCATGTTTCATCTCGCTGAGCGTGGGAACAAGCGTAGGAACCATCGTAGCGCTGACACCAATTGCGGCAGGAGTGGCACAACAGACGGAAATCTCGGTACCGCTGATGACTGCCGTGGTAGTAGGTGGTTCGCTGTTTGGCGACAACCTATCGTTCATATCCGATACAACCATCGTGGCAACATCGACACAGGGTTGCCGTTTGAGCGACAAATTCCGCGTCAACTCGTTCATCGTGGTGCCTGCGGCAATAGTCATACTGTGCGTATACCTTTATATGGGACAAGGCGTAACCTCGCCACACAGCGTGGGTGAAGTATCCTTCGTCAAGGTCATACCCTATCTCGTAGTATTGCTGACCGCCATTGTCGGCATGAACGTGATGGCAGTATTGACACTGGGCATTATACTGACTGGTGTAATAGGCATCGTAGACGGGGCGTACGACGTGTTCGGATGGTTCCATGCTATTGGCGATGGCATCATCGGCATGGGCGAACTCATCATCATTACCATGATGGCAGGAGGACTGTTGGAAATCATCCGCCACAACGGAGGCATCGACTTCCTGCTGGAACGGCTGACGCGCCATGTCAGTACTAAACGCAGCGCTGAACTGTCGATAGCTGCATTAGTATCGCTGGTGAACCTCTGTACGGCAAACAACACCGTAGCCATTATTACCGTAGGTGGATTGGCCAAGCACATTGGCGACCGCTACGGCGTAGACAGCCGCAAGGCTGCATCGATACTGGACACATTCTCGTGTGTGATGCAGGGGCTCATTCCTTACGGAGCACAACTGCTGATGGCAGCAGGATTAGCAGCTTTGAATCCAGCGAGCATCATTCCCTACCTATATTACCCCATGGCCGTAGGCGTGGCAGCACTATTATCCATCGTATTCAGATACCCAAAACGTTATTCATAATGGACATTATTCACAGAAACATCGACCGGCTTATCTACTTGGAAGAGCCCAGCGAACGCGAAGCCATTGAACCCATGAGCGAGTGGAAATGGAAGCGGCTCTACACAATTGTACGCGACTACAAGTTAGGTCCTTGGATAGCCGACGGCTTGCAGGCATACAGTGATGATTTCTTCCTACAGTTGTCCCCTACCCTGCGCGAGGAATTCATGGCGCTGGATGGAGAGAAAGACCCATCACGACTGGAACGCTACGAATTGGAAATGGAGCGCGCCAAAGGCACACTCCATAAGCTAAAACCCCAGTCGCTCCACGCCTACGCCCGCGACCTGATTAATACTGTCAAAAACATCGAAGAGTAGCCCTACTCTAGCTACTCGACCTAATGGTGTTTGAAGCGGATTTCCCGTAAATTATGCTCGCCCATGAAGCGGCTCTTGTCGACAAAGCCGTTGATGCCAACAATACGCCCCTTGGCTGTATACTGCCACATCGTGTAGTCGCGGTCGTCGGCTAGAACGGGAGCTTCGTCGGTATACATGGCAACCATCAGGTGGTAGTCGTCAATTTTGCCCGCCAAATGGCGATTGTAGAAATTGCGGAAGGTGTAGAGCAGCGGCTTCTGATGGTAGGCCTCTTCGACGAGGTCGAGAAAATAGAACAGCGAGTCGCAAAACACATCGGTCGACAATCCGCCCGTCGACTCAATATCAATCATCGGAATCAAGTCCTGTTCGCCAGGCAGACATTGTGACATAAAGTTCTTGAGTTGCTTCTGCTGGTCGGTCAGCGGACGGTAGAAATGATAGGAACCTACCTTCAACCCATGACGATGAGCCATATCAATATTCCGCTCAAAGGTAGCGTCGATGCGATCACCGCCCTCTGTGGCCTTCAGATAGACGTAGGTCATGTTGGTGCGGTCGCCCACCGTTTCCCAGAACACATTGCCCTGATAGTGGCTCAAATCGAGTCCGTGAATATGCCGACAAGTGTCTTCACATTGCACATAGGGATTGGTCTTCTCGGCCGTCAGTGTGTCCTGCACTGTCTGAACATCCTGCGCACACAACTGCCCCGCAAAAAAGAAATAAATAGCGCTGAATATAATCTGTTTCTTATTCATCATTTTAAAAATGGTACATTGTACATCGTCAAATAGTACATTTTATTTTGTGACGCGAATCCAATCGGCATCAAGCCATCCGCGGTCGACCTTCGGATTGGTCTCGACGGCAACGAAACCGAATTTGGCCCCAATCCATTTGCCTTCCTTCATTTGATATTCGCCTCCACAATCCTGATATTTCTTGCCATTCTGGCTCCAGGCAAAGCTGACCTTGGGCTTGCCGCCATGAGCAACGCCTGCCTCAGCATTACGGACCTTCAGCTGAAGATAGATGTCTTCGTGGATACCGGGTTTATAGTCAATTTTGTCTTCTGCTGTAGGCTTCAGCGTGGCAACGACCTCTTCGTGCTGGGGCTTGCCCTTGTCGGCTTCCTGACAGGTGAGGATAACCAGCTGGAACTCCTTGCCTACCCTACGCACCACCAATGCCTGATAGTTAAGTCCCATCATGATGATACCACCCATCTGGCCATCAGCCTTCGACGTGAAACGTACCTTGGCGGTAACGGTAAACTCGTCAGCAGGGGTCTTCTGCAGCAGCAGATTGGGCACTTCCCAGAAATTCTTCCAACCATCGGAGAGCTTATAAGTATAGATACGCATGGTACCGAAAGCGGTGGGTACACCGAACTTCTCGTCGTAGTTAGCGTGCCAAGACCACTGTTTGCCAATGACGGGCGCGTTAAACTCGTCGCTCTCAACAGGATTAGCTATTGGCTGTTGGCCGTTAGCTTTTGGCTTCTTATAAGTGGTAACGGGTTCGCCTTTCTTACCCATCATGGGCCAGCCGGTAGACCAGTCGACGGGATTCAGATGTACCACACGACCATAGGCCTCCTTGTCCTGGAAGTGCAGGAACCAGTCTTCACCATATTTTGTATGCACCCAGCCACCCTGATGAGGGCCGTTGATATTAGTCTTACCCTGCTGGAGCACAATTTTATGTTCGTAAGGTCCATAGGGCGACTTCGAACGCATAGCCAGTTGGAAACCCTCGGGAACACCGCCAGCAGGACACATAATCCAATACCAGCCATCGCGCTTGTAGAACTTCGGACCTTCGCAGGTGCGGTTCTCAGTACCGTTTCCGTCGAACACGATGACGGGCTGCCCAATAGCCTTCGTACCGTCAGCGCTCATCTCGCGAACAGTTAGTACTGAAGCATACTTGGCACGCGAATTGGCCCATCCGTTCACCAAATAACAGCGGCCATCGTCGTCCCACAGCGGCGTAGTATCGATATATCCCTTACCCTTAATCACGCAGACAGGTTTCTCCCATTGTCCTTCCGGATGCTGGGTTTTTACCATATAGACGCCAAAGTCAGGGTCGCCCCAATAAATATAGTACCAGCCGTTGTGATAGCGGATGCTGGGTGCCCAGACACCTGCGCCGTGCTGGGGTGTGCTGAAATGCTGCTGTAACTCGGCATCGCCCTCGTAAAGACTGGTCAATGCATAACTGACTATCTCCCAGTTCACCAAGTCCTTTGAGTGTAAAACGGGCAATCCGGGTACACACTGGAAACTGGACGCCGTCATGTAGTAATCCTCACCCGAGGCTCCGACACAAACATCAGGATCTGAGTAATCGGCATTGATGACGGGATTGGTATACGTACCATCTCCATTGTCGGGCGACCACACTTCAGACTTGTATTGGGCCTGAGCCAATAAGGGTAATGCTGTCAACGCAGCGAAAAGAATCTTTTTCATAATCGTTGTATTTTGATTTGGTAGTTTGTTCCGTCATATACTATACGCATTACGCGCTGAATATCGTCGTCAGTTGGTGAAATAGCCAAGGCCACATGGCCCATCGTACGACGAAGATTTATCTCAACACAAGGATGCAAAAATAATTGAAAATTGACAATTGATAATTGAGAAATATAATTACCTTTCCAGACGAGCATCATATCGACGCCGAAGGGACCGCGATAGGAACCAAGATTGAGGGTGTCCGCTATTTTTCGCTTAATTCTATCAAGTAAATCAATTGGTACATAGCGACTTATCATTTCTTGCTTCACCCTCTCTGTTGCCAGGATATTACCCACATAAGCGCCATTAATGGTATGAAACAGCGAGAGTCCGAGATAATGAATCCCTGCATCGTCGACGCAGAATTCCATACCAAAATCCTTTACTTTATCATATAGCGGTTCTACCATGACTGAACCCTGCTGAGCCACCAGATTACGAAACCATCCGGCATGCATCTGGAACGGTGTGCGCTCGGTGCTCAGAAAGCGCAGCCCTCGCCCACTCGACGACCAAGGAGCCTTCATGACCACCTGACCATAACGTGCCAACAAAACTTCCACCTCGTCGGCAGTAGTACACTCGAACGACTCGCCAACAGTACCCTCCATTTGCAACAAAGGCAACAATCGGGCGGCAGTACGACGGTGAGACAGTTGTCGGATTTCGGCAATCTGATCTTCGGTAGGCAACAACGCCTCACGTACACCATAGCGTTTCAGTGTGGCGCGCAGAGCCAGGTTCCACCCCCAGGGAAGCACGTCCTCAACCAGGTCGTAGTAAGCGGGCTGCTTACTACCGGTAAACCGCCCGTCTACTACCGGTAGGTCACGACAGCCTAATTGGCGCAGACGATGGGCCACCTTGCGGAAAGCTTTTTCTGCACTCTCCACATGGTCCACCAACACCACATCACCCTCTTCTGCCCAAAGGGCAGGAAGGTATCCCAAATCAGCTCTCAGCTGACGTGCGGCATGTGGGGCCGTAAAGTTTGCCAGGTTGCTGGCCAGCGCTATATCGTGCTCAGGATTGAAGACTTGTAGTTTCATTTCGGCTGCAAAGGTAGTGAAAATCGACAGAAAAAACAAATTTATTTGGGTATTTGAGAAATTATTGCTAATTTTGCAACGTTTTAACGAATTATTATATTAAAGTATATGAAACCAGTAAAAATACTAAGCGTAGACGACGAGACCGATCTCGAGTTGCTATTAACCCAATATTTCCGCCGCCAAATCCGAAAGGGCGACTATCAGTTTTTCTTTGCCCACAATGGTTTGGAGGCCCTGACCATGCTGCTCAAAGAGAAGGACATCGACATCATTCTGAGCGATATCAACATGCCCGAAATGGATGGTTTGACGCTGCTCACCAAGATCAACGAGTTGCAGAACCCCGCCCTGAAGTGCATCATGGTATCAGCCTATGGCGACATGTCGAACATCCGCTCGGCCATGAACAACGGCGCTTTCGACTTTGCCACAAAACCCATCGACCTGGACGACCTCAGCGTGACCATCGAGAAGGCCATACAGCAGATTGAATATATCAAGCAGTCGCAGGAAGAGCACTCGCAGCTGGAATCGCTGAAGACCGACCTGGCTGTGGCTGGTGAGATTCAGCAGGCCATTCTGCCACGCATCTTCCCGCCATTCCCCGAGAACGAACACGAACTCGACCTGGCGGCCACGATGATTCCCGCCAAGGATGTTGGTGGCGACTTCTACGACTTCTTCCGCATCGACGACGACCACATCGGACTAGTCATAGCCGATGTGTCGGGCAAGGGCGTTCCTGCTGCCATCTTCATGGCTGTCAGCCGCACACTCATCCGCACCATCGCCTTGCAAGGCTTCGAACCTGGTGTTTGTCTGACCAAGTCGAACGAACTGCTCAGTAAGGAGTCCATCGACTCAATGTTCGTTACCGTTTTCTACGCCATCTATGATATTCGCACGGGTGAGTTGGCCTATTGCAACGGTGGCCACAACGCCCCCTATATTCTCAAGGCTAACGGTTCGGTGGAGATGATGCCCCTAAGCACCAATTGTATGGTTGGTGCCATCGACGACTGGCAGTTCCAGAGCGCCAAAGCACAATTGGGCGTCGGCGACACGCTGGTCTTGTATACCGATGGTGTCAACGAGGCTTTCAACGCTGACTTCCAAGAATATGGTGAAGAACGCATGGAGCAGCTTTTGCGTCAGCAAAGCGGTAAAGACTGCCGTTCGCTGATTGATGCCCAAATGAACGACGTCAAAGCTTATGCCGGAGACGCTCCCCAGAGTGACGATATTACCATCATGGCCCTGAAGCGTAAAGCATGAATAAGGCAAATAAAATCATCATCGCGATAGCTGCAGTTTTACTGTTGGCACTGACATGGACACTCATCAGAGGGCATCAGGCTCAGGAACAGATGTCCGAGCAGAACCAGCAGCTGCAGAAACAGCTGGAGAAGCTGTCGAAGGAGGAGGAACGCTCTGCCGTGATGCAGCGTGTGAATGCCCAGATGGAGGAAATCGCCAACGAGGAACGCCGAATCAGCGAGGAACAGCGCGATGCTGCCGAGCAACAGACCCAAGTGGCTGAGGAGATGCGCCGCAAGGCTGAGGTCGAGCGCCAGAATGCCCTTGTGGCCGAACAGCGTGCCTTGGAAGCTTCCGAAGTGGCCCAAAGCCAGCGTAAAATTGCCGAACAGCAGCGTGCCCAGGCCGAGCAGTCGAAACGCGTGGCCGATACGCTGACTTACATCAGCCTAGCACGAACACTCGGGCAGACTGCCATCACCCAATACAATGCCGGAAACCACGAGTTGGCCGACCTGCTGGCATATACCGCCTGCATGTTCACCAACCGTTATCGCGGCGACATCTATGCACCTACCGTCTATCAAGCCCTGGCCTTGACCAGCCAGAACAAACGAATATGGAACAAGCACAAGGGCAGCATCACCGATATCGCCTTCTCGGACGACAAGTCGGGCTATATGATTTCATGTAGCACCTATGGCGAAATCATGAAGCACACCCATTTCGGGACAGGCAACCCAACCAGTGAGATGCTGTTCAGCAATCCCCGTTTCGATTTCCGCGACTGCTTCATCGACCGAGCAACCGACATTACCTATGCCCTGAGCCGTTCTGGACACATGGTCATCATCGACAGCAAGAAGAAAGTGCAGGTTCTTGAAGTCACCATTTCCAAGCTCAAAGAGATGGACGTGGCAGGCAGCCAGTTCATTCTTTTCGGCGAGGAAGGCATGGCGCTGTTCGACAAGGACAAGTGCGCCATCGTGCAGGAAAAGAAACTGCCTTTCCAAATAGAATTCATCAGCCGATATCAGAACGCCCCCGTCGTTTTCGACCGCCAAGGACACATGCACATCATCAAGAGTTTCACCCACATCGAAAGCAGCAAGGTGCCTTTCAACGGACAGGTAACATCCTTTGCCGAATCGAAGAACCAGCATATGCAGGCTTACGGCATGAGCGATGGCAGCATCAACGTCATCAATGCCAAAGGCCAGAAGCTTCATCTGACTGGCCACCAGTCACGCATCTCAAAAGTGAAGGTCGACGGCAGCAGACTCTACTCGTCAAGCTACGACGGCACGCTGAACCTATGGCTATACAATAGTGCCAAGATTGAACCGATGACGCTGTTTACCACGCGCGGCTGGATTATCAATTTCACCTTCGACCTGAAGAAAAACGATATATGGTCGGGCGACCAGAATGGTAACATCACTCAGGCACTCATCTCGGTTCCCCAGATGCAACAACGTCTGAAAGACAAGGTAAAACGCAATCTGACACGCGACGAATGGAATTTCTACGTGGGCAGTAATGTGCCATACGAAGAAATCAAAGGAAAGGAGGTCCGCCAATGAAACGACTGATAACCCTCTTGGCTCTCGCACTCAGCATCCTGACCTCCACATTCAACGTTCAACGTTCGGCGTCGGCACAGGGCATTCCCTTCCTGCGCAACTACACCTCGAACGAATACAAAGGCCACAACCAGAATTTCGACGTTATTGCCGCTACCGACGGCACACTTTATGCCGCCAACTTCGAAGGACTGCTCTATTTCGACGGTGCCACCTGGCGCATCATCCACACTCCGGGCATCAGCCGCATTACGGCGGTCTTCCAGGATTCGAAAGGCCGCATGTGGACAGGAGGCTACAACTACTTCGGCTATCTGAAGATCGACGACAAAGGCAATCTACGCATGCGCCCTTGTACCGCCCAGCATGCCTTCCATGGTGAGGTGCAATGGATTTTCGAAAAAGAAGGCACCATTTATTTCCTGGCCAGCGACAAGGAAATCTATGCCGTCCGCAACGACAGCTATGTGTGGGCTGCAGGCATGACAAGTCCCACATCTCAGCGCAAGGACTACATGCTCAATAGCGACGTCGAAATCACACAGGTCGAGGATTTGGACGATGGTCTGCAAGCCTTGTCAACCAATGGCGACGGCGTCATCTTCGTCGACCAGAAAGGCCACGAACTGTTCCGTGTGACCGAGGCGAACGGGCTCTGTTCGAACAACGTCAGCCACATGGACTACAACCGCCACGGCATGCTGTGGGGAGCCACCGACAACGGTCTTTTCTGTATCGCCTTCCCCTCTATCTACACCCACTACACCTCCAACGAGGGACTGCGTAGCGAGGTGCTGGCCATCGAACAGCTGAACGGCAGTATCTATGCCGGCACACTCTCCGGTTTATTCCGACTCGAGGACAAGACTTTCCGTCAGGTTGCCGACATCGCCCATGCCTGCTGGCAGTTGACCAAGCAAGGCAACACGCTACTGGCTGCTACGTCGAACGGTGTGTTCCGCATTGGTGCAGCAAATGCCGTCAGCCACCTAACGACGGGTAATACGCTGTCCATTATGGCCGATGGTGCTGGCAGTTTCTATTGCGGCGAGACCGATGGTGTCTACCACTACGAAGACGGCACCAAGAAGAAAGTTAGCGACATCGAGAAGGTGGTCAAGATTGTGCGCGACAAGTCGGACAACATCTGGTTGCAGAACCTGTATGGCAAGCTATGGAAGAGCAACGCCAAAAACATCTTCGAACCCTTTACGAAAGACAACAAGGAAGAAATCTCGACCCTGGTCGACTTCGGCGATATGCTCGTACCCATCGGAGCCAACGAGTCACGCCCCGTCAGCTATCCGTTGTTCTCCTATCTTGACCCACAGGGCATTAACTGGCTCACCAACAACAAAGGCAAACATCTCTACGCCTACCATAAGGGCACAACAGACCCTGAGTTGTCGGCTTCGGTTTATCCACTCATGGACTTCTCCGTCCGTGCCATGCTGCGCGACGGTCAGATGCTGTGGATTGGCGGCGACAAGGGAATCAACATTGTCGACCGTGAACACGAGGAACCCTCGAAACTTTCGAAACCCCGCCTGCTGTTGCGCTCCATCCTGTTGCGCGGCGACAGCGTGATATGGGGCGGCTACGGTCCACAGCCCAAGAAGTTGGACGAACTGCCCAGCAACGAGCACCACATCGTGTTCAACTACTCCATCGACTATCCCAACATGTTGCACAAGACGCAGTACCGCACCCGCTTGAACGGCGGACAATGGAGTGCCTGGGAGACGGCCACCATGGAGGAGTACAGCAACCTCACCTATGGCAATTTCATCTTCGAGGTACAAGCTCGCGACGCCTTTGGACAGGAGTCCGACATCATCAGTCTGCGCTTCAGCATCAACTCGCCGTTCTACCTGCGCTGGTACATGAACGTGCTGTATCTGATCTTGGCAGGCCTGCTGGTATACCTCATCCTGCAATGGCGCCTGCGCCGCTTGGAGAAGGATAAGCACCGCCTGGAGCGCATCGTCAAGGAGCGCACCACCGAAGTCGTGCGACTGGAGAAGATGGCCACCGTGGGTAAGCTGACGCAGGGACTCATCGACCGCATCCTGAATCCGTTGAACTACATCAACAACTTCGCGAAACTCTCCGAAGGCTTGGTGCGCGACGTGAAGGCCAACGTCGAGGACGAGCAGGAACACATGGACCCCGACAACTACGAAGACACCATGGACGTGCTCGACATGCTGAAGGGCAACCTCGAGAAAGTTGGCGAGCATGGCGTCAACACCACGCGCACGCTGAAGGCCATGGAGGAAATGCTGAAGGACCGCTCGGGCGGTATCGTGCCCATGGACCTTACGCCCATCCTGCATCAGGACGTGCAAATGCTGCGCACCTATTTCGAGAAGGACATCGCCCAGTATGGCATCCAGATTACCTTCGACATTCCGCAACACGACATCCAACTCAACGGTAACGCCGACCAGCTCAGCAAGACGTTTACCAACATCCTGGGCAATGCCGTCTATGCCGTTGTCAAGAAGGCCGGTAAGTTGCAGAACCAGGGCGCTTACCACCCCGAAATCACCCTCCACGCCAGTGTCACGGGCAAGCAGGTCACCCTGAAGTTCCACGACAATGGTATCGGCATCGAAGAAACAATCATCGGCAAGATTTTCGACCCCTTCTTCACCACGAAGACGACGGGCGAGGCTGCCGGCGTGGGACTCTACCTATGCCACGAAATCGTGCAGAACCACGGTGGCACCATCACCGTCGAGTCTGAAAAAGACCAATATACAGAATTCACCATCACATTGCCAACCCTTTAACACGGAACGGATATGAACGAACAAGAAGTAGGAACCCTCAAGCAGCAGTTGCAGCAACAGGAAAAGCTGGCCTCGCTGGGCATGCTCAGCGCAGGCATTGCACACGAGATACAGAACCCGCTGAACTTCGTCATCAACTTCAGCAAAATGTCTACCAAACTGCTCGACGACCTGACAGACATTGTCGACGACAATGCCGACAAGCTCTCCGACGATGACCGTGAGGAGATGGCCGACATCGTGGCCGACCTCAAGGAGAACCTTGCCAAGACCGTCGAACACGGAGAGCGGGCCATCAGCATCATTCGAGGCATTCTACTCGTCTCGCGCGGCAAGGAGAACGAGTTCATCCCCTCCGACATCAACCGCATCGTCAAGGAATACGTCTGGCTGTCCTACCACGCCATGCGCGCCAACAACAAGCAGTTCAACATTGCCATCCACGAGGACTACCAGGAGGGACTGCCCCAGGTGATGGTCATTCCACAGGACCTCAGCCGCGCCGTGCTCAACCTAATGAACAATGCCTGCTATACCGTATGGAAACGCTCGCAGAATGCGCCCGACGACTATAAGCCCCAAATTAGCATCAAGACGTCGATGGCCGATGGCGAGATTACCATCTCCATCAGCGACAACGGCGAGGGCATGTCCGAACTGGTTAAGCAGCGCCTCTACGAGAATTTCTTCACCACCAAACCCATCGGACAGGGCACCGGACTGGGCATGGGCATCACGCGCGACATTGTCGAGAACAAGCACCACGGACGCCTCGCCTTCGAGTCGACACAGGGCGAAGGCACCATATTTACCATCACCATCCCCGTGAAAAAGTAAAAAGGTAAAAAAGATGATTATCAATAAATATAATAAGGTGCAAAGGTGGGTGAAGTTCATTTTACCCTTTTACCTTTTTATCCTTTTACCATTTGCAGGCTATGCCCAGAATGCTGAGGAGCGTTACCGTGCCATCTACGACCAGGCCGAACACGACTACAACATCGGCCGGCTCGACGAGGCCCGCCAGTCGCTGAAGGAACACCTCAAAGACTTCCCCATCACCCTGCGCACCAGCGCCTACCGCATTCTGTCGCTGTGCTGCATCGGACAGGATGACGAATTCGAAGCCGAAAACTATGCCCGCCTGCTGCTCGACGAGAATCCCTACTACAGCACGACGCTCAGCGACCCCCAGCGTTTCATCGACATGGTCGAGAGCATCAAGTCGGGACGCATCGCCACCATCACCACCGCATCGAGCCAGGCTGAGAACCTAAACGAGGTTCCCGTGCCCACCACGCTCATCACCGAGGAGATGATCCGCAACTCGTGCGCCCGCAACCTGCAAGAGGTGTTGGCGACCTATGTGCCTGGCATGAACATCGTCGACTGCAACGACGACATCAACGTCGCCATGCGCGGAGTCTACAGCAACGGACAGGAGAAAATCCTCATCATGCTCAACGGCCACCGTCTGAACAGCTTTGCCACCAACATCGCAGCCCCCGACTTCAGCATCTCGCTCGATAAGGTGAAGCAGATCGAGGTGCTGCGCGGCCCAGCCTCGTCGCTCTATGGCGGCGTATCGCTCACAGCCGTTGTCAACGTCATCACCAAGCAGGGAGCCGACGTCGATGGCATCGAGGCCCGTGTCGGTGCTGGCAACTACGGACAAGTCAAAGCCGGCATGCTGTTCGGCAAGCGATATTTCGACCTCGACGTGCTCATCTGGGGACACCTCTACCGTGCCAAGGGCGAATCGGTGTTCATGCCCGTAGAAGACACCGGCATGCAGATGACCGAGGGCGACATTACCATCGGCGGCATCGGCCGCAAGCCGTCCTACGACGTCGGCGTGCAGATGAAGTACAAGAACCTGCAGTTCCTCTACAACACCCAGTTCTCGCAGGTCATCTCGCCTGTCACCATGTCCTACACCTTCTCGCCCTACACACCCGACAAATACCGTACGTTCAACGGCATCGGACCCTCGTTCACTGCCCTCGCCCACCACGCCAACCTCAGCTACGGCCAGCAGGTGGGCAACGTCTACTTGAAAGGCAATGTCAACTACGACAACGGCGACCTCACCCATTACCAGATACTTAACGAGCCCGTGACGTCGGCCATGCTTGGCGTGCTGCCCATTCCCGACCACATCAAGGAAATCATGGACGGCAAACCCGGCATTGCGCGCTACATCAACGGTCAGGAGCATACTGTCGGCGGCAAGGTACATGGCGAATGGAACTACATCAACAACGCCAACCATCAGGGCCAGCTGTCGTTCGGAGCCGAATACAGCTATTTCCAGCTCGACGACGTGGAGTATGTCTACACCTACGATTTCAACAAAATTGCCACCGACGAGAGCAACATCTCCAAAGAGGGCAAGGGCCACGAAAGCAACATAAACGGCTTTGCACAACTGAAACACCAGTGGCGCTCGTTCATCCTCAATGCCGGTCTGCGCTTCGACTACAAGAACCGCTTCGACGACACCAAGATCCGCGAGTTCTCGCCCCGTCTGGCACTTATATACGTGCAGCCTAAATGGAACCTGAAGCTCAGCTACTCCAAGGCGTTCATCGACGCGCCCTACCTGTATCGTAAGACCAACCTCATCGTGGCCTACTATCTGGGCTCCGACGATGAGGACGGCGATATTTTGGAGCCCGAAACGCTCCATTCCCTCCAGCTCACCTTCGGAAGCAGCCAGTGGCTCCCCGGGCTGAACGTCGAAGTCAACGGGTTCTACAACATTGCCCGCGACCTCATCTATCAGTACGTTGCCAAGCATTACAATACCGGCAACTACAACACCTACGGCGTCGAGTTCTCGGCCGACTATCGGCGCCGTCCCTTCACGGCCCACGTCAATGCCACGTGGCAGGGTGTCAGCCGCGCCGAACTCTTCGACATCACCTTCGGCCACTCGCTCAGCACGCCCGACTTCAGTGCAAATGCCGTCTTAGCCTGGCAAGCCACCAAGAACCTGAAGCTGCGCACCCACGTTGACTTCAAAAGCCGTCAGCACGTCTTCTATCTCGACATTCTGGAGTATGGAGCATATCGCACGTTCAGCAACTTGCTGAGGGAATACAAGGAGGCATACGCTATCGACCCCACCCCTGAAAACAAGGAGATGGTTGAATTCTACGAGCAGGAAACCACCCGAAAGCAGGACGAGGTTCCCGTTTTCAAGGAAATCGGTTCCCGCGTGCTCTTCGACCTCGGTGCAACCTACCAGTGGCGCAATCTCACCTTCGACCTCGACATCAAAAACATTTTTAATAGAAAATACGTCCAGAGTGGTGTCTCTACCGGACTCATCCCCCAGCGCGGCCGCTGGTTCATGGCCACCATAGGTTATAAGTTCTGATACCGCCCACATGGGAAAAAACAATCATTACAATGGAGACAATTGTATTTTTAGGTTTTAACATCTACGCATGGATTACGATTGTTACCGTATTGGCCATGTTCAGCGTGATGCTGTTTACGAAACTGCGTGCCGACCTGGTGTTTCTTGGAGCCATCGGTGTGCTTTACGTAACGGGAGTGCTTGATGCGAAGGAAGCCTTCTCAGGCTTCAGCAGTACTTCAGTCATTACCGTCGGCGTGCTGTTCGTGGTTGTCGCAGGACTAACACACACCGGCGTGTTGCAATGGATTGTGAAGCACCTGCTCGGTTCGCCCGACAGTTATTCCAAGGCGGTGACGCGACTGATGCTGCCCGTGGCGGCACTCAGTTCGTTCCTGAGCAACACGACGGTGGTGACGCTTTTCGTCGGCATCGTCAAGATGTGGGCCAAGAAGCTGGGCGTGTCGCCCTCGAAACTACTCATTCCCCTGAGCTATGCCTCGGGCATGGGTGGTGTGTGTACGCTGATTGGTACACCGCCGAACCTCATCATCAGCGGACTCTACGAAGAGAAAACGGGCGAGGCTATGAACATCCTGACAACAACCATCCCCGGACTGTTCTGTCTGGCCGTCGGTGTGCTGTCTGTCATTGCCTTGCGCCGACTGTTGCCCGACCGTAAGGCTCCTGAGAGTGCTTTCGAATCGACGGGCGACTACACGGTGGAATTGCGCGTCCCGTCGGACAACCCTTACATCGGACAGACGCTGGGCGAGGCTGGGCTCTTCCATGTCAAAGGCGGCAGCCTGATAGAAATGTATCACTTCGACGATATGCCAATGCCCGTCACTGAGGACGAACCCATCATGGGTGGCGACCATCTGGTCTATGCCGGACAGATAGACGAACTGATTGACATGGCGTATAGCCATAAGTTGGTGAGCTCCGACCACCATATTTTTTCCATGAGCGAGGTCGACAATAGCAGCCAATTGCTTACGGCATACGTCAACATCGGTAGCCCGTTGATAGGAACGACTATCGGCAGTAGTTCATTCGAGAAGGATAATAATGTGATAGTGGCGGCAGTATCCCGACGCAGTGAGCGCATCAACCAGCCACCCCGAGACGTAGTGCTGCAGGCTGGCGACACGCTGCTGTTGGTATGTCCGAAGAACTTCAATGTCAATACCACCTCTATGGGGAATGCCCTCCATTTCTTCGACTCCGACGACGTGCCCAACATCGGCTACGGTACGCTCGTATCCACGGCCATCATGATTGCCATGGTGGCGCTCTCGGCCCTCGGCGTCATGCCGCTGCTGCAGTGCGCCTTCCTCGCTGCTGCGGCCATGCTCATCTGCCGTTGCTGCAACGTCGAGCAGGCCATGCGCGCCATCAACTGGGAGATACTCATGGTCTTCGCCGGCAGTGCTGTGCTCGGACTTGCCATCCAAAAAACAGGCATCGCCGAGTGGCTGGCTAACTGCATCCTCGAGGTCTGCGGCACCAACCCCATTGTGGTCATGACCGCCGTATGTTTAGTCGGCACATTCATCACCGAGTTCATTTCCAACACCGCAGCGGGAGCCATGTTCTTCCCCATCATGTACAATGCCGCCGAGAAGCTGGGCTACGATCCGTTCCCCTTCCTCATTGCCCTGATGATCAGCGTCAGCAGCAGCTTCGCCACCCCCATCGGCTCGCCCACCCACATGCTGGTCTATGGTCCCGGCGGCTACCGCTTCAGCGACTTCATGCGCATCGGCCTGCTGATGAACCTCATCATCCTCGCCGCCAACATCTTCATCGTCAACATCGTCTACCCACTGACCCCGCTGCCATAAGATAGATTTACCCTAATACTATACCCCCTTTACCCTTATACTAAAGGATGTTTAGTATCAGGGTATATCCTCTATGGTGCGGCACCATGAATACGAAAAGGCGGCAAGTATGCTATTATTATTCATATCCACCATATTTTTTCTTCATTTTTTGGCTATTTAACAAATTATTAGTAAATTTGCCGCGTAATAGGGTCAAAATGGCCTATTGAACGATAAAAACAAAACAATAATAATAACCCAAAACAACATGAAGAAGAAAAACGTTATGACATGGGCTGTAGCGATAGCTACGGCGGTCAGCGGTCTGACGGCGTGTAATATCGACATGCCGCAGCAAGTCGACTCATCGTTCGAGACGATGACAATCAAGAAAGCGGACATTGAGTTGCCCTACAAGTTCAGTGCCAGGATGAAGGGACAGAACGACGTGACGGTAACGCCACAGGTAAGTGGTCAGCTGATGAAGATCTGCGTGACAGAGGGAGAGCAGGTGAAGAAGGGGCAGGTGCTCTTTGTCATCGACCAGCGCAACGCCCAGCTGGAACTGGAGGCTGCCCAGGCCAACCTGGAGGCAGCCTTGGCTCAGGAGAACTCGGCCAAACTGGAGTATGAGTCGAACAAGAACCTGTTTGACAAGAAGATTGTGAGCAGCTACATGCTGACCAACTCGGAGAACTCGTACAAGCAGGCGCAAGCGTCGGTGGCTCAGGCCCGTGCATCGGTGAACCGTGCGAAGGTGAACCTGGGTTTCTGTACCATCACGGCTACGGTGTCCGGCAAAATCGGCGAGATTCCCGTGCGTGTTGGCGACCAGGTATCACCGATGACGCAGTTGACCATGCTGAGCGGCAATACGACGATGTATGCTGAAATCTCGATAACGGAAGCCATCATCGAATCGGCGGTGAAGGAGGGTATGAACGCTGCCGATATAGAGAAATATGTTGCCCAACTGCCTCCTGCAACGTTTGTCATGAAGAATGGTACGGAGTATCCTCACAAGGGGCGTTTTACTAGTCTGACGGGTGTTGTGAATGCTACTACCGGCTCGTTGACCGCTAAGATCTTATTCCCCAACCCCGAAGGCCATTTGTACTCGGGCATACAAGGCTCGGTGGTGATGAAATTTGCCGAGAAAGACCTGATTGTCGTTCCCCAGAATGCTGTGATACGCCTTCAGGACAAGTCACAGGTATATAAAGTACAGGCCGACAGTACGGCTACCGCTACCGAAGTAACCATAGAAGATACGGGCAACGGTAAGGACTTTATCATAACCAGCGGCTTGAATGTGGGCGACAAGATTGTGACCACAGGTGCCAATAATGTAACCGAGGGAATGAAGGTACTGTTTCCAGAGGAAGTGAAAAGTGATAAGTGATAAGTGATTAATTTGCTTCCGCAGTATGAAGAATAATATATTTATCAATAAATACGTGATGGCTTGTGCCATCTCGATTGTGATAGCGCTGGTGGGCTATATCTCGATGAGCACGCTGGCAGTCGAGCAATATCCGGATATCGCACCGCCCACGGTGTCGGTTTCCGCCAGTTATTCCGGAGCTGACGAGAACACGGTGATGAAGTCGGTCATCCAGCCTCTGGAAGAGGCTATCAACGGTGTGCCCGACATGACCTATATGACCTCTAAGGCAGCCTCTGACGGTAGTGCTGATATTACAGTCTACTTTAAGCAGGGCACCGATCCCGACATGGCGACGGTGAACGTGCAGAACCGTGTGACCCAGGCACAGGCCCTGTTGCCGGCCGATGTGATCAAGGTCGGTGTGAAGGTGGAGAAACGTCAGAACAACATCCTGCAGATTTTCGCCGTGAAGAGTGCCGACGGCAAGTACGACGAAGACTTCGTGTCGAACTACGTAGACATCAACGTGAAGCCGCGACTGATGCGTATCACCGGCGTGGGTAACGTACAGAGTCTGGGTAACACCTACGCGCTGCGCATCTGGCTGAAGCCCGACGTGATGGCACAGTACGGTCTGACACCCAATGAGATCTTCGCGGCCATCGGCGGACAGAGTTTCGTGTCGGCTGTGGGTTCGCTGGGTGAGCAGTCGGAAAATTCCTATCAGTACTCCATGCAGTACAAGGGTACGCTGAAGACGGTTGAGGAGTTCAACGACATCGTGCTGCGCACCAGTGGTGGCGGCATGCTGCACCTGAGCGACGTGGCCGAAGTGAAAATTGGTGCCATGAGCTACAACTTTACATCGAACATACAGGACCGTCCGGGTGCTATGTTCATGGTATTCGCAGCACCGGGTGCCAATGCTACTCAGGTGAACGCCCGCATCAAGAAGGCGTTTGAAGAGTCGAAGAGGACGATGCCTGCCGGACTGGAGGTAGTGACCTTGATGACCAGCGACGACTTCCTCTTCGCGGCCATCCACAACGTGGTCGAGACACTGGTCATCGCCATCATCCTCGTTATCCTGGTGGTGTTCTTCTTCCTACAGAACTTCAAAGCAACGATTATCCCCTCTATATCGATTATCGTGTCGCTATTGGGTACGTTTGCCATAGTCTCGCTGGCAGGATTCTCGCTGAACATCCTGACGCTGTTCGCACTGGTACTCGCCATCGGTACGGTGGTCGATGACGCCATTGTGGTAGTCGAGGCTGTCATGGCGAAAATGGAGGGTGGTATCAGCGATGCCCGCGAGGCTACCCGTCAGGCCATGAGCGAGGTGTCGGTAGCCGTGGTGTCGTGTACCTTGGTATTTATGGCTGTGTTCATCCCCGTGACCTTTATGCCTGGCACCTCAGGCACGTTCTTCACCCAGTTTGGTGTGACAATTGCCTCTTCTGTCGGCCTGTCGTGCGTGTCGGCACTTACACTCTGTCCTGCCCTATGTGCCATCATGATGCGCATGAAGGAAGGCAAGCAGGAAGGCAAGGGACTGACCTACTATACGAAGAAGGCCTACACCGTGAGCTATAATGCCATCTACAACAAATACTCGAAGGCCGTCCAGAAGTTCATCAAGCGCCCCATCCTGGCATGGAGCTTCCTGGCTTTGGCAGCTGTGCTGCTAGTGTTCTTCATGAGGAGTCTGCCTTCAGGTCTCGTGCCACAGGAAGACCAGGGCGTGTTCCTGGCAGAGTTGCGTGCACCGGAAGGAGCCACGCTGAAGCAGACCCGTGAGATGGTGAAACAAGTGGAGGCGAAGGTGAAGAAGATTCCTGAGTTGGAGAGCTTCGCCATATGCTGCGGCTATGGCATGTTCTCAGGTGCCGGCTCCAACTTTGCCACCCTTATCGTCCGTCTGAAGAACTGGGAAGAGCGTCCGGGTATGAACCACCTGCTGACCCTCGTCATGTACCGTTTCTATTTCGACTGCCAAGATATTAAGGATGTACAGGTGATGCCCTTCGAGCTGCCTCAGATTCCCGGCTATGGAACGAGTAACAGTGTGAGCCTGGTGGTGGAAGACCCCACCGATGGCAACCTGTCTGAGTTTGCCAAGCAGACCGAGCACTTCCTGACCAAGCTGTCGGAGCGTCCGGAGATTGCTTCCGCCATGTCGACGTACTCTGAGCGCTTCCCGAAATATCAGGTCGATGTCGATCCTGCCCAGTGCGACCGTGCCGGTGTGTTACCTGCCGATGTGCTTAATACGCTGGGAACCTTCTGCGGTGGTGCCTATATCGGTAACTTCAACCAGTTTGGTAAGGTCTATCGCATCATGGCTGCCGCCTCGCCCGAATACCGTCTCGACCCGTCGTCGCTGAACAACATCTTCGTGCAGGTCAGGGACGGCAAGATGGCCCCCATCTCCGAGTTCGTCTCACTGAAGGAGATTGTCGGTCCGCCAAATATCGAGCACTTCAACCTGTTCCAGAGCATCTCCTGCTATATCTCTACCGGTAGCGGCTACACCGAGGGCGATGCCCACAAAGCCATCGCCGAGGTGTTCAAGGAGGAAATGCCCGCTACGGCAACCTATGAGTACAGCGGTATGTCGCGCGAGTTGGAAGAGGCAGCTGGCTCTAATGCCACCACCCTTATTTACGTCATCTGTGCCATCCTGATTTACCTCATTCTGGCATCGCTCTACAACTCGTGGTTCACACCGCTGGCCGTGCTGTTCAGCGTGCCCTTCGGACTGATGGGTGCCTTCGTCTTTGCCTTCTTCGGCAATATGATGGGCCTGCCTGGTATGGACAACAACATCTACTTGCAGACGGGTGTCATCATGCTGATCGGTCTGTTGGCGAAGACGGCCATCCTGATTACCGAGTTTGCTACCGAGCGCCGTGCCCAGGGCATGACCATCAGCGAGGCAGCCTTCGAGGCTTGTAAGGAGCGTCTGCGCCCCATTCTGATGACCGTGGCCACGATGATTATCGGTATGGTACCCCTTGTCATCGAGGGTGGTGCCGGTGCCAACGGTAACCGTGCCCTCGCGCTTGGTGTCATCGGCGGTATGAGCGTGGGCACCGTAGCCCTGCTCTTCGTCGTACCCGCCTTCTTCATCGTGTTCCAGAAACTGCACGAGAAGTTTCAGGGCAAAGAAGTGAAAGTTGAGAGTGAAAATAACGATGTCGTTATAACGGAATAACGTAATAACGTAATTACGAAAATGATTATGAAAATCAAGAATATCATCGCCGTCGCAGCCGTGGGTATGACACTCACGGGCTGCGGCATATATAATAAGTACGAGAAGACTGTTGAGGACCCTGCCAATGTCTTTGGTGCCAGCCAAGACATCCAGCAGGCCACGGGTGAACAGACTATCGCCCAGATGTCGTGGCGCGAGTTCTTCACCGACCCGGTGCTCCAGCAACTCATTGAGCAGGTACTGGCCAATAACACCGACCTGAACTCAGCGCGCATTGCCGTAGAGAAGAGCGAGGCTTCCCTGAAGTCCGCCAAGCTGGCTTATCTGCCGGCACTCTCGCTGGCACCGCAGGGAACGCTGTCAAAGTTCGACAACGAGCCCTGGTCAAAGACCTACAATCTGCCGCTGCAGCTGTCGTGGGATATCGACGTGTTCGGTTCCATCACCAACCAGAAACGTGCTGCCAAAGCCGTGCGCCTGCAGGCTGAGATGCAGCAGGAGGCCGTACGCGCCAACCTTATCTCGACCACAGCCCAGCAGTACTTCCTGCTGCAGGTGCTCGACCGCCAATTGGAAATCCTTATACAGACCGACAGTCTCTGGAACAAGTCGCTGGAGACAGAGCAGGCACTTTGGGAGAACGGTAAGGCCTATAGCACCGCCGTCAACCAGATGGAGGCTTCCTATCTGAGTGTGAAGACACAGATCGTAGACACCCGTCGCAACATCCGCTCCGTTGAGAATGCCATCTGCCAGTTGCTGGCTGTCACCCCACAGCACATCAACCGCCAGAAGTGGGGCGTATCACCGCTTCATCATGCTGAGGCACAGGGCAATGCCGAACAGCGTATGTTCGATGCCAAGTATCTCACTGTTGGCATTCCGGCTCAGATGCTCGAGAACCGTCCTGACATCCGCATGGCCAACCACGCCATGGAGGAGGCGTTCTATAACACCCAGGCGGCCCGTTCAGCCTTCTACCCCACCATTAACCTGAGCGGCTCTGCCGGCTGGACCAATAATGCCGGCATTGTCATCGATCCGGGCAAGCTGTTGCTCACGGCCGTCGGTTCGTTGACGCAGCCCATCTTCGCCCGTGGCAAGCTCATTGCCAACAAGAAGATTGCCCAGCTCACTGAGGAGGACCTGCAGAAGAAATATGTGCAGACCGTCATCAATGCCGGCAACCAGGTGAATGAGGCGATGGCCGACTGCATGGCAGCACGCGAGAAGCACGGCTACTATCAGCGACAGGTACAGGTGCTTGGCGAGGCATATTCCGGAACCCATGAGCTGATGGACAATGGTAAGGCCAGCTATCTTGAGGTGCTCAAGGCACAGGAGTCACTGCTTGATGCCCAGCTCAGTCAGGCCATGAATATGTACGATGCCGCCGAGGCCGTCATAGCCCTTTACATCGCTCTCGGTGGCGCCACCAAGTAAGTAGAATTACATGAAAAAGAAAATCGGGGGCTAACAACCCCCGATTTTTTATGATATGTCAGCCTGTTAAGCGTGAAGTTCGAGAACGAAACGCGTGCCCTTGGTGAAGGCTGGATCGATGTCGAGGTCGCCATTCATGCGGAGAGCCATCTGCTTGCAGATAGGCAGTCCCAGTCCGTCACCAGTGGTCAGGTCGCGAATCTTGAGGAAGGGCTTAAACAAATCATCACGCTGTTCCTCGGGGATGCCAACGCCAGTATCGGAAACCAGGAATTGGTGGCTGTGCTGTCCGCGCTTCTTGTATTCAAGGGTAATCTTTCCCTCGGCAGGGGTGTATTCTGCGGCATTGGCCAGCAGGTGGGACAGAATGTGAGAGACGTACTCACGATTCATCGGAACACTCATCTTCGGGGCGTTGACGGTAAGCGTGACGTCACTCTTGACGGTGTCGCGAATCTGGTCCATAAGACCCTCACAGAACTGCTGTACCTGTACATCCTCAAATTCCACAGGCTCCGTAGCATTCTCGAGTTCGGAAAGCGTCTGGATATGCTCCGAGAAGTCGAGCAGGGCCTGCACTTCTGGCTGGCGGCTGTCGAGTTTGCGGATGGTGGGCTCGAGTTGGGCGGAGATATTGCTGATGAACTTAGCCTTCAGGGCATTGCTCTCGTTGGCCAACTGAATGTTCTTCTTCTGACGGCGGGTAAGCAGGATATAGCGCATCAGGATGACGGCTCCGACAACCAGCACAGCAGCAAGCGCACCGGCCAAGATAAGCAGGCCAACGATGAATATCCAGCGGGTTGTTAGCGAACTGTCCTTGTCGGCAATGGAGGCTTCGTTGTCGGCTATCTGCTGCTTCAGGGCCTTAATCTCGTCGGCATGCTTCAGGGCATTGGTAGAATCCTTCCACGCCATATAGTTGTTGTACGACTGGGCCACCATGCCGGCACTACCCGACTTACGCGCATTGGCGATGAGCGTCTGGTAAACCTCGTCGACCTTGTCGTATTCCTTGCTGGCGGTAAGCTTGTCGGCCATCTCCTTGAACACAGCGTTGCCCTGGGCATTCATACCGAAGGTGTAGTAATAGACCGCCTTGGTATAAAGCAGGTCGTTAGAGGTGTCGTCGTCAGAGGCTATAGCAGCATGACTCTCCAGAATCCGCAGCTGTTCCTTGGCACTCTCCACGCGACGCATCTTGATGTACATCTGCAGACGTTCCTTGGTGGTCAGATAGTGACAAGCAGACTGCTGGGGAGACGTCAGACTGCTGGCGGCAACAACCTGGTCGGCACGACGCAACAAATCGAAGGCCTCCTGATAGAAGTTCTCCTTGTAGTAGAGTGCTGCGGCCTTGGCGGCACATTGAACACCCTGCAGAACCTGTCCCTTGTTGGCATAGTCGTTGAAGGCGTGGATATAGGTGGAGCGAGCCAAGGCTATATTCTCCTGTACATTAATGCTTTCTGCCTTCTTTTGCAGATCGCTTTTCTGTGGTTCCTGGGCAAAAGCCACCGAACAACAGAAAAGCAGATTCACGAATAAGAGTGTAAATTTTCTATTCATATCTTGTATCTATTTTTGTTTCGCACTGCAAAAGTAAGCATTTTTTTAATAAAACGTACAGAATCTGCCATTTTTTTATTATCTTTGTCGTATGAATGCAGTAAGAGAGTATTTTTAAAAACAATATCAGACTATGGAACAAAAGTTCATCAATAAAAGTTTAGACATGCGAATGAATCCGAGCAAACTAAAACGTAAAGCTATGAGGATACTGACTTTGATGACGGCGGGGCTGTTGGCAATGCCGATGGCGGCACAGCAGCAGACAGTGGCGAACAACAACCGTCAGTTTAAGGTGGTGAAGCAGTTGCCCATCACCAGTGTGAAGAACCAATACCGCAGCGGTACATGCTGGGATTTCGCGACGCTGGGCTATTTGGAGAGCGAGATTCTGCGTAAGACGGGGCGGACGTTCGACCTGTGCGAGATGTTTGTGGTGAACAAGGACTACATGGACAATGCCACACACTATGTGCGCATGCACGGCTACAGCCAGATATCGGAAGGCGGTTCGTGCGACGATGTGCTGGAGGTGATTCGCCGGCATGGCATCTGTCCCGAGGAGGCGATGCCTGCACCGGGTTCGCTGACGGGCGACACGCTGGCGAACTTCAAGGTGTTCTTTCCGGAACTGGAGCGTATGGTGAGCAGCATTGTCAGGGTGAATGCCGACCTGAACAGGATTACCGAAAAGGAGCAGACGCAGGCGTTGGCCAAGGAGCCTAAGGCACACTGGCAGGACAGCGTGCTGGCGGTGATAGAAAGGTATGTGGGGCGCTGTCCTAAGACGTTCGTCTATGAGGGGAAGACGTATACGCCGCAGTCATTTGCCGCAAGCCTGGGGTTGGACCTCGATGACTACGTGAGTCTGACGAGCTATACGCACCATCCGTTCGATGTATGGTTCGTAATCGAGGCACCCTACAAATGGCGGTTGAAACCCAGCTACAACATCCCGATAGAGCAGCTGATGGCAGTGCTCGACGAGGCGCTGGATGAGGGTTACACGGTTGCCTGGGGCGGCGATGTGACAGGCGATTTCAAGCGTGAAGGCATAGCGCTTCTGCCCGACAGTGTGGTGCCCACACAGCAGTTGCGACAGGAGCAGTGGGATGACTGGCGGTTTACCTACGACCATGTCATGCTAATCTACGGCAAGGCCATCGACGAGCAGGGCAAGGCGTACTACCTGGTGAAGAACACGTGGGGTGAATACGGTCCGTATAAGGGCACGTGGTATATGTCGCGAGACTACATGGCGCTGAACACCACCTACCTGTTTCTGAACCGTCATGCACTGCCCAGACCATTGCAAGAAGCGCTAACGAAAGCGAATTTCAACTGAAGGATATTTCAACTGAAGGAAAAATATCGACGCGCCGTAGCCACAAGGTCCGGCGCGTCGCTGATATTAGTAGTTTGTTTTGAAATGGTATCTGTAAAATCAATCGAGGCCGAAGAGGGTGCGGAGACCGCCGTCGACGCCCGAGAATCCCATGAAGGCCAGCGAGAGCAGACCAGCTGAGAGCATAACGATGGCCATGCCGCGCATACCCTTGGGGATGCTGACGAGTTCGAGCTGTTCGCGCATACCGGCAAAGACGGTCAGAGCCAGTCCAAAGCCTACGGCTGTGGAGAAGGCATAGACCACCGATTGCAGCAGGTTGAAGTCCTTCTGGATGACCAGAATGGCTACACCAAGCACGGCACAGTTGGTAGTGATGAGCGGCAGGAAGATGCCCAGGGCCTGATAGAGTGCCGGTGAAACCTTCTTGAGGATGATCTCGACCATCTGTACCAAGGCAGCGATGACCAGGATGAAGGCGATGGTCTGCAGATACTGCAGTCCGAAGGCGTTGAGCACATAGGTCTGTACGAGCCACGTAACGATGGTGGCCAGTGTCATGACAAAGGCTACGGCTGCCGACATGCCCAGCGAGGTGTCGATTTTCTTGGAAACACCAAGGAACGGGCAGATGCCGAGGAACTGCGACAAGATGATATTGTTGACGAATATCGCGCTAATGAAAATCAAAATATATTCCATAGTTGTCGTTATTTCGTTATTATGTTATTTCATTATTACGACGTTTTAGTTGCTGCGCAACTTATTCACGATGGCGATGAGGAATCCCAGCATAATGAACGCGCCCGGCGGCAGCACGAAGAGCAGGATGTTGTAGGTCTCGGGCAGTAGAGTCAGACCGAAGACTGAGCCAGAGCCCAACAGCTCGCGGCAGATGCCGAGCAGCGTCAGACCGATGGTGAAACCGAGTCCGATACCAATGCCGTCGAACAGCGATGCCACGGGAGAGTTCTTGGCTGCAAAGGCCTCGGCACGACCGAGGATGATGCAGTTGACCACAATCAGCGGGATGAACAGTCCGAGGGCAGCGTCGATGTCGGGCAGATAGGCCTTGATGACTAGCTGCAGGATGGTGACGAAAGCCGCAATGACGACGATAAACACGGGGATGCGCACCTTGTCAGGCGTGATGCTCTTGAGGCACGATATCACGAAGTTGGTGCAGATGAGCACGGCCATCGTGGCCAGTCCCATCGACATACCATTCATGGCAGAGGTGGTAGTGGCCAGCGTGGGACACATACCCAGCATCAGGACGAACGTGGGGTTGTCCTTGACGATGCCATTCTTGATAATACTTATATAGTTCATATATTCTTTTTTAAACCACGAATTTCACAAATTACACTAATTAGGCTGCACAGGAGTTGTGGCACCAGTCTCTGCGTCGGCAGCGGGCGTGGCCTTGTAAGCATTGTAAGCATTGTTGACAGCGAGCAGGAAGGCGCGGCTGGTAATGGTAGAAGCCGTGATGGCATCCACCTGTCCACCGTCCTTCGATACGGTCAGAGGCTCAGCGGGTGACTTGCCGATGATGTCGCCCTTCTGGCCCTTCTGGAACCATTGGTCGGCCTTGGCACCCAGTCCCGGTGTCTCGGCATGTTCGAGCAGTGTGTAGCCTAAGATATTGCCCTCGGTATCGAAACCGACGAGCACCTTCAGGTCACCTCCGAAGCCCATGGTGGCTGACTCGACGGCAGCACCGAGGTCCTTGCCCTGGGCGTCCTGAATCTGATAGATGGTATAGGTGAGCTCCTTACCCTTGTCGTCGTTCTGCTTCACCTCGTCAGTCTTGGCAACCTTTAGGTCGCTGACACACATGACAGTCTTGATGCCGTCGGCCAGCGCCTTCTCCTTCTGTGCGGCGATAGGGCCTTCGGTCAGGTGATTGACATAAGCCAGGATGCCGCCCATGATGACTGCTACTCCTGTGAGCACCAGCACCATATTCAATAATGATGATTCTAATTTCTTCATATCGCGGTCCTCCTTAGTTCTTGGCAGGCACTTCACCGAAGCGCGTGGGTTTCACATAATTATTAATAAGAGGTGTGAACGCATTCATGATGAGAATGGCGAACGACATACCCTCGGGATAGGCACCCCAGTTACGGATGACGACCGTCAACACACCAATGGCGACACCATAGATGAGCTGGCCCTTGGCCGTCATGGGCGAGGTGACATAGTCGGTAGCCATGAAGATGGCACCCAACATGAGACCACCGGAGAAGATGACGCTGACGGGATCGGCATAGCAAGGATTGGCCAGATGCATGATGCCTGCAAAGACGAAAACCGTACCGATGATCGAGACGGGGATGTGCCACGTGATGATTTTCTGCCACAACATGTAGGCCAGGCCCAGCAGCAAAGCCAGACCGCAGATCTCACCCAGCGCGCCGGCTCCGGCGGGATGGTTACCGATGAAGAGGTCGAGGGCTGACGGCAACTGGTCGAGCAGGCTGGCATCGCCATTCTTGATAGCCGTCTGCATGATGTAGAGTGGTGTAGCACCAGTCTCGGCATCAAGATAGCTGGTGAGCTGACCGGTGACAGGCCATGTGGTCATCTGGGCGGGGAAAGCCACCAGCAGGGCAGCACGTCCAACGAGTGCCGGATTGAAGAGATTATTACCCAGTCCGCCAAAGGTCATCTTACCCACACCGATGGCAAACAGCGCACCGATGATGATGATCCAGATGGGGAGGTTGCTGGGCAGGTTGAAACCGAGCAGCAGACCCGTAAGGACGGCAGAACCGTCGCAGATGGTGGTACGCTCGTTCTTAAGCATGAATCTATTGATGGCCCACTCGAAGAGTACGCAGGCCGCAACGCTCGTAGCACAGACAATGGCCGAGCCAATGCCGAAGAAATAGAACGACACGAGCAGCGCAGGCAGCAGGGCGATGATGACGCCATACATATTGCGCTCAACGGTGTCGGTTCCGTGTGCGTGAGGCGAAAGTGATACAATTAATTTTCCCATTTTGTTCTTTGAACTTTGAAATTTGAACTTTGAACTTGATGATTACTTCTTTTGTGCCGCAGCTGCGCGAGCGCGGATGATGCCCATGACGGTGGCCTTCGCCTGACGGATGTTGTCGAGCAGCGGACGGTGAGCTGGACAGGTGAACTGGCACGAGCCACACTCAATGCAGCTGACGACATCCTCGCTCTCGGCACGCTCCCAGTTCTTGACGGCTGCGAGCTTGGCCAGCAGATAAGGCTCGAGGCCCATCGGACAGGCCGACACACACTTGGCACAGCGGATGCAGGGATTAGGCTCCTTGCGCAACGCCTCGTCGCCAGAGATAATGGTCACCGAGTTGGTTCCCTTGCAGATGGGTACCTCGACGCTGGTCAGCGCCTTACCCATCATCGGGCCACCAGCCAGCAGCTTGTTGTCGCCCTCGGGCATACCACCACAGGCATCGATGAGATCCTTCATGGGAGTTCCCATGCGAACCAGGAAGTTGCCGGGGTTCTGCAGGCGCTTACCGGTCACGGTTGTGTAGCGCTCAAACAGCGGTTTACGCTTCATGACAGCCTCGTAGACGGCAAAGGCCGTTCCCACGTTCTGCACGATGGCACCCACATTGACGGGGATGGCAGGAGGTGCAGGCACCTGACGGCGGATGACAGCATCGACGAGCTGTTTCTCACCACCCTGCGGATAGCGCTGCTTCAGGGGCACCACCTCAACGGTGTATTCCGAAGCGGCAAACGCTTCGGCACACTTGCGTGTGAGCAGTTCGATGGCGGGCATCTTGTTGGTCTCGATGCCGATGTAGCCCTTGTTGACCTTGGCAGCCTTCATAAGCAGCTCGAGACCCACAAGAATCTCGTCGGCCTTCTCCATCATCAGACGGAAATCGGCGGTGATGTAGGGTTCGCACTCAACGGCATTGATAATGACGCACTCGGCCTTCGCTGTGGGCGGAGGACAGAGCTTGATGAAGGTGGGGAAACAGGCACCGCCCATACCCACGACACCAGCGGTCTTGATGCGCTCGACGATTTCCTCGGGCGTCAGTTCGGGATGGTCCTTCACCAGTTCCAGCTTGTCGGAGCGGTCGATGGTCTCTTCCCACTCGTCGCCTTCTACATTAATAATAATAACGGGCTTGCGATAGCCGGTGGCATCGATGGCGGTATCAATCTTGAAGACCGTGCCGCTGACACTCGAATAGATGGGAGCGGAAACAAAACCGCCTGCCTCGGCAATCATCGTGCCAACCTTTACCTTGTCGCCCTTGGCAACAACGGGCTTGGCTGGAGCACCAATGTGCTGGCCCAACGGGAAGATGGCCTGTTTAGGCAATGCAGCCACCTTAGTGACAGCCTCGTGAGTCAGCTTATTCTCTTCGGGGTGTACACCACCGATACGGAATGTTCTTACGTTCATGCTTGTTCCTCCTTCTTTACTTCTGGTTCAACATTAGCAGGTTTCTCTTCAGCCTTAGAAGCTGGAGCAGCCTTGGAGACCTCTTCCTTGGGCTTGGGCTGAGGTGCCGGTGTTGGGAAGTTGACGTCGTGGATGGCCTTAGTAGGACAAACGACAACACACTTGCGGCACAGGCGACACTTCTCGTGGTCGATGTAGCACACATTGTTCTCGATCGTGATAGCCTGGAACTTACATTCCTTCTCGCACTTGCCACAACCGATACAGGCTGCCTTACAAGCCTTCATGGCTACAGGACCCTTGTCCTTGTTGACGCAGGAAACGAACACTCTCCTACCCTTCGGACCCTTTTTACGCAGTTCGATAATGTTGCGAGGACAAGCCTTGACACAGGCACCACAAGCCACACACTTCTCCTCGTCGACCTCAGGTAGCCCCGTCTCAGGATTCATGTGGATGGCATCGAACTGACAGGCAGCGACACAATCGCCACAACCCAGACAGCCAAAGCCGCAAGCCGTCTCGCCAGCACCGCACGAGTTCATGGCGGCACAGGTGCGCAGGCCGCTGTACTCTGCAATTTTGGGACGGAGCGCACAGGTACCGTTGCAACGGACAACGGCAATCTTCGGCTCACCATTGGCAATGGCCATACCAAGTAGGTCGGCCACCTTACCCATCACTTCTTGTCCGCCCACAGGACACATCAGCCCTTCCAAACTGCCGGCATCAGCACCTTTCACCAGAGCATCAGCCAAGCCTCCACAGCCGGCAAATCCACAACCGCCACAATTGGCTCCCGGCAACTGCTCGGTCACCTGTGCGATACGTGGATCTTCGTAGACTGCGAACTTCTTGGAGCAGACATACAGCACGAGGGCCGCAATCAGTCCGATGGCGCCCAGCACTAATACTGCAATCAAAATGAAATTCATAAAGATACTTTTTTTGTTTTATTTGTTTTAGTTTGTTATATTGTTGCGATTTGGAAGCTGAGCTCGTCGCGCATCCGGTTGCGCAGCAGCCACAGCAGGAAATAATAGGGGACGAGTGACCCAAGGGCACACAACGCAGCCAGTCCCTCATTAGACGTCACAAGCAACACGACGACAAGTACGGCAACCAGCAAGACGAAAGGCAGTCCGAAGCCCCATAACAGGGCCTTGACCGCCACCATGCCAGAGGTTGTTACCGTCACCGGCTGTCCTACCTGATAACTCTTTGAGGATGTGTCGCCGAAAACGTCGATAATCTTCTCCTTACTCTCAGCAGCATTGCAATAGCCGGCCACTTTGCACGCGGCACACGCTGAGGTCTGAACGATACGAACTTGCACCTTGTCAGATTCTATCCGTTCTATTACCCCCGAATGACTTATCTTAGTACTCATTAGTTTTGCAATGTAGAGTTTGCAGAATTTATTTTTGCAAAGGTACGATAAAAATATGAATTAAACATGTAATTATATAAGTTTTTTCGAAAAAAAGTCGTAATCGTTTGCAATTATCTGATTTTTTTCATACTTTTGCGTCGAAAACGCGAAAACAGATGAAAGCAAACGAACAGACACTACAAGAAGTGGAGCGCGCCATCCGTAAGGTGGCCGACAAATTCCCTGCATCCGAGGAAGCCAGCATGTTGACAGACATCCACCTGAGAGTGAATCAGGAGACTGGCGAACTGGTGGCATTCGACGACGACGACAACGAGGTGAACCGTTGTATCGTAGAGCAATGGATTGACAACAAGGACGATACCTTCTACACCGATGTGGCCAGCACGCTGCGAACGGTGTTGAACAAGTACAAACAGCAGATTGAGGCCATGTCGATTCTGAAACCCTACTCCTTCGTACTGGAGGATGAGGACCACGAGAGTCTGGAAGAACTCTATGTGGTCGACGACGACACCGTCATCATTGACGAGGAGCTAATGAAGGACTTGGACAAAGACCTGACCGACTTCATGAACAAATTGTTTGAAGAATAACTATCTGAGCCGGAGTGCATCTCCCACCCGAATCTGGTAGTAAGGTGGTAGGTCGTTCATCTTATAGAGTTTCTTTAGTCTGATTCCGTAACGCTGTGAAATAGAATACATTGACTCTCCGCTCTTTACATAGTGCAATCGTCCCTTGTAGTCCTTTGGAGCTTTGTTGCGTTTCTTCTTCAACCACACGACTTCACCTTCCTCGAGCACGTCGTTTTTGTCGCGTTCATTGTATTTAGCCAATTTGCGATAAGAGATACCCACCTCCTTGGCCAGACTGCGGAAAGTGTCGCCACGACGGGCTAACAGATAATAATTCTTGTTAAAGGCATAAATGCGACGAGTGTCGCCAGTCTTCACCTGCTGAGCCTGAAACTTGTCGTAGCCCTTGGCAGTATCGTACTGATAGAGTTTGTAAAGCTGAATAATCTCTATCAGTTTAGTAGCATAAGTCGGACTGGTAGCATAACCACAAGCCTTCAGACCTTTCGCCCAGCCTTTATAGTCGGTAATCTTCAATTCGAACAGGCTGCTATAGCGGCGACTGGTCGTTAGGAATACGGAATGGTCGTGATAGCTCTCATAGGCATTGTCGTAAGCCCGGAAACACTCGTTGCGCTCATCATCGTCATGATAGCTCTTGCGCCCCGTCCAGCCATTACATTTGATACCGAAATGATTGTTAGCCCTTGTTGCCAGCTCACTTCTGCCGGCCCCCGATTCCAACACCCCTTGGGCAAGCGTGATGCTGGCAGGGATGCGGTATTTTTGCATCTGTTCTATTGCAACGTCTTTATACTGGTCGAAATAATCCTGATAGCGCTGATTCCACTTCATAGTCTGGGAAAAGACCATTTGGGACGCTACAAACGTGCATAAAAAAGAAAATATTATTCGTTTCATGAATAAAAACCTGAATTATTTTGCAAAAGTAGAGAAAAATAATTAAATTTGCAAACAAAAATCGGAATAATATGAAGGAATTAGAGATTAGACCCAAGATTTGGGAGGCTCAAATGGATGAGCTGACGGCCGAAGAACGCGCATTGGTGGAATTGGCTATCGAAGGCACCAATCGTTCGTATTCACCCTATTCCCATTTCCATGTGGGTGCGGCTCTGAAACTTCAAAATGGTGAAACCATTATTGGTTGCAATCAGGAAAATGCAGCTTTCCCAGCAGGGATCTGCGCAGAACGCTCTGCATTGTTTGCTGCCGGGGCACAGTATCCTGACCAGCCTGTAGTCATACTGGCCATTGCGGCCTGCAACGAAGATGGAGTTTTCACCGAGCATCCCGTCAGCCCCTGCGGTCCATGCCGTCAGGTGCTTATCGAAACAGAAACCCGATTCCATCATCCCGTGCGCATCCTGCTTTACGGCCAGCACTGCGTGTATGTGGTGGACAGCATCAAACAGCTGATGCCGTTGTCGTTCACGGAATTCTAAACAAATAAACATATAATAATACAGTATTAAAATGGTAAAGATCTCCAAAGAAGCCGCCCTTGAATATCATGAGGCGGGGCGTCCTGGTAAAATTGAAGTAAAACCAACCAAAGCGTATCGTACACAAACCGACCTGTCGCTGGCATACTCTCCTGGCGTAGCCTATCCCTGTTTGGAAATTCAGGAGAATCCTGACGATGCATATAAATATACGGATAAGGGCAACCTGGTTGCTGTGATCTCTAACGGTACAGCAGTACTCGGCTTGGGCGATATCGGTGCCATGAGCGGTAAACCGGTCATGGAAGGTAAAGGACTGCTTTTCAAGATTTACGGTGGTATCGACGTTTTCGATATCGAGGTCAATGAAAAAGACCCAGAGAAGTTCTGTGAAGCTGTAGAGAAGATAGCCCCCACATTTGGCGGTATCAACCTGGAAGATATCAAAGCCCCAGAATGTTTCTATATTGAAGAGCGTCTGAAGAAGAGCCTGGATATTCCCGTAATGCACGACGACCAGCACGGCACGGCTATTATTTCAGCCGCTGGTCTGAAAAACGCCCTCGAAGTGAATGGCAAGGACATCAAGAAAGTGAAGATTGTTGTCAATGGCGCCGGTGCTGCTGCTATCTCGTGTACCAAGCTCTACATGGCCATCGGTGCCCAGAAGGAAAACATCGTCATGCTCGACTCCAAGGGTGTCATCAGCATAGACCGTCAGGACCTGAACGAGCAGAAACGTTTTTTTGCCACCCAGCGCACAGACATTCACACCCTTGAAGAAGCTGTTAATGGAGCCGACGTCTTCGTAGGTCTTTCTAAAGGTAACGTCCTTACGCAAGACATGGTGAAGACGATGGCCAAGGACCCTGTCATCTTTGCCCTGGCCAATCCTGTTCCTGAGATTTCCTACGAGGATGCGATGGAAGCACGTCCTGACACGCTGATGTCTACAGGCCGTACAGACTATCCTAACCAGATTAATAACGTCATCGGTTTCCCGTACATCTTCCGTGGTGCCCTCGACGTTCATGCCACAGCCATTAACGAAGAGATGAAGCTGGCTGCCGTCCATGCCATTGCCGATTTGGCCAAGCAACCTGTACCTGATATTGTGAACGATATCTATAAGGTCAATAACCTCACCTTCGGTCGCGATTACTTCATCCCGAAGCCTGTCGATCCACGACTGATTACCGAAGTCAGCGCCGCTGTGGCCAAGGCTGCTATCGAAAGTGGTGTGGCACGTAAAAACATTGACGACTGGGATGAATACAAACGTTCACTTTCCGTTCTGCTCGGACAAGAGACGAAACTCACCCAGCAGCTATATGCCACAGCCGCTTCTCATCCACAGCGTGTAGTATTCGCCGAGGCAGTACACCCCACCATGTTGAAAGCCGCCGTACAGGCAAAGGCAGAAGGCATTTGCTACCCTATCCTGCTTGGAAACGACGAAGTCATCACCAAACTGGCTAAAAAATTGGAGCTGAACATTGATGGTATAGAGATTGTCAATCTGCGTCATCCTAACGAACAGGAACGCCGCGAGCGTTATGCCCGTATTCTGACGGAAAAACGCCAGCGCGAAGGCTACACCTTCCAGGAAGCCAACGACAAGATGTTCGAACGCAACTATTTTGGTATGATGATGGTCGAGACAGGTGAGGCAGATGCTTACCTGACTGGTCTTTACACCAAATACTCGAACACTATCAAGGTGGTAAAGGAAGTCATTGGTATCAGACCTGAGTACAAGCACTTTGCTGCCATGCATATCATCAACTCTACCCGCGGCATCACTTACATTGCAGACACGCTGGTCAACGAAGATCCCGATACCGAAGCACTTGTCGATATTGCCAAACTTGCCAGCAAGAGCGTGAAGTTCTTCAACGACAAACCCGTCGTAGGAATGGTCAGCCATTCGAATTTCGGAAGTAGCCAGAGTAATGGTGCCTTGAAGGTCAAGCATGCCACAGAGATGATGCAGGAGCGTTATCCTGATTTACTCATTGATGGTGAATTGCAGCTCGGATTTGCACTCGACGATGAGTTGCGCGACGAACAGTATCCGTTCACACGCCTGAAGGGAAAGAAAGTCAACACACTGGTCTTCCCCAACCTCACATCAGCACGTTCATCCTACAAGATGTTGCAGATGCTTGGAGCTGACGCGGAAATCATCGGACCGATTCAGATGGGGCTTAACAAGCCCATCCATTTCGTTGACTTCGGTGCTTCTGTAAGAGACGTTGTCAACATTGTAGCTGTGGCAACTATCGATGCATATGTTGATAAGTTGAAGAAAAAGATAACAGCAGCCAGAGAACAGTAAAATCGTTTGATTAATATTTTTTAAGAAAAAAAACGGCCTGTCGGAGTACCACGAGCCGTTTTTTTTCGTAACTTTGCACCGCTTTTACAAAGTAAATTTACGACACACCGCTGATTATCAGTAAGTTAAGACGTTTTAAGAAAGTATTTTAGATGAGACAATTAAAGATTCAGAAAAGTATTACGAATCGTTCGAGTGAAGCACTGGATAAATATCTGGTGGAAATTGGTCGTGCACCGCTGATCAGTATCGACGAGGAAATCGAACTGGCCCAGAAGATCCGTAAGGGGGGTCCGGAAGGCGAGCGAGCCAAGGACAAACTGGTGACGGCAAACCTGCGATTCGTAGTATCTGTTGCCAAGCAGTATCAGCATCAGGGACTGACGCTGACTGACTTGATTGACGAGGGTAACATTGGCCTGATAAAGGCCGCACAGAAGTTCGACGAGACTCGAGGCTTCAAATTTATTTCCTACGCAGTATGGTGGATTCGCCAGAGCATTCTGCAGGCTATCGCTGAGCAGAGCCGCATTGTTCGTCTGCCACTGAACCAGGTAGGATCGCTGAGCAAAATTAACCACGAAATCAACAAATTCGAGCAGGAGAACCAGCGTCATCCATCCATTTCGGAGTTGAGCGATGCTACCAGTCTTGACGAAGAGAAGATTTCACAATCCATGATGGCTGACGGTCATCATGTGTCTATCGATGCTCCTTTCCAGGACGGTGAGGACAACTGTATGCTCGACGTAATGGCTTCAGGTGACGATTCACGTACCGACCGCCAGGTGGACCACGAGTCTATGGCACTCGAGCTGAACAACGTACTCCAGAAGGTATTAAAGGAGCGCGAGATTACCATTATCCGCGAATGCTTCGGCATCGGCTGTCACGAAAAAGGCCTTGAGGAGATTGGTGACCAGCTGGGACTGACCCGCGAACGCGTCCGCCAGATTCGTGAAAAGAGCATTGCAAAGCTCCGTGATTCAGGCAATGCACGCATCTTAATGAAATATTTAGGCTAAAAGTTTTGTGACTCCAAAATTTTTTCGTACTTTTGGGGTCGTGAATCTGAAGCTACGCATAACAAGCATAATGCTGGGCATGATGACTCTCATGCCCAGCATTTGTTTAGCCGGCAGTAATGTCGACTCATTGATTCTGCATCGCGTGTGGAACTACAGGCGAAACTATACCGTTCCCCCTCATGGTACAGAACAGAATGTCTATATGCGCTACAGTTTTGGCATGGATCGTCGTAATGCCCTGTTGTTCCTGGTTCCTACCATGTATGTCATAGCCGCAGGCGACCGCCATTTTGTCGGTGAATCCTACTGTAAACTGAAATTCCGCAATGCAGACGAGTATGACGTAAAGCGACAGATCGTATGTGGCACCATTCCCCGTCAGCGTACCGCCATGCCCGCTATGTTAGAATTCAGCACGCCTGATTTCTACGACGACACGCTCTATCCGGATCACGTGCTGTCACCTTTCTTCAAAGGCAACAGGGGCTACTACCGATATAAAGTCAGAAAGATAGAAGGCAATATGGCTGTCATCCGTTTTACTCCTCGCAAAAAGAACACCATGCTGGTAAAAGGCTTTGCCACCGTCGATGCCTTAACGGGAAGGCTGCAATCTATCGATTTAGAGGGAGAATACGACATGATGAACTTTAGGGTTTCGGCCGAGATGAATCTGAACGACACGCACTCCCGACTTCCCAAGCGGTGTACCACCGATGCCACGTTCAACTTTCTGGGGAACCATGTAACAGCCAGTTACACAACGGTCTACGATTGTCCGCGAACGCTCCCCGACTCGCTCGATAATGTCAAGGACCGGAAATTGATGGAAGAGTTGCGCCCTATTCCGCTCAATCTTCGCGAACAGAAAATCTATGCACGCTACGACAGCATCGAAAATGCCAATCGGGAACGAGATACTGTGGCCGTAGACACCACACAACAACACCATTCCCGTGACTGGTGGAAAACCATAGGCTGGGACATCATCGGTTACAATCTCATCAATGGCAACGGAACGGAGAAGGGAGCTGTTTCCATGCGTTTCTCTCCCTTGTTCAATCCGCTGTATCTGGGTTATAGTCAGAGTCGTGGTATCAGCTATAAGCTGAAGCTCGGTTTCCAGTACAACTGGAATGCCCGCCGTTACCTGACGCTGAATCCACAATTTGGTTATAACTTTAAACTCAACCAGATCTTCTACACCGTTCCTCTCCGAATGACCTATAACCCCAAGCGCAATGGTTATGCAGAAATAACCTGGGCTAATGGTAACCACACATCAAATGGAGTGCTGGCAGATGATTTCAGCAAAAAAGTGAACGACTCAATCAGCATGCCCGACTTCAAAGACATGTATATCCAAGCCGTCAACAACGTTGTAGCCTACGACTGGCTGGAAATCATGAGCGGTATTGTGTTTCACCGGCGTGTATCACTAAATCCCCAGCTCATGCAAGACGTAGGCATGCAAAGTGAGTTCCGCAGTTTCGCACCATCGTTGACCGTCAGACTGTCTCCCTGGCACAACGGACCTGTCCTAACCGCTAATTTTGAAGAAAGTATCAAGAACATCTTCCGTTCCAATCTCAATTATCAGCGATGGGAGTTCGACGCTTCTTTTTTGCATCGCATGCCGGGCATGCGCATTCTTAATATGCGTGCAGGAACGGGATTCTACACACAACGTAATTCCGATTATTTCGTCGACTTTACCAACTTCCGCGACAATAACCTCCCCACAGGCTGGGAAGACGACTGGGCTGGGCAGTTCCAATTACTGAACAGTCTGTGGTACAACCAGTCCGACTACTATGTGCGCGGACATGTTTCCTATGATAGTCCCATGTTGGTACTATCCTATCTTCCGCTGGTGGGACGATATATTGAAGTAGAACGATTCTACTTGAGTGCATTGTCCATACAACACACCAGACCATACATGGAGCTGGGATATGGTCTCAGTACCCGTTTCTTCTCAACAGCCGCTTTCATCAATCTTCTTGGCGGCAAGATTCAGAGATTCGGATGTAAGTTTACCATCGAGATATTCAGACGCTGGTAACGGAAAAACATAAAAAAAGAATAAAAAGCATGAAGGCATTAACCGTATATAAGGCCAGTGCAGGAAGCGGCAAGACATTCACGCTGGCCACAGAATATATCAAGTTATTAGTGAAAAACCCGACGTGCTATCGTACGATTCTTGCTGTCACCTTTACCAATAAGGCGACGGAGGAAATGAAGATGCGTATCCTCAGTCAGCTTTACGGCATCTGGAAACAACTGCCCGACTCGTCCGACTATATGCAGCACATTGTCGAAGCTACAGGTTTTTCTGAGTCACAAGTCAGTCATCAGGCTGGCGAAGCACTTCATCAGCTGCTTCACAACTACAGCTACTTCCGTGTCGAGACCATCGACACCTTCTTCCAAAGCGTTCTCCGCAACCTGGCTCGCGAACTGGACTTGACGGCCAATCTGCGCATCGGGCTCAACGACATACAAGTAGAAGAGCAGGCCGTCGATCAGCTCATCGACTCGCTCACGCATACCGATGTCATGCTGCAATGGTTGCTGAAATATATCATGGAAACCATCAGCGACGACCGTTCCTGGAACATCATCGGACAGGTGAAAGACTTCGGACGTACCATCTTTCGCGACTACTACAAGGAAAAGAGCCAAGAACTGAACGAGCTGATGACTCATAAGGACTTCATGAGTAGCTATATGAGTCAGCTGCGGCAGATTCGTTCCGATGCCCAACAGCACATGAAGGAGATTGGCGACCACTTCTTCGAGACGTTATCTTCTGAAGGTCTCTCCGACGCTGACCTCAGCTATGGCAAGACGGGGGTCGCCTCGTTCTTCCGCAAGCTTCAGAATGGCATCTTTGATGAGAGTATCATTGGGCAGCGCGTGACCGACTGTCTGGAAGATGCCGCCAAGTGGTGCACGAAGAAAAGCGAACGCGCAGAACATATACAGTATTTGGCTGACACCACCCTCATACCCATTTTGCAGCAAGCCATAGCCGAACAGCCCCGTCAGTGGAAACTCTTCAAGTCCGCCGACCTCACCCTGCGTCATCTGAACCAACTGCGACTGCTAGGGAGTATCGAGCAAAAAGTGCACGACATGAACAACGAAGCCAACCGTTTCTTGCTCAGCGATACCCAGCAGCTGCTCCACTCACTCATCAAAGACAGCGATTCGCCCTTCATCTTCGAGAAGATTGGCACCCGGCTGGAACACATCATGATTGACGAGTTTCAGGACACATCGACCATCCAGTGGCAAAACTTCAAGGTATTGCTGCAAGAATGTATGAGTCACGCAGATACCGAGAATCTGATTGTCGGCGACGTCAAGCAAAGCATCTATCGCTGGCGCTCTGGCGACTGGCGTCTGCTGAATGCCATTGACCAGGAATTTCCTCATTCCGACAACACGATTGACATTTTGCCGCTAAAGACCAACTACCGCTCCGAACGCCACATCATAGAGTTCAACAACGCTTTCTTTACCGAGGCCGCCAAACAGGAATACGACTCCCAGAACGAGCAATATCCTTCTGGAGCCAAGCAACTGGAAAACGCCTATGCCGATGTGGTACAGGAAATACCCCAAAAACGTCAGCCTAACGGATTAGTGAATATCCGCCTGCTGCCTCAAAAGGACTATACTGCCGAGACACTCCATCAACTGACTGATACCATTTCCATGCTGCTCGCTCACGGTGTGAAGCCGCAGAACATTGCCATACTGGTGCGAACCAACAACGTCATTCCGTCCATAGCCGACTACGTCAGCCAACAGCTGCCGGAACTGCGTATCGTCAGCGACGAGGCTTTCCGGCTCGACGCTTCCGTCAGCGTGTGTCTGATGGTTCATGCACTTCACCTGCTCACCCATCCCGACGACCTGCTGACCAAGGCCACAATTGCCAAGCTCTATCAGCGTTCGGTGTTGGGAAACGACACGTTAGAAAGCGAGTTGTTCATCAAGGACCAGCCACTCAACGACCTGCTCCCGGCAGAATTCCTGCAACAGGCCCCTACACTACTCCAACTGCCGCTCTACGAACTGGCAGAGGAACTTTACAAAATCTTCCAGCTGGAACGTCTTAAGGACGACAGCGCCTATGTCTGCACCTTCTACGACCAGCTGAACAAATTCACCCTCGACAACAGTACCGACATCGACGCCTTTGTGCTGGAATGGGAGGAGACCATCTCGGGCAAGACCATCCAGAGCGTAGCCTCCGACGGCATGCGCATTCTCTCTATCCATAAGAGCAAGGGCCTCGAGTTCGACAACGTCATCATTCCCTTCTGCGACTGGAAACTCGAACACAGCGACACCATCTTCTGCCAGCCGCAGGAGCCGCCCTTCGATGCGTTGCCCATAGCACCCATCGATTATGGTATGCAGATGATGGGTACCATCTATGAACACGACTATCTGCTCGAGCATCTGCAAACCACCGTCGACAATCTCAACCTGCTTTACGTGGCCTTCACGCGTGCTTCCAAGAACCTGTTTGTCCTGTCGCGCCGTAACGACACCAAGGGCAGGCGTTCGCTGTTGATTGAGTCCGTGCTGCCTAAGCTGAAACTCACGGGCAGCACGCTGGAAGGAATGGAGGACAGCCAGTGTCCCATTGAGTTCACCTACGGACAGTTGGCGACGGATCAGGATCATGGGGACGGTTCTGATGATCCAATTTCCGACGGAAATGGTATCACGCAGAACCGTCCCCATGATACTAGCCGGAACGTCTTCCTGCAACCTGTCACGCCCCAGTCCATTGCCATCGAGAGTTACGGCATCAAGACCGAATTCCGCCAGAGCAACAAGAGCCGCGAATTCATCGAGGGCGACGACGAACAGCAGGAGATGAGCTACATGAAGCTGGGCAGCGTGCTCCACAACGTGTTCTCCACGATTCGCACCAGTGCCGATGTCGAGCAGGCGCTGCGGCAACTGCAACAGGATGGTGTGCTTTACGATGACGAGGTCACTGCCGAGAAGGTGACAGCCATGCTGCGCAAACGCCTCGACAGTCCCCGCATCAAGGACTGGTTTTCCTCTCGCTGGCAGCTGTTCAACGAGTGCAGCATCCTCAGCGTCGACAGTCAGGGCCGTATGCAGGAACGCCGTCCTGACCGCGTGATGACCGACGGCCACGAGACCCATGTCGTCGACTTCAAGTTCGGACGCCCCCATCCTGAATATCTCGACCAAGTACGCGAATACATGCAACTGCTTCGCACCATGGGTATGCCCGACGTCAAGGGCTGGCTCTGGTACGTATATAATAATAAGGTAGAAGAAGTCATATGAAAGAATTCCTGGCATATGTTGCCGACGACATGCTCAGCAAGTACGGCACAGACCTGTCACGCGTGGCAGTAGTGTTTCCCAACAAGCGCGCCTCCCTGTTTCTCAACGAACACCTGGCACGCTCCGCAGGGCAGCCCATCTGGAGTCCTGCCTGCATCACCATCAGCGAACTCTATCGTCAGCAGTCCGGTCTTCAGGTTGCCGACCCCATCAAGCTGGTGTGCGACCTACACAAGTCGTTCTGCCAGTGTACGCAGTCCGACGAGACCCTCGACAAGTTCTATGGCTGGGGACAGCTGTTACTGACCGACTTCGACGACATCGACAAGAATATGGCCGACGCCGACCGCGTCTTTGCCAATCTGCGCGACATCCATGAACTCGACGACATCTCTTACCTCACCGACGAGCAGCGCCAGATGATTCACCGCTTCTTCAGCAATTTCTCTGAAAATCACAACAGCGAGTTAAAAGAGCGCTTTCTCAGTCTCTGGAGCCACTTTGCCGACATCTATCACGATTTCAACCGTCGTCTTGGCGCGCAGGGCCTGGCCTATGAGGGAGCACTCTACCGACACGTCGTCGAAGACCTCAAACCTCAACCCTCACCCCTCCCCTACGACCATTATCTGTTCGTTGGCTTTAATCTGCTGCAGAAAGTCGAGGTGCAGCTCTTCAGCGAATTGAAGAAGGCAGGCAAGGCACATTTCTATTGGGATTTCGACCATTACTACATGAAGCGCCACGAGGCCGGACAGTACATTAGCCGTTACTTGGAGCACTTCCCCAACGAGCTCGACGTGACGTCGGAAGAAATCTACGGAAACTTCAAGCACCCCAAGCACGTCAGCTACATCTCAGCCCCCACGGAGGACATCCAGGCACGCTACGTCAGCACGTGGCTGCGCGAAAACCAGCGTCTGAAGGATGGTCGCCGGACGGCTATCGTGCTATGCAACGAGAACCTGCTACAAACCGTCGTCCATTGTCTGCCCGACGAGGTCGACAAGGTCAACGTCACCACGGGCTACCCCCTGTCGCAGACCCCTGTGGCATCGCTCATCGACATCTGGTTCAACCTGCAGCTGCTGGGACGCACACCCCGCCTGCTGCGCATCTTCCAGCGCCACCCCTATGCCCGGTACATCAGCGACGACCAGCAACCGCTTCTGCAAATCCTGCGCGAGGTGGCCACTCAGGGAAAAGACGACATCAGCGACCCGCTGTTCCAGGAATCGCTGTTCAGGGCCTATACACTCGTCAACCGTATCGACAACCTCCGGCAAAGCGGCGATCTGACGGTAGACCAGATAACCCTGCAGCGTCTGATAACACAGATTATCCAGCAAACCAGCATTCCTTTCCATGGCGAGCCGGCAGAAGGCATTCAGGTCATGGGCGTCCTCGAGACCAGAAACCTCGACTTCGACCATGTGTTGTTGCTCTCCTGCAACGAGGGCAACATTCCGCGTGGCGTCAACGACTCGTCGTTCATCCCGCATAGCATCCGCCAGGCCTACGAGCTGACCACCATCGAAAACAAAGTCACCATCTACGCCTACTACTTCCACCGCCTGCTGCAACGCGCCGCCGACGTCACCATCCTCTACAACAGCTCCACCGAGGACGGCCAGCGGGGCGAGATGAGCCGTTTCATGCTCCAGCTGATGGTCGAGAGCCCCCACACCATCATCCGTCGAACCCTCCAGTCCGGACAATCAGTGCAAAAGTGGCAACCACGCCCCATCGAAAAGACACCTCATGTCCTGCACGTCATGCAGTCGCAGTTCACCACCCAGCACCCTATCCTCTCGCCCACGGCCATCACAAGATACATGCGCTGTCCCCTGCAGTTCTACTACCTCTACGTGGCCGATATTCAGCAGCCCGACACCCCTGGCGACGAACAGGAACTCGACAACCGCATCTTCGGCACCATCTTCCACGAAGCAGCCGACATCATCTACCACCAGCTGCCCCGCCACATCGACAAACCCCTGCTCGAACACCTGCTGAAGTCGAAGGTCGAAATCGAGCGTGCCGTCGACGAGGCTTTCCATCGCGTCATTCCATTCGCTCCCAAGCGCGGCCTGCAACTCATCAACCGCGAGGTCATTATCCACTACCTGCGCCAGCTCATCACCATCGACATGCGGTTGGCACCCTTCACCATTCTCGGACTGGAATTCGACGTGACCCGTCAGCTCACACCGCACACGACCCACTACCAACCCGGAAAAATCGGAGGACGCATCGACCGTCTCGACCTCATCACCAATGGCAACGACGAATACATCCGTGTCGTCGACTACAAGACGGGCAGCAAACTACCCAAGCCCATGCCCGACGTCGAGGCCATTTTCCAACCCGAGAACATCCGCGAACACGCCGACTACTATCTGCAGACCTTTGTCTATGCCGACATCATCCGTCGCCAAAGTTCTTTGACTAAGGTCAAAGCGACTTCGTCGATGACAAAGTTCAAAGTCTCCCCCGCCCTTATTTTCATTCAACACGCCGGAGGCAACGGCTACGACCCCACCCTCTGCATCGGCCGCGACCCCGTCCGCGACATCGCACAATACGCTGACCGTTTCTGCGAGCTGTTAGACGAAAAAATCACGGAGATGTTCTCACCCGACGTTCCCTTCGTGCCCACCAACGACCAGCGCACCTGCAGCACCTGTCCCTATGCACACCTCTGCCGCCACTAATCAGCGACTGAGGAATGCAACGCCACACTCAGACCCTATCAGGTCTAAGAAAGTGTGTGAGACGATAGGATTATTTAACGCAATCATCGTGCGGTAATTGAAAATAATTGCTTAATTTTGCAGGCGGATTCGGGTCCGGTACGGGGACTTGACAGATTTCAATCAACTTTAACATGATCATTATAATAGAACAATGAAACGTAAAGATTACGAGAAACCGACGATGCGGGTCGTCGAGTTGCAGCACCGCACGATGATGCTGCTGACCAGCGGGACGCGCCAGAGCTATGGCACGGCCATCGAAGAGGATTGGAGTGACGAATAAGTTGAGGGAGGACATGACGATGAAGAACAGGATTCAGAAGACAGCGGGCTGGCTGGTCATGGCCGCAGCCCTCGCGATAGGAATGACGGCTTGCACGAACGACGACAACATCACCGACGAGCCGACGACGACGGGCGCACCGAAGACATACACGTTGAGCGTCACGGCCAGCAAGGGCGACGGCGCTACGACCCGAGCCCTCTCGCTCAGCACCGACGGCAAGACGCTCAACGCCACGTGGAAGACGGGCGAGACGGTGAGTGTCTCGAATGAAACTCCTGGCAGACAAGCCGACCTCGGCACGCTGACGGCTCAGAGCGACGGTGCCTCGACCACGCTGACGGGCACGCTGACGGGCACCATCGTGGAGGGCGACGTGCTGTACCTCAGCATTGTCCGCGACGGCGATTGGGATAAGCAGCAGGGCACGCTGGAGTATATATCGAACCATCTTGACTTAGCCAACTGCATCGTCCACGTGGCATCGGTCGATGCGTCGAACAACATCACGCTCACCGAGGGCACGGCGGTCTTCGACAACGCCATGGCCGTGGTGCGCTTCCACTTGCTGGACAAGGCGGGCACGCCGCTCAACGCCAGTGCGCTGAATATCAACATCCCCGCCGTATACGATTGGGAACCGAGCGACTACCCGCTCACAGGCATGACCGATGCGACGTACACGGCGAACGCCTACGGTGAGAACACGGGCGCGGGCGTAGTCTATGCAGCCATTGGGGGCTTCACGGGCACGAGAATCGTCACCCTCACCGCCACCGTGGGCTCAGACACGTACACCTACACGAAGACAGGCGTGACATTACAGAACGGCAAGTTCTACGACATCAAGGTGAAGATGAAGCGCGTGGTGAGCCTAGCCGCGCTCACGGCCGACTATACAGCGCAGGACGGCGACATGCTGACGGGTACGCTCAACGGCGCGACGCAGAAGTACAAGATATCGATTGCCGCCGGGGCGACGGTGACGCTCAGCAATGCCACGATCAACGGCGTGCACACCGATGACTCCCACGAACTCTGGGCGGGCCTGACCTGCGAGGGCGACGCGACCATCATCCTTGACGGGACGAACGCGGTGGAGAACTTCAACCGCCACTATCCCGGCCTGCAGCCCGGCCCGACGGGCAAGACGCTCACCATCCGCGGCAGCGGCTCGCTGACGGCCACCTGCAGAAACTTCGGCGCGGGCATCGGCACAAAAAATGACGGCGGCAGCTGCGGTAACATCCGCATCGAGGGCGGCACCGTCACGGCCAACGGCGGTAGAGGCGCGGGCATCGGCAGCGGATATAAAAGCAGCTGCGGCGACATCACCATCACGGGCGGCACCGTCACGGCCACGGGCGCCGAAGACGGTGCGGGCATCGGCAGCGGAAATGGAAATTACGCTACATCGCAGTGCGGCGACATCACCATCACGGGCGGCACCGTCACGGCCACGGGCGGCGAAAGCGGCGCGGGCATCGGCAGCGGATACGGATTTAACGGTACATCGCAGTGCGGCGCCATCAGCATCAGCGGCTCGGCGAGGGTCACGGCCAACGGCGGTGAAAAAGGCGCGGGCATCGGCACCGGCCAGAGGGGCAAGAGCGGCAGCATCAGCATCAGCGGCGGCACCGTCATGGCCAAGGGCGGCAACAATGCTACGGGCATCGGCACAGGAGAAGGAGATGATGAAAAAAAGGCCGAGTGTGGCGCCATCAGCATCAGCAAGGGCGAAGGCTTCGTCAGCGTGACTGCCATCCGCGGCAGCGGCGCAACGATGAGCATCGGGACGCGCAATGGCGAGAACAACGACTTTTATAAGTGCGGCCGCATCACGTTCGGCGGAATAGAGATATTCAACGGAGGCGAAGATGGAAATTACAGTGTACCTTCCGACAGGACTTACAATGACCTGCAATTCACTAAATCGACCACGGACGACGACACTAACAATACCTGGACGCTGAAGCCGTAGGAGAATCAAGGGATTTCGGTTCTCTGATCATAAATTTTCCCGAGATTCATATCGAGTCTCGGGAAATTTTTTGTGTGCGGTTTGAAAAGGATGAAGAAGGAATTAACGTTCCAGCCAGTTTACAATCTTCAAGCCAGGAATGCGATTGAAATGCTTAATGTTGTCTGTGACCACAGTAAGGCCTTCGCTGATTGCCTGTCCGGCAATGACAATGTCAAAATCGTCAATCATATTGCCATGTTCCTTAAGCAGATGTTTAATCTTTGCATAGTCTATCCCGTCTGAGGCAAGTGGATGCACGTCAATTACCTCAAGTAATCTGGAGATCTTATTCATCTCTTTAATAAAGTATTCCTCTTTCTTTTCTCTGGCAAGTTGTGCACCGTAGTAAAGCTCATGGAGAGAAATCGTAGACATGCAACATTTAAGCGTGCCTACTTGTGCCAAATTCTCCATAACCTTAGGGTTGTCATTGAGAATGTCAATCAGAATGTTTGTATCAAGGAGATACTGCTTACTCTTCATCGGCATATTGGGAACTTACCTTGTTGCTATCGAAATAATGACTTTCACGAATCATTCGTTTCATCTCCTCCGCGGTGGGCTGTCCTTCATACTGCAAAGCCCTCATTTCACGGACGAACTGTTCATCTTTCTTCCGTTCCTTTGCGTGCTCGATCTCTTCTGGCTCGACAAGATGCTCAGCCAACCACTGGCGGTCACTATACGAAAGTGACAATCCTTTTATGTATGTCCATAAATTATTCAATGCAGCCGTACTCATAACTTTATCTTTATTTATTTCTGCTGCAAAAATAAAGATAAAAACTGAAACGACAAAATAAAACAAGGAAAAGTTGCATTTTATATCGAAACTAATGTACCGCGGGGATAGTCCCGTGATCCTTTATCAATCCGTTCAATCCGTTGTCGTCTTAAATAAATTCGTTTAATTCGTAAAATTCGTGGTCGTTATAAATCATCCGTTTCATCCGTGCAATCCGTGGTCCTTTTGAAAATAATTGTGTGAATTGTTTTGCGCTTTGCAAAATATTTGCTACTTTTGCAACCATAAGGATTACGGGGACTCCATGATCCATAAAAACAGACAATGAATACAGGACTGCAATTCAAACACTATGTTTGGCTGGTGAACATCCTGCGCAAGCGGCATCGGATGACGCTGAAGGAGCTGCAGGAGCAGTGGGTGCTGGACGAGGTGGCTGAGGGGAACCCGCTGCCGCGCAGCAGTTTCCACAAGTATCGTGATGCCATTCGCGACATGTTCGGGCTCGACATAGAGTGCGACGGCTGCTACCGTTATTATATCAGCAATCCGGGTGAGGTTGACAACGACCTGGCGAAGCAGTGGATGCTGTCGACGCTGACCACGGGTCTGACGCTGACGAACAGCGCGGCCATCAAGGACGACATCATTCTGGAGAACGTGCCTGCGGGCTATGAGTTTCTGCCGGTGATCATGCAGGCCATCCGCCAGCGGCGCACCATCGCGATAGGCTATCGGAAATTCGGCTTCGAGGCTTACACGAAGCCTGTCGACCCGTACGCCGTACGGTTGTTCCGTCAGCGGTGGTACTTGCTGACCGACAACGGCGAGCGCATGGCTGTTTACTCGTTGGACCGCATGTTGTCGGCCACGCTGACCGACCAGCGTTTCCGGCGTGCTGCCAGTTTCTCGTCGGAGGAGTATTTCTCGGAATATTTCGGTGTGATGGTCGACGGCACGCCCATGGAGCACGTGGTGTTGAGGGCGTACGGCAAGATGGCCGACCTGCTGCGCACGCTGCCGCTGCACCGGTCGCAGCGCGAGCTGGGCAGCGCCGACGGGCACACCGACTTCGCGATAGACATCCGGCCGTCCATCGACTTCGTCAGCGAACTGATGTCGAAGGTCGACGGCCTTGACGTGCTGGAGCCTGCCAGCCTGAAGGCGAAAATGCGCCACATCATGGAAGAAGCCCTGAAAAGGAGCATGCAAGGTTAATAAATCTTAATTTCTTAGTCAGTCGTAGGGGGTGTCCACACTTACTGGATACCCCCCCTTTTATTTTGCACCCGTAAACTTTAAAATTAATAAGATGATGGCAGGTATGTTTTTCACATTTATTTTAATCGTAGCGGTGGCCAACCTGGCTGGCGGCTATATCGAGAATTTAGGTAATAACAAAGGTTCAATTAACATTTAAAACCAACTATCAAGGATGGACAAGAAAGAATTTCAAGAAATGATGCGCCTGATGGAGCAGTCGGGCTTGAACGTACAGTTGTGTGACACTCCAGTGCCTTATTTTGCCGATGGTGTGCCAGCCGGTTTCCCCGAGGCGCCATGCGATTACGACGGAGAGTATGTGATGGTGCCCAGGGATTTCCTGAAGAAGTGCGATTATATCGTCAAGGTGCGCGGGTATTCTATGAAGGATGCCGGCATAGAGGATGGTGACGACGTGATGGTGAAATACTGCGACTATTATGACGACGGCGATGTCGTGGTGGCATTGCTGGACGGCGACTCTACGCTGAAGGCATACTACCGTGACGAGAATAATGAGGAGTGGTTTGTGCCCGACAACGACGATTTTCCGCCTTTCCGCGTATCGGACTACTCGACAGTCTATATTCTGGGCAGGGTGACGGGAGTGAGGAAGAGCGCTCCCCGTACGAAATTCTCGACCATACGTCGCAGGTTGCAGGAGGTCAAAGAACAACAGAAACGTGTGGTGACTGACGAAATGGTGACCGATGCTGTGACGCAGGTTCTGTCCGACATCAAGAATGGGCGTATGTGGTTTGCAGTCTACAGGGTGTTGGTCGATGTCGGCTATCTGAAGGCTACCGACTACGAAGGGCTGAAAACCAAGATGGACTTGCTGTTCCCTGATAACGACTTTGCCATCAATCCACGAGACATCAGCCGGATGGACATCCTGTCGTTCAGTAAGAGGGTTTCGCTGT
>SUYI01000088.1 GCA_015060485.1 Prevotella sp. | reverse complement strand
TTATTCAAATATACAAAATTTACAGCGGTTTTCTTCTTCTATAGTATCACTTTATCACTCGAAATGTCGGATGAACCATTTTTTTGCTATATTCCTGATGGTCTCGTAATTCATGCCAGTAACTCTTGAGAGTTGTCTTGGCCTGACATCGAGCGATCGCATAACCTCTTGAATGGTAGTCACGGGGACTGGCACCTGAGTTATAACCACACCTGACACCGGACTGTTAATCATAAAGAATAGAGGTGCAAGGATCAGCAACGGTCTTTGCACCTTTCTTTCTCTCACACTTCTTGCATTCCTGTGTTGGCAAACAAGCATAGTTCGAGCGCGGAATACCGAGCGAATAGTAGGTTTACTTATGCCAAAGATAAAAAGAATGGCACCCTACGATACATATTGAAACATACTCTATGATACGTCTGAATCCTATGATATTATAGGAGTTGATACTTAAAAAAACGTAAATAGATAACCAAATCTTCATTTTGACAATGCGAACACCGAAACAACAATTTGCGAACACCGAATCTGAAATATCAATAAATAGAGTGTTTACGGCAATCCTTTAAAAAGCATCCGTGTTCGCATCGTGTTCGCAAAAAGAAAAATCAGCAACTCTCGATTGCTCGTAAGTTGCTGATTTTCAGTGTGGACCAGCCAGGGCTTGAACCTGGGACCTCCAGATTATGAGTTGCAGAAGAATCCGCATTCTGTGAGGCTTTGTGACGCCCTATGACTGGCACTTTCTTTGTTCTTTAAATTCTTAATAATCAAGATGATAGGCAGAGATTTTTAACTTTTGAAAGTTCTTTGTTCCCTGTTTGTTCCCACACCTATATTTTTACACAATCTATGGTTTTTATGGGCTTTTTTAGGGGTCATTGTTCCCCCTTTGTTCCCATTTTTGTCACATTTTGCGAAAGAACGCTTTATGCTATACCATATTGCGCTTGCAAAGATAATAATTAAAATTGACACCCTTTTCTGGTTTACATTTTTTAACGTGCATTTAAAGATTGCTTTTGAAATTATAAGTAACTTTGATGTCGAAAAATAGTATTTAGTGAGCAAATATGACATCGAAAAATAGAAAAATAGGAAAAGGAACCCTTTTTGAAGATAGGGTAGGATCATGCACCATTGCCATGTGTCTTGACAAGAGACATCCCGATAGTGAAAACAGCAAATTGTTTCCTCTGTGCATCAGGTTCACAATATATGATTCTCGGTATTACTACAGACTTGGCGAGAAATGTTCTTACGAAGATTTGGATAAGCTTTCGAGGTCTCAGGGCAACCGCGAAAAACGGATAGGACTTGAAACAACCTTTGAGCGAAAGGTGAGACTTCAGGAAGTCTTTGCAAGTATGGTACACGTTGTAACGACTGTTAGTGAGCGCGGCATACTTACTTTGGAACGAATCAAGGTGGCCTTGACAGGTCGATGCGAAACAGCGTCTTTCCTTTCCGTGTGGGAAGAGATTATCAATGAGAAACGAGCTTTGGGTAAAGCTGGTACTGCCGAAAACTATGGGGATGCCTATAGGTGCTTCAAGCGTATTACTGGCTTCACCTATGCTGATGGTTTCGCCTTGGATTCTGCGGTAATCAACAAATGGATTGACGGTATGACAGAACGTAATATCAAATCCTCGACACAAGGCATTCAGCTTCGAGCTTGCCGAGTCGTAGTAAACCGCTGTATTGGCGAGGGTTACATGATGCCAAAGGCTTATATGTTTGGAAAGACTCGCGATAAGATAAAGATTCCAGCAGGTTCATCACGTAAGGGCTGGTTTCTCTCTGTGGAACAGATGACAGAGCTTTACTTGCATTGGAAGAACCATGATATTGACTTCCCGATTCACAATACCCGTAGAAAGGATAATCCATTGTATGCTATCAAAGATGAGAAATCGCGTACCCAGAGGTATCAGGCATTGGCAATGTTCCTGATGCAATACCTGTGTTGTGGCTGTAATCTGTATGATTTAGCGTTACTTCGATACAATAGCTTCTATTTTGAAAGCAATGGGCGCGCCTTTCGGTTTATCAGGCATAAGACTGAGGACGAGACGGTTGATGGTGAGGGAATGGAGGTGATTGTTCCAATCATTGAGCCATTGAAGGAACTTCTTGATAACTATGCTGCTGAGCCAAAGTTAGATCAGTTGGTGCTTCCTTTTATTGCTGAGGATGCCATTAGTGTAGGCGAAGAAAGAGTTCGTCGTAGAGTTAGCGACGTGAACGGTTATATATCAGACAGAATGAAGAAAGTGTCCGCTGCAATCGGGTGGACAGTATCTCCAACGGGTACTTACGCCAGGCATTCGTTTGCAACGAATCTTCATGCGGCTAAGGTTCCAAGAGACTATATCTCAGATGCGATGGGGCATAGTCTTGGCAACAGAGGACAGATAACCATGCGTTACATTTCGCCTTGGACTATCGAGGATAGGATGACCTATAATAACCTGTTGCTTAATCTTGATAACAAGAAGAGTGACCAGCCCCAAGAGAATATTACAATATTCGAGTCAGGTAAGCAAGCTATCTTTGAGAAGATGCACAGTTTCTCAGAGGCAGACCTGAAAGAGGCTTTGATTATGCTCAAAAAGAAAGAACTGCAGCAACTGGAACAAGAACTGGTAGCTATGTAAGAATAGTAAAAAACATCGATTTTTGGGTTGTTCCTCACATAGTCAAAATGGTGATAAAATTGTAATAATGACGTTTTGAGGGTATTTTTAGAATGATTACCCTTATTTAGATTTAACACTTATAAGATGACAGAAAAGGATAACAGAATAGCGGCAAACAAGGCCATTAGGGAATGGAAAGTAAAACATAAGGAAGAATACGATGACTTCAAACGGCAAATTGCAGCCATTGACAAAGGTGATCTGTCGTTAATGGAGCGGATGATGACGTTGCTTAATGATTGTATGCCACAGGATGCCCGTTCCTTTTACGCGTACATATTTAAATATATAGAGAATCCAGACTCCGTAAAGAATGACCAGACGGCATTCTCACAATACGACCAATTGGCGGCAGAGTGTATCTTCAATCACGCGCTCATCAGCATGAACTTTGCCACAGGGCGGATAGAACAGACTGATTCGAAGAACCAGGATTGTACTATCATTAGAACAGATGACTTTGAGCAGACTATATTATCAATGCCACAATCAATGAAGTGCATCCTCAATGATCTATGTTACAACCTAATTGCCGACAGGCTTCATGGCCAGCTTACGGCAAAAGAGCAGGATGCGCTTCAAAGCATTGGCTTGCTGGTGGCCAAGACAGTGTACGTCTATTCTTTGCTGTTCGTTCCAGAGTACCTTGACAGGCTCTTCAAAAGAACCATCACTGATGGCGATGAGCTTGCCTACTGCATCTACTTCTTCGTGACCTTCGACCACGGACTGAGCCAGATGGCTAATTTGTTCAGCCACCAGATGGTAGGGAATCATAGTTCCAGCTTCACCTCTGAAATGTTCCGTTTGTGCATCCGAAGTTTCGTTAGTCATAGCCTCACTAATAGAAGCGAGACGAAGGAAAGCTGGGAAGCACTTGCCAACAACACTTCCAATGATGACCTTTGGAAAGAGGTTCGTTTGGCCTTGCGTGACAGTCATACGCATGGTGGCCAGCAAAAGGACAGCCGGACACTCGACGAACTGCTGATATGTGATACGG
>SUYI01000020.1 GCA_015060485.1 Prevotella sp. | reverse complement strand
TTTCCTGATATGTCAGCGGGTCGAAACCGCCCACGCGACGTCCCAGCATCTTGTTCTTACGCAGGATGCCGTACACCCGTGTACCGTTCGCGCAAGTACGCTAAAATGTCATCTTTATTCATACTCGTTAATATTTATCCGTTTAATCCGTTCAATCCGTTGTTCTTCATAAATAAATCCGTTTAATCCGTTGTTGTCTCCATGATCCCTAAGCACACAAAAAGTCAGGCCCTTTATGTGCACTATAAAGTGTCTGCAAACATACTTTTTGGACAAGTTTTAATGTTTCCAAACATTTTATTTGCTTAAATTTTGATGTTTGGAAACATTTTATTATCTTTGCAGCCGAATATCAATAAAAGCTTAAAAGTATGGAAGAACAGATCAGCTATCTTATTACCATTTTCCAACGTAGGTTGGCAGCTACCCCAATGACGTTTTTTCGTTATCTGTATAAGATGATAGATTGGAACGATACGATGATTGGCATTAAAGGCCCGAAAGGTAGTGGCAAGTCAACCCTTCTGTTACAGCATATCAAGGAGAGCTTCAAGGGAAAAGATTTAGACAAGGTGCTTTATGTATCTCTTGATAATCTGTGGTTCAGCACTCACGATATCATCGATGTGGTGGACTACCACTATACCCATGGTGGGACCCATCTGTTTATCGATGAGATACATTATTATAAAAAATGGCAAACACTGCTTAAGAATATTTGCGATGACTACCCGGGACTGCATGTTGTTTATACGGGGTCTTCGATGCTTCAGTTGGAAAAAAGCGAGGGCGACCTCTCACGTCGCCTGACGATGTATGAAATGAGAGGACTCTCGCTACGGGAGTTCCTTGAATACGAGGGTATCATGCAAATGCCGCCTGTCACTCTTGAACAACTGCTTTCAGAACATGTCGGCATAGCCATGAAGATGAGTGAGAAAACAAAGATACTGGAGCATTTCAAGAAATACCTTGAAGTGGGCTATTATCCTTTCTTTAAAGCGGTGCATCATGGCTATTACCAAAGACTGCAGAATGTTGCGAATCAAGTGATAGAGGTGGATTATCCCAATGTTGAGGATATTACCATGTCAACAATTCGTAAAACGAAAAAGCTGTTGATGATTCTTGCAGAAAGGGTTCCACAGCTGCCCAAGATGAACGAACTCTACAAGGAATTGGAAACAGATCGTAATCAGGGATTGAAAATGCTTTATGCACTTCAGCGTGGAGGTTTGCTTCTGCTGTTGAGTGACGATGCTAAAAGTCCGGACAACCTGTCGCGCCCAGACAAAATATACATCAATAACCCCACCATGATGTTTGCCCTTTCGCCAAAAGTTGATACAGGTACCCTGCGTGAGACTTTTTTCTGTAATCAGCTATCGCATAGCCATGAAGTGCGATATCCGAAAGCAGGCGGTTTCCTTGTTGACAGGAAATATCTGTTTGAGGTTGGCGGGAAAGGAAAGAATTTTGACCAGATAAAAGACATACCTGACAGCTATCTGGCTGTTGACAACACTGAGGTTGGTCACAGGAATCGCATTCCATTATGGATGTTTGGACTTTTGTATTAAAGATACAATTATATATCAATGATGAAGAAAACGATAGAATGCGGCTTTTGGGGGTACTTATTCTTGGGGTTTCTAACTTTTCAATCTATCCAATCGGGAGACTACTAGTTCTTCATACGCTTGTTTCTGCGCTTCGCTGAGAAAGGAATCATGTATAAGCTGTTGCCATTTGGGGAGTGCCTTATGAAGGCCTGTGACGAGACGTTGCACCACATTCTCTTCCAGCCCCATCGTCTTTGCTGCATCCAGGAAGTCGTTCGTACGAAGTTTTGTTTTCTTTCCTGAAAGCGTAAGCGCCAGCTCTTCCTTGTCCTTCGGATTAACAATGGCAACATTAAGAAGGTCGTAAGCAGGGGTGAGCAGATATCCATCTGCTGGCCGGTAGAGCGAGAAGTTTTTCAGGTGCATGTCGTTATTGCCTGTGATAAAACAGAAGAGCAGCAATTGCATGTAATTCGTTAGGTCGAGTTTGGGTGTGTTGCTATACTGCGAAATTGCCTTGGCAATCTGTTCATGCGACCCTTTGTATTTATATTCCGTAGGGTGCAACGTAAGTTGGCACATATCCTCCATGTCTATCTTCTCACCATTCACAGTGCGGTCAATACGCTTTGTGATGTATCCCAGCTTTCCATCAGCCAGACGGATAAGGCTATGCGGCACAACGCTTATCTTTGCGGCTTCGGCAAGATGCATCGTCAAATCCTCGTTCTCGGGCAACATTTCGTAACTTTCCGTCTGTGGCTTGAAGATGTAATCTCCCCAAAGTCCCACAATGGTCAGTCGGCTACAGCCATCGTGTTTGCTAAGGTTAAGCGAGAGTTTGGGCTGAACGCCTGTCAGCGATGTTTGGGAACGGATGACTTGCTCGGCCAGCTGGTCGAGATCTTCATGCTTGTATTCAAGCAAAGGCACATCCTTTGTCCCGAAGAGCTTTCGTGCACAGCCTGGATGAAAGTCTTTCTGACCCACTTCCAGTTCTTTGTAACAATACAGACATTTACACATGGCTGCCTCCTTCCTTGTTTATAGGTACGACACTGACAGAACCTATACATTCTTTACAACATAACAGCAGTAACGACATACGGTCAAGAATGCTGATGTCGGTGTTGCGAAGTGCCACATCAAGCAGCCAACCCTCGGGTATCAGCCCGTCGAAGAACGGAAATAACACAGGGCTTACGAATGGCTCCGCTTGTAAGGGGAGTGTCAGACTGACAGCCTGTGCATCCTCGCGTGTGAGGTAAACACTGTCATAGCAGAATCGGTATTCGCCACCATCTTCGGTCAAGATGCCTGCAAAGACTCCCTTTCGATATATCCCAGCCTGTCTCATTGTCGCTTGGTTGCTGTTAGTTCGTAGTTAAACAAATCAAGTAGCTGGTTGACCTTATCCATCCTTAACGTTGGCTTTCCCTGTTCCAGGTTACGCACAAAACACAAGCCTACCCCAGACTTCATAGCAAGGTCTTCCTGCGTAAGTCCATATTCCTTGCGCAACGCCTTTACTACCATTGACAACTTTGACTTTTCCATATAAATTATATTGTTTCGAATGCAAATTTAAGGAAATATTATTAAATTACATTATTTCTAATATAAAAAACGTGATTTTTAACATTTTTATATGGTTTCTACTATAAAGGGCACATAGAGGACAGGGGCTTTTGCACCCACTACAATACGTATTCTTGTCTGAAAAGGCACGAAATATTGTCTGTAATCTTGCAAAGTTCCACCCGCGGGCTGATTATCGAGGGCAACAAGAAAGTAATAAGGAGATAAGCTGACTTACAAGTTGACGATGGCAAGCCTCATGATTTTTTGAGGGGAGGGTGAAACTAAGACTATAAGGAAACCGTCACCAAATCCGAATCTTCAGCTGGTGGCGCTTCGATGGATCGATGGTGTAACGCTTCAGTACACCAGGACCACACGAGCTGTTGCCAAGGCCCATGACGGCACAATCGATGCTAAGGTAGGTCTTTGCCTCGCTATTGCGGGTGTTGGGACCCTCGTCGACAAGTTCGTGGTCGTGGGTTTCCGATGCGATATATTGGGCTGAGTATGGCAGGGCTGAGAACGAGAAGGGCTCGTCAATGGCCTCGATGTGGAGGCGTTTTCCCTTCTTGGTGCGCAGCTCGACGTAGGTGCAGTCCTCGTGGTTACCCGAGTCTTGCGGACGGGGGTAGTGGACGTATTGCTCAGAAACCGTCGACTGCCATAAACCGATGGGACAGGACGTCTTACGGTCAGGGTAGTTGTCCCACGGTCCGCGACCATACCAGGTGAGCTGTTCATACTCACGAGGCAGTTCGATGAGGATGCCCAAACGCGGCAGTGGAGGCAACGAGTCGGGGATGTCGAACGTAAACACCAGTTCATTACCGTGCTGCTCGGTAGTTACCGGAATATACAGCGTGTCGAGACCACAGCGCTTCCAGTCCTTGGCCAGCCAGTTGCCGAAGCTCTTGTCGTTGTCCGTCGGAGCACGGAAGCATTGTGTCTTGATATTAGCTATCAGCTGTGTTATTTCGGGTGTGGCCTTTTTCGCTTTTGAGGGCTTGGGCGCGGCCTTTGAGGTCTCCGGATATTTGCTGGCTATCTCCTGTTCGCTCCATCCGCCATATACTGCCTGTACCTCATAGTATTTGGGGGTTAGCGTGCGGTCGCACATCACAATGCCGTTCAAGCAGAAGGCGTGCAGGTTGGGCTTGTCGCCAAAGTCGCCACCATAAAGGACTATCCTGCCGGGCTCGATGAGGCCCTGATCCACCCAGTCCCAGATAAAGCCGCCAAGCATGCGAGGATTACTGTTAATCTCGTCCCAGTACTCCTTGAAATTACCGAGGGCATTGCCCATCGAGTGGGCGTATTCGCTGGTCAGCACGGGGCGCGGACCACCATCGGAACCCACCCACGTACAGTGATCGCCAGTTTTGCTGGCGATTTCCAACAAACGTTCCCAACGGGCATTCTCAGCACGCTCTTGATCAGAGCCCTCGGGGATGCCCGGGTTCAGATATTCCTCCATGACACGCGGATAGAAACGCGAGATGACATCAACCGTCGAGGGGTCGGGGTCGCCCTGAGCCCCCTCGTAATGAACGGGACGCGTGGGGTCGAACTCATGGAGCCAAGCCGACATGGCGGCCTGATTAGGACCATAGCCGCTCTCGTTGCCCAGACTCCAGAAGATGATGCTGGGGTGATTCTTGTCGCGCTCGGCCATGCGGATGGCACGATCCAGGAAGGCATCGCCCCAATCAGGCGTCGACGCCAGCGTGCCACGAAGTCCGTGCGTCTCGCAATCAGCCTCGTCCATCACGTACATGCCCATCGAGTCGCACAGCTCATACCAGCGTGGGCAATTGGGGTAGTGCGACAAGCGGACGGCGTTGATGTTCGCCTCTTTCATCAGTCGCAGGTCCTGAAGCATGCGTTCTTCCGTCATCACACGAGCTGTATAGGGGTCGTGCTCGTGACGATTCACGCCACGAATCTTGATAGGCTGTCCGTTGATGAGCAACTGCCCACCCTTGATAGCTATCGTGCGGAATCCCACCTGTTGCGTCACGCGCTCTACGGTTCGCCCGTCGGGGGCTTTCAGCTCCATCAACAAAGTATAGAGGTTAGGATGCTCGACGCTCCACAGGCGCGGGTTGTCGACACGCATCTCCATACGGGCAAACTTGCGGTGCCCGCGCTGAGGGAACCATTCGTTCATGCGGGCAGCCTTGTGGGCAAGGTCGAGCGTTTCGTCTGTGGCGACGGAATCGCAACAGACAGTAGAAGAGCCATCCATCAGCGTTGCCACAAGGCGATAGCCGTCGCCCGTCTCACCGTTGTAGACGGAGAACTGAGGATTAATCTGTAGCATACCATCCTTCGAGGCACGAACGGCTACGTCGCGAAGGCGGACATCGGGGGTATGATAGAGCAGCACATCGCGATGAATGCCGCCAAAGCGCCAGAAGTCCTGATCCTCCAGATACGAACCGTCGCTGTATTTGTAAACCTCGACGGCAATCTGGTTCTCACCTTTCTTGATATACGGCGTGATGTTGAACTCCGAAGGCTCCATCGAACCTTGGCTATACCCTACCCTATGGCCGTTGATCCACACGTAGAACGCCGACATGACACCCTCGAAACGCAGGAAGGTCTGGCCGTTGGTTTTGTCTGTTGCTGCGCCACAGCAACATAACCAACTGTCGGGCAGGGTGAATGTGCGGCGGTACTGGCCTGTCGGGTTGCGCTCCTCGTAGGTCGTCCACTCGCGCTTAGGTTCACTCATCACATAGGGAGGGTCAATCTTAAAGGGATAGCCTGCAGAGACGTAGATGGGGGTGCCAAAGGCATGTTTGCCGGTATTTACCTCCCAGTTGGCAGGGACAGGAAACGTGATCCAGTCTGTGTCATCAAAGTCTGTGCGATAGAAGTCCTTGATGCGCCATTGGGGAGTCTTTGTCCAGCGGAAGCGCCACTCGCCATTCAGCGACAACATGCGGTCGCCCTTAGTCTGGCCAAAAGGAATGAAATAAGCACGTGCCGGTTCGCGATTGATCTGCAACACGTGGTTATCTTCCCAGTCGTGGTGCTCTTCCTGTGCAGTTAAAGGTAAAAAAGTAAAAAGGTAAAAGGGTAAAACCTTCACCCACCTTGTCATCCAGTGCATCTCTTGTATTTTCATTTTTTTTACCTTTTTACCTTTCATTCTTTTACTCCAGTGCTTCAGCTTCTGCAAAGGCAGCAGCCTCAGCTTCGGCAATAATCTCCTCGCGGCTCTTTTCGCGGGGGGTGGCGGTGATGTCGTCAAGGGTCAGCTCGTCATCGAGGGTTGTTTGTCGCTGTGACACAGCGACAGAATCGACATCGTGTGTGGCGACAGAATCGCCACGCACAGTGGGATTCTGGTTCGGATGTGCTTCAGGCTCACGTTCGATGATGAAGTTCTGCTGCTCTTCCTGAAGCTTGTCGATATCGGGAGCAGCCATCACGGGCTCTTCCTCCATCTTCGTACGATCGGCCTTGGCGGCAAAGATGCTGTCGATGAACTGCGGTTCACGACGCAGCAGCTGCAACGTCTCCTTGGAGGCCTGCTGCTGACTTTCCTTCTTCGAATAGCCCGTACCCTTGCTGCCTTCCAACCCCTCGAGGAACACCTGTGTGGTAAACACGGGACTACCCTTGTCGTCGCGACTTTCTTCCAGACTCCTAAACTCCAGTTTGACGCGGTTCTTCTGACTCCACTCCAGCAGCTTCGACTTGAAGTTCACCTCCTTATAAGCAACCTTGTCGATGTTGATGACCTGAGCCAAGATACGCTTCTCCATGAATCGCATGCAGGCATCGTAGCCACGATCCAAATAGATGGCTCCAACGAGTGCCTCGAAGGCGTTGCCGTTCATGTAGGAGTTGTGTGACGTAGAGTGGCCGGCATATTTGATGAGCTGATCGATGCCCATCTCCTGTGCCAGTTTACCCAACGTTGCACGACTCACCAGCTTCGAACGGGCATTGGTCAGAAAGCCCTCGCGCTTGCCCTCGAAATGGCGGAACACGATGTCGCCCACGACAGCGTCGAGGATGGCATCGCCCAGAAACTCCAGACGTTCGTTGTTCTGCGGACGGCCTTTTTCGTTCCTGCGTCCTACACTTTTGTGCAGCAAGGCCTGCTTATAAAGACTGATGTCGTGAGGATAGAAGCCCAGAATGTCGTAAAGGGCTGAAAAAAGCTCCTTCTCCTTACGGAAAGGGAGCTTTATGCTGTCAATGATGTTATTAACCCACATACTTACGGAAAACTACGCAGGCGTTGTGACCACCAAATCCAAAGGTATTGCTGAGTCCGGCACGTACCTCACGCTTCTGGGCCTTGTTAAAGGTGAAGTTGAGGTTGTAGTCGATCTCCTCGTCCTTATCGTCTTCCTCGTGATTAATCGTGGGAGGAACAATGTCGTTCTTGACGGCCAGGATCGTTGCCATAGCCTCTACGGCACCGGCAGCACCGAGCAAGTGACCAGTCATCGACTTCGTACTGCTGATGTTCAGTTTATAAGCAGCGTCACAGAATACGTCCTTGATAGCCTTAGCCTCAGAGATGTCACCTACATGAGTAGATGTTCCGTGCACGTTGATGTAGTCGATATCCTCGGGCTTCATGCCAGCATCCTCCAGCGCATTCTTCATCACCAGCTTGGCACCCAGTCCCTCAGGATGAGAGGCTGTGATGTGGTGAGCATCGGCGCTCATACCGGCGCCAACCATCTCAGCATAGATCTTGGCACCACGAGCCTTAGCGTGCTCCAGTTCCTCAAGAATCAAACAGCCTGCACCCTCGCCCATGATGAAACCATCACGGCTGGCGCTAAACGGACGACTGGCCTTCTCGGGCTCATCGTTACGTGTAGACAAAGCCTTCATGGCGTTGAAACCACCTACTCCCGTCTCGCAAATAGCTGCCTCAGCACCACCAGCAACGATGGCGTTGGCCTTACCCAAGCGAATCAGGTTGAAGGCGTCAGCCAATGCATTCGATGAAGAAGCACAAGCAGAAGCGGTGATATAGTTGGGACCATGGAAGCCATACATGATTGAAATCTGACCAGCGGCGATGTCGGCAATCATCTTCGGAATGAAGAACGGGTTGAACTTAGGACCATCTTCGCGATGAGCACCATAATAGCCCACTTCTTCCTCGAAAGTCTTAATACCACCGATACCAACACCATAGACCACGCCAATGCGATCCTTGTCCTCTGTTTCCAAATCCATGCCACAATCCTCGACAGCCTGCTTAGCAGCGATGATAGCCAGCTGGGTATAGCGGTCCATCTTGCGAGCCTCCTTGCGGTCGATGAATGCATTGACATCGAGACCCTTCACCTCGCAGGCAAACTGGGTCTTGAATTTCGATGGGTCGAACAGCGTAATGGGGGCAGCACCGCTCTTACCAGCCACCATAGCCTCCCAAGTCTCCTCGGGAGTATTGCCAAGTGGTGTAACGGCACCCATGCCTGTTACTACTACTCTCTTTAATTCCATATATTAAGGGTATAGTGAAAAAAGTAAGAGTGAAAAATTTGCTACCGCACTTCCTATTTGGTGAAGTTCAGGCGGCAGCAAATTCTTCACTCTTCACTTTTACCTTTTTACTTTATTTTGCGTTCTCCTCGATGTAAGCGATAGCGTCGCCAACAGTACCAATCTTCTCAGCCTTATCGTCGGGGATAGAGATACCGAACTCCTTCTCGAACTCCATGATGAGCTCAACGGTATCCAATGAGTCAGCACCCAGGTCGTTGGTGAAACTTGCCTCGGGCTTTACTTCTGCTTCATCTACACCGAGTTTGTCTACAATAATTGCCTTTACTTTGCTTTCAATTTCTGACATAATTTTCTTCTTTAAAATGTTAATAATTGATTTCTTATTCTGAAAACTTCGCGACAAAGTGTCGCTTAGCGGGTGCAAAGTAACACATTTTTATTGACTTACGCAAATATTTTTAAGAAAAAAGCACTCTTTTTTGCACAATTACCCCCTACTTGTGCAGGTTTTTGCTCGAAAAAGTGCTGTTTTTACACTATTATCAGTCTTTTTTCTCACGTCGAAGAGGATAATTATTACGTAAAGACTCAAATTTTTCAGGGCTTTCTTTAAGCATTTCCGTATCTTTCAGCGGATTATAAAGTTGGATCGGGTCTCCTGTATATAGAAAGTCGACAGGCAATGCTGGTGCTTGAATGAGTCCGGGATGCTGTAAACCGAAATGACGACACAGCGCATCGATAACCATATTATCTGCATTTACCTTGCCGTCTGCCGAATATCCCGCAATATGCGGAGTGCCTATGAATACCCGTTGAAGCAGCTGAAGATTAAGTTGCGGCTCGTGTTCCCAGACGTCAATCACCGCATCGCGCACCCTACCCTCGTTCAGCGCAGCAAGGAGGGCGTCGTTGTCGACCACCTCGCCACGACTGGTATTTATTATATAAGGTACGCGAGGGAGACGATGGAAGAAGGCGTCGTCAGCTATATGGTAAGTAGCATATTCACCATCACGTGTCAGCGGAACGTGAAAGGTGATGATGTCCGACTCGCGTTCAATGACGTCGAGCGATACATAGCTGTTGGCCGTTGTTTGTTCCAAAGGCGGGTCGCATACTAAAACCCGCATTCCCAAACGTTCTGCAACAGCTTTGACCTTCGACCCCACATGACCACAACCCACAATGCCTATCGTCAGCTGATGCAAAGACAGCCCCTTTTCGCGTTCCATCAAAAGCAAGGAACACTCGAGGTATTGTGCCACAGAGGCCGCGTTGCAGCCAGGACAGTTGGCCCATCGAATGCCTGCACGTTCCAGATAAGCTGTGTCGATATGGTCAAAACCAATGGTTGCCGTTGCCACAAACTGTACTCGGCTGTCTTTAAGCAGTGTTTCATCGCAGCGGGTACGGGTACGGACCACCAAGGCATCAGCGTCTTTTACGTCATCAGCACAAATTTCTGAACCCCGTAAAGGCACCACCTCATCGGCCAATAATTCCAGCTTTTCGAGGATGTAAGGTATCTTATCGTCTACTACTATTTTCATCGTGGGGGCAAAATTACGAAATATTTCTTAATTCTTCGCGCTTAATTCATTTTTATTATGTATCTTTGCAAACAAAACAACATATCTATGACATTTACACAGCAAGCAAATCAGATTTTTCAGCAGGCGATACGCGATTATCACCTAAAGGATCATGTAGATACGCTCATCAATAACCCTTACGAGTCAGGCACCATCGAACACAGCCTTTATCTGAAGTGCTGGATAGATACTGTGCAATGGCACTTGGAGGATATCATTCGCGACCCGCACATCAATCCTGCAGAAGCACTGGGATTGAAGCGACGCATCGATCGCTCGAATCAGGACCGTACGGACCTGGTGGAAGAAATTGACTCTTACTTCCGTCAGGTGTATAGCGAAGTGAAGCCCTTGCCAGAGGCTCGTCTGAACACGGAAAGTCCTGCTTGGGCTATAGACCGTTTGAGTATTCTCGCCCTAAAGATCTGGCACATGCAGGAACAGACAGAGCGTCAGGATGCCGATGCTGTCCATATACAGAAATGTCAGGCGAAGCTCGACGTGTTAAAAGAACAGCAAATAGACCTTTCGACAGCTATTGACCAGTTGTTGGAGGATATTGAGGCAGGACGGAAATACATGAAGGTGTATCGCCAGATGAAGATGTATAACGATCCTGCAACTAATCCGGTTCTTTATAAGAAATAATTTCGAAGTATCGTTATAACGGTATAACGTTATTCGAGAGAAGAATTAACAATGAAGAAAGAGCATATTCTCGTCATACGTTTCTCTGCTTTGGGCGATGTTGCGATGGCTGTGCCTGTGATTTATTCGCTGGCCAAACAACATCCTGACATCCGCATTACCGTGCTGAGCAGGAATATGGCACGCCCTCTGTTTGAGAATCTGGCTCCGAACGTTGGTTTCATGGGGGCAGACCTGAAAAGCGAATATCGAGGCATCAGAGGACTCAACGCCCTTTACCGTAGACTGACCGCCAAACAATTTACCGCCATTGCCGACCTTCATAGCGTGCTACGCTCAGAATTCCTGCGTTTGCGTTTTAATATCGGCAACTGCAGAGTGGCCCATATCAACAAGCACCGCAAGGGTCGCCGCAAACTGACATCTGACGAAAACAGACAACTCTCCCAACAGCCGACCACCTTTCAGAACTATGTGGAAGTGTTTGAGCGTTTAGGCTATTCCATCAATATCCAGTTTACCAGCATCTTCCCTCCCGGAGGTGGCGACCTCAGCACGTTGCCAGCAACGGTAAATGTCAAGAACGCTGGTGAGCAATGGATAGGCATAGCACCCTTTGCTGCCCACGAAGGAAAGATTTATCCTACCCACTTGATGCACAAGGTGATTAAGCAACTGACCCAGCAACACCCCCACGCCCGCATCTTCCTCTTTGGGCGTGGAGAGAAAGAAGACCAATACTTTACGGAGTGGTGTCAGGAATTCCCCGCCTGCACCTATGTCAGTCGTCATGTGGAGTCAATGAACGAAGAACTCGTTCTGATGAGTCACCTCGAAGTCATGCTCTCGATGGATTCTGCCAATATGCATCTGGCTTCGCTGACGGGTATTCCCGTCGTTAGTGTTTGGGGAGCCACTCATCCCTTGGCAGGCTTTATGGGGTGGAATCAGACGAAGGCCAATGCCATTCAGGCTGACCTCGACTGTCGTCCTTGCAGTATCTTCGGACAGAAACCCTGCAAACGCGGCGACTATGCCTGTCTGAACTTGATAAAACCAGAAACAATCGTTGAGAAAATAAATTCTCTATTACTAACTAAACAAAATGATTAAGCTTATGAAAAAGTACATTTGCGACACCTGTGGTTATGTGTATGACCCAGCAGTAGGCGATCCCGACAGCGGCATCGCTCCAGGCACAGCCTTTGAAGACATTCCCGAGGATTGGGTATGCCCCATCTGCGGAGTAGGTAAAGACGACTTCTCTCCAGAGGAGTAAAACAAGAAAGATAACCGAATCGCTTGGCGGTTCGGTTTTTTCTTTGTACCTTTGTCGCCAGAAATAAACGTTTATAAGAAAAGATGTCATTAAAATGTGGTATTGTGGGACTGCCCAATGTGGGTAAGTCTACTTTGTTTAACTGCCTGTCGAGCGCCAAGGCTCAGGCAGCGAATTTTCCTTTCTGTACGATAGAACCCAATGTCGGTGTGATTACCGTTCCTGACGAGCGTCTGACGAAGCTCGCAGAGCTGGTGCACCCGGGTCGTATTGTTCCTGCAACGTGCGAAATCGTTGATATTGCAGGCCTCGTAAAAGGTGCCTCGAAGGGTGAAGGCTTAGGCAATAAGTTCCTTGGAAACATTCGTGAGACGGATGCGATCATCCATGTGTTGCGCTGTTTCGAAGACGATAACATCACCCACGTAGACGGCACCATCGACCCCATCCGCGACAAGGAAATTATCGATACTGAGCTTCAGCTGAAGGACCTCGAAACCATTGAGAGTCGTCTGGCCAAAACGGAAAAAGCTGCTGCAGCAGGTAATAAGGAGGCCAAAATAGAGGTCACCGTGCTGAAGGCCTACAAAGAGGCTCTTGATCAGGGAAAGAACGCCCGCATCGTGGAGTTCGAGACGAAGGACGAGCAGGATTGCGCCCGCAATCTGTTCTTGTTGACTGCTAAGCCTGTGCTGTATGTCTGCAACGTCGGTGAGGCTGATGCCAAGAGTGGTAACGACTTCACGAAAAAGGTCGAGGCGCTGGCCAAAGAGGAAGGCGCTGAGTCGATGGTCATTGCCGCCAAGACGGAAGAAGATATCGCTGAGCTGGAGAGCTACGAGGACAAACAGCTGTTCTTGGAAGAGCTGGGCTTGGAGGAGAGTGGCGTGAACCGCCTTATCAAAAAGGCTTACGCCCTGCTGAACCTCGAGACTTTCATCACCGCTGGCGAGATGGAGGTGAAGGCTTGGACGTATAAGAAAGGCTGGAAGGCTCCACAATGTGCTGGTGTCATCCATACCGACTTCGAGAAAGGTTTTATCCGCGCTGAGGTCATCAAGTACGACGACTATATCCAATACGGCTCTGAGGCTGCTGTCCGCGAGGCAGGTAAGATGGGTATTGAGGGCAAGGAATATGTCGTGCAGGACGGCGACATCATGCACTTTAGATTCAATGTTTAGTTTCGTAGGTTAGAGTAGGATAGTAGGTTATGGTAGGTATAGTAGGTATGGTAGGGGTGTTAGGATTTATTCAATGGAATCCGAATGCTGGCTTTGGTCCGTTCCGCTGGTACGGGTTATGCTGGCTGATAGGCTTGGCGTTGGCTTTTTTCGTTGTCAAGCGCCTTTATAAGGAGCAGAAAATCAAGGACGAGCTCTTCGACCCGCTGTTCGTATACTGCTTCATTGGTATCTTGTTGGGAGCCCGTCTGGGACATTGCATCTTCTACGAGCCCGACTATTTCCTGACATCCTTCAAGGGCATTGTAGAAATGTTCTTGCCCATTAAGTTTGTAGATGGTAACATGAACTTCGCTGGCAATTGGCTATTTCGGATGACTGGTGGCGCTGCAGCATTCATTGGTTATCAAGGACTGGCCTCGCACGGTGGTACTCTGGGACTGATTATCGCGCTGTGGCTCTATGTGAAGAGCACCAAGCTGAGCATTTGGCGCGTGTTGGACAACATCGCCATTGCCACAGGAACGACAGCCTGTTTCATCCGCTTGGGCAACCTGATGAATTCTGAAATTATCGGTAAGGTGACAGATGTCCCCTGGGCGTTTATTTTCGAGAAGGTCGACATGATGCCTCGCCATCCAGGACAGCTTTACGAAGCCATCGCTTACGCTATTCTGTTCTTCATCATGTGGGCATTACACAAACGGATGCCTGAGAAGATTGGCACAGGTTGGTACTTTGGTTTCTGCCTGACGTATATCTTCACCTTCCGCTTCTTCATCGAATACACCAAAGAACTTCAAGAAGCCTTCGAAGCCTCCCTGCCACTCGACATGGGCCAGATACTCTCCATTCCCTTCATCATTCTCGGTGTCTGGTGTATGATAAGGGCCAAGAAACAAGTAGCATAATATGACACAACTATCAGATAAAGACCACAAAGCCCAGATGGACGATATGCGTCAGTTCGACGAGCAGATGCCATGTGTTGGTATCTTCTGGTATGACATGACAGACAAAGCCTTCTTTGGTGTCTGCAAACAGGAACTGACCCCGAAGATGGTAGAAGAGGCAGCAGAAAAAGGACTTCCGTTCATTAACTATCCACACCTTCACCGTCAGATATGGGCTAAGGAATACTTCCGTGCTCAAGCCAAGCACGAAGAGACAAAGTTCAAGGGAGATTATACACAGATTCCACGAGGCCGTGTGGCATGGAATATCGATAAGTTCATTGTGCTCGTTGGCCATTGGGCAGAGCCCATCCAAGAAGAGCTGACAGCATTGATTGAGCAGGAATTCTCCCTACCTTACTTTGAGTTTATCTATGATGAGCACTGGGATCTCGGGCACGGATGGTCTGGCGACATGCCGTAAGACATATACTTTTTTGTATATTTGCTGCCGATAGTAGAAAACAGCGTTGTAATGAAACCCGTTTTACGTCTTGTAATAATAAGTGCCCTGTTGACGTATTCTGGGAACATCCCTGCCGCCGACACCTGCCCCGTGAAAAAGATCGGGGCGGAACGGCTGCCTGACCTGAATATTCCACGTTCCGGGCATCAGGTGTTCTATGCCGGGGGAGAGCTGATGGTGGCTGGAGGCCACACTGATGGCTTTGTACCTACTCCTACAGCGGAATACTTGAAAGACGGCAAGTGGCATACGTTACAAATGACCTATACCCATGATTTCGCCGTCTCCGTCGTGTTGAAGTCAGGAAAGGTGCTGTTAGCAGGTGGTTTAGAGCAACCTACCGGCATAGGACAGACCTTTTCGGCTGAGCTCTACGATCCGCAGACGCACACCTTCAGGGGCTTCGGGATTATGCAGCGGAAACGTGCTGGAGCATCCGGACTTGAGATAGACAGCGGACAGGTGGTCATTACAGGCAATTGGTACAACGACGACGGCATCGAGTTGTTCCAAGAAGAGCAAAACGGGAAGACCGACCATATTCTCAGACAGAGTTTCACCTATATCAAAGATGTGGCGGCCCAGCGCTCCTGTCCCTATATTTTCCGAATGGCGGGAAATGACGCCCTGATCGTTGGCAACAGTGGAACAAAGGGCGATTCTCTACACATCACTTTTGCTGATCGCTTAAGGGGTGACACCGTCCATATCCCTTTGTTTGAAACCTGGCAACCATTATTCAAGAGTGGTAACGACGATGGTGCGGGTTTCATTGGCGACGAGACAAAGAATGACTTTACCTACCTCCTGGCTGTAGTGGACCGTTCTGGTCAGGTGGCCATAGCAAGGGTGTGTGGGACCGACATCAACTTACTGCCTACATCCTGTCCCGTTCCGATGGAGTGTATGGGGAAAAAGATATCTTATTCGAGTATCATTGCTGACCGTCAGGCTGGGCTTGCATACCTCATGGGCTGCGATGCTGACTTCTACACGAGTTCAAAGATTCGCCATTATATACTTAGCATAAACTATGGTCATTCCACTAATGGTGGTGTACCCATCACGCTTTACTACACCGACCCCCTGCCTGCAGTGCCCAGCTGCTCACACGCACTGACATCCGATGGCAATCTGTTGATGGCCGGGGGACTGATCAACTCCAGCAACTTCACACCCTCGAAGCACGTTTACCTGTTTCGTATCGGCAGAACACCCACAGACGAACAAGCCTGTATCAGTCTCTGGCTGGTGGCTTTAATCATTCTCGCCGTTCTTCTGCTGGTATGTACGATTGCATACTTTGTTATTAAGAAGAGAAGGGTGGCAACATCAGAAGCGTCAGAAGCCTCTGACGCGGCACAAACTCTGATGGAGCGTATCAACAAGTTGATGGAAGAGCAGAAACTCTACCAAAACCGTGAACTGAAACTACAGGATGTGGCCGCTGTCCTTGGAACCAACCGCCGTTTCATTTCCGATTGCATCAATTCTCAGGCGGGCTGTACGTTTGCCCAGTATGTCAACGCCTATCGCATCGAACATGCCAAACGACTTCTGCGTCAGAATGCCGGCCAGAAGATTGCTGATGTCTATTATGAGTCGGGGTTTGCCAACGAGACGACGTTCTTCCGGACATTCAAGTCCGTCACGGGTATGACGCCCAAAGAATGGCTGAGCAAATCATAAAGTCCATACTTCTATAAGAAAATCGACTTACGAAACGCGTTTTGTAAGTCGATTTTGTTGAATTGTAAGTTGATGTATGGCATTTTTCCCTATCTTTGCCGCATAATCAACAATTAACATATACACTATTACACTATGAAACAAAGATTACTTCTTCTCGCGCTTATTGCATCTTTATGCATAGGGGTGCGCGCCGAGCAGTTTGAAACGTTGATAGTCAAATTGAAAGACGGTTCTGAGACTGCATTCTTCTTGAAAGACAAACCCCAAGTGAAATTTGAGGGTACCAACCTCAAGGTGTCCTCCCAAGCCGGTGACACAACATTCCCGCTGGGCAACGTGCTGCGGTTCACCTATGCCTTAAGGGATGCCTCAGGCATCAACGAGACGGTAGATCGCAAAACGGGTCTCCAATTCAAAGACAACGTACTGGTGATCAGCCAAATCAAGGCAGGCAGCTTTGTGGGCGTCTACTCCATTGACGGCAAGCTGTTGCACCAGCTGACTCCCCATCATACAGGCACCTACCGTCTGAACCTCTCTGAACTGCCCTCCGGGCTTTATATCGTAAAAGCAAACAATATGACCTATAAAATCACCAAGCCATGAAGACACGCCATATCCTATTATACGTATTGACACTATTGCTGTCAGTTGCCGGCATCCAGTCCGTTCAGGCTCAGGTCTCACAGGATGCCCTCTATATATTCCGCAACGACGGTGGCTTCAACGCCTTCTTCTATGAAGACATCGACCACATCGAATACAGCAAGATTGACACCCTCGGTGTAGAGCAGACGGACTATGTCGTGCAGGAGGTTTACGCTCATGATACCATCTATCGCATTCCTGTCTCCGCCATCGATTCTGTGGCTTTTGTCACGCCAGAGAAGAAAATCAAGGCAGACGTGTTCTGTCCAGATAAGTTGATAGCCAATTATATCATCGCCTCAGACACCATCAAGTGGATTCGTCTGGCATCGAACACCCCGGCGACAATGATACCTAAAGTGGGCGACAAAATACTCATCGAGGAAAAGAGCCAATTTATTCCCAGAGGTTTCGTTGGCTTGGTCACCTCTGTGGAGAATGGGAGCGAAGGCTATACCATTGTCACTGGCGACCTGGAAATTACCGATATCTATGAACGGTTGGTGGTTAAGGCTGCAGGTGCCACACCTCTGCCCAATCAGGCAGCAAACCGTAGAGGACTCTTCGATGGAACAGAATGGAGTTACACCAACGAGCAGCCCATCGAGTTTCCTGATATGTCTGGCTCTATAACCATTCAAGGCTCCCGCGTGCTCTATGACCAACATGATGTGAGTCTCTCTGCTGATGGTTCTGGTTCACTCAGTTTTAATTATGTGCCCCGTATTCAGTTCCGCGGATTCCTATTTGTTGACCCTGACTTGGGAATACAATACGACCAGAACATCATCTTCGATAACACCTCGTCGTGGAATCTTTCGTTTACAGGTTCTTTGACTGGTAATGTAGACATTCCGCTCAAGGGTATTTCCAAAGATTTTGAATCCATATCCTTTGGTATCAACTGCGGGCTGTTTATCAACGCACAGATAACGGGATTGACTGTTGGTGCTACTTATCAAAGTGAGTACACGGGAAGAGATTTCCTGTATTATAAGATTGACGATATCTCTTATACCAGTACTAACTCTCTGAGTCAGATTGTTCCTAGTCACCATCAAAGTGTCAAATTCTCAAAAGACAGCCTCTCTTACACCTTTTCCTCTCAAGGTAAATATACCTTTAGTGCTGGTGTGTATGCCAAAGCAGAAGCATCGTTTACGCTACCTTTTAATAAGGAAGAGGTGAAAACAAAGTTCGGAGCACGTCTTGAGGCGGGAGGTCATCTGAGTTTCGAAGCTCCAGTATGGGCACCAGATGCCATCAGTAGCCTGCTTTCTAGTGTCAGCGTCTATCAGTTGCTGAACAAAGAAACCAATATTTCCGCCTCAATTTATGGCAAATTTTCCGCTTACGCTCAATTTAACGATTGGGTCTGGAGTGTAAATCCTGAGGGCACACTGGCTAAATCCAATCTCATGGGTCTTGTACCTAACATTACTGGCATCAACGTCGTTCAAGACTCAGAAAGGCCTATCCGACCCTATCGTTTTCTGTTCTCATCGCAAACAACCAACCGCAAGGTGCTCACGTCAATCCCTGTAGGATTCGCCGTATTCGATGCCAACCAAATGTTGGAGACAGATACGCTCTGTGCATCCTACTTTGTAGGGCTGAATAATGATAGCTGGAAATGGGGTAGTCTCACGAATGCCTACAACTGTGTGATGAAACTTGATCCTGACAAAGGAAATTCCAAGACCTATACCGCCTATCCGATAATCGAATACTTGGGCCAAAAGATATTGGTTGACCAAAAGAAGGAGTTTACGCTTGAGCCTGCCCGCATCGACATTGCAGAACGGGAAGTGGTTGTTGGCGCAGATCTTGGTTCCAAGGAAATCGAAGTGGTGCCCAATATGGCTAATATGGAGGTGAAAGCCGAAGCAGACTGGCTGAAAGAAGTCGAGCCAGACTGGTTGCCTCACCTGAATGAACTGACCATCCATTGGCCCAATCTGCCTGAGGATGTAAAGGACCGTCGTGGCGTGATCCGTTTAACGGGTAAGTCACAGAAAGGTAATACACTTGTTGTAGACAGCATTGTCGTCCATCAGTTTGTTCCTTTCTTGGAGCTGTCAGCCACCTCGCTGGAGTTCAGCGAAAAGGGCGGCACGAAGACTATCACCATCGGAAACACCAACGTCAAGGATATTACGGTAAGTACTAATTCAGAGGATATCAAAGTCACTCTTGAGGGCAAGACCATTACTGTCACGATGGAGAAAAACCCAACCGACCAAGTACGTGGCGGCACCGTCTATGTCGAGGGCAAGGCTCCCAACGACCAAACCATCTCATTCCCTGTCATCGTCACCCAGAAGGAGGGTAAACCCGTTCCACAGGGCGGTGGCGACTTGGAGCTGTCTACATATAGTGTCGTTTCTGGAGCAAACGGAGAAAATTTTGTCGTTGCCGTACTTAATGAAAATGTCACGAGTATCCATGTTAAGTTGGCAGATGACTCCCCAACAGTGTTATACAATGTACGTGATAGTTGGCAAGACGGCCACTATGTTGCCATGTTTAAAACAGGCGATAATGTAACCAGAGAGGATCGCTATGCCGTTGTTGCAGTAACAGGATACTTTGCGGATGGTAGCAAACAGACAGCAAGGATTGTCGTTTACCAAGAGGGATACTTTGATATTACTAGTATAAAAATGTACCCTCATGTAACAGCATCCTGCCATGATAAGGATTTGGGCGAAATAGAGAAAGTCTTTTTAACGGGTTTATCTTTCCCTGAAGATCCAGCTTATAGCAAAAATAGGGTCAATTCACACGAAACAACAATCCTGGATGATGGTAGCATTCATTTTGAGGCTACTACAACGGATGATTATATTGAAAGCTATTCAACCAGGAAAATAGAAAAAAAGACAACATTCTCCTTTGATTTACCTAATGGACTTGATGCAACAGTTATGAATAATCTTGTGTGTAAGCATGTTCGTATAGTAGATGGATATACAGAAGAGGACATCACTTTTAAGGCAACGAATATTCCTGTCTCGAAAGTAGAGGACAGTAGCTCCATGAGAAAGTTGACTATTATAGGAAATGAAACCAATGGTACAGTCTTCTCAGAATTGGAATATGTTTATAATTATGGCCCTAACTCGGAGAATAATCATACCTATCATCTCAAGCATAAAGATAAGAACGAGTTTTCCCTTTATCTAGTTTTGAGTTATCTCCCACCAATCTATAAATTTGCTTGGTAATATTAATGATATCGTATTCAAGGGGACTCCGTGTTGGAGTCCTCTTATTTTTCTGACTTCCCTAATACGGAGGCGCGGTGTTGGTTACTTTCCGCTAACGATCTTCTTGATGTCGTTGAGCTTGTTGAGCGCTTCGAGGGGGGTGAGGTTGTTGACGTCGAGGCCGAGGATTTCGTCGCGCACCTGACAAAGCACGGGATCATCGAGTTGGAAAAAGGAGAGTTGCATACCTTCTCGAGAGGCGGCAATCTCTGCTGTGGGCTTGCCAACGGTGCCCACTGAGGCATTGTCAGCCTCTAATTGCTTCAGGATGACGTTGGCGCGCTTGACGATGCTCTTGGGCATACCCGATATCTCTGCTACGTGGATACCAAATGAATGCTCACTCCCACCCTTTTCCAGTTTACGCAGGAAGATGACCTTGCCTTCCACCTCCTTCACAGAGACGTTGTAGTTCTTGATGCGCTTGAAGTTTTTCTCCATCTCGTTCAGCTCGTGGTAGTGCGTAGCAAATAGCGTGCGAGCCTGTGCCTTAGGGTGTTCGTGCAGATACTCCACGATAGCCCAAGCTATGGAGATGCCGTCGTAAGTACTGGTTCCTCGGCCTAATTCGTCGAAGAGCACCAGCGAGCGCGGCGTAACGTTATTCAGGATGTTGGCAGCCTCCGTCATTTCCACCATAAAGGTCGATTCGCCCAGGGAAATATTGTCCGAGGCCCCTACCCTCGTGAAGATTTTATCCACTAAGCCAATCTGGGCGCTCTCTGCGGGCACGAAACTACCTATCTGGGCCAGCAGCACGATGAGTGCCGTCTGTCGCAACAATGCCGACTTACCCGCCATATTGGGACCTGTGATGATGATGATTTGCTGGTGCTCCGAGTCCAAAAGGATATCGTTGGGCACGTAATGCTCGCCAATGGGCAGCTGCATCTCAATCACCGGATGGCGTCCCTGCTTGATGTCGATGATATCCGATGGGGAAACCACAGGACGCACGTAGTGGTTTTCTTCTGCTGTCTTGGCAGCACTCAGAAGACAGTCGAGGTGTGCCAGCACGTTGGCATTGATCTGTATCTGCGGGATAAACTCCTGCAGGGCCAAAACGAGGTCGTTGAACAGCTGGGCTTCCAAGGAGAGAATCTTATCCTCAGCACCCAGAATCTTCTCTTCGTACTCCTTCAGTTCCTGCGTGATATAACGCTCTGCCTGCGCCAGCGTCTGCTTGCGAACCCACTCCTGAGGCACCTTGTCCTTATAGGCGTTACGAACCTCCAGATAGTATCCAAAGACATTGTTATAGCCCACCTTCAACGAGGTGATGCCCGTCTCTTGGGCTTCGCGCTCCTGAATCTGCAGCAAGTAATCCTTGCCTGAATAAGCGATATGACGCAGCTCGTCGAGTTCGTCGTTCACTCCATTGCGAATCACCCCCCCCTTTGCAACGAGCTGAGGCGGATCGTTCTGTATCTCGCGTTCAATTCTGTCGCGAATCGACTCACAGAGGTTCAACTGCTCCCCTACCCTCTTCAGCACGTCGTTGTTGGCATAGAGACACGCTGTCTTAATGGGTTGGATGGCCTGCAGGGCCATCTTCAGTTGCACGACCTCACGAGGCGATACACGACCCACGGCGACCTTTGAAATGATGCGTTCCAAGTCGCCCATGCGATGCAACTGGTCGTCAATACATTGACGGAAGTCGGGTTCGCGATAGTAGTATTCCACGATATCCAGACGTTCGTTGATGGGTTTTTCGTCCTTCAGCGGGAAGACGAGCCAGCGACGCAACAGACGACCACCCATTGGCGTCACCGTATGGTCGATAACGTCCAACAGCGACTTACCGTCCTCCTGCATGGGAGCGATGAGTTCCAACGAACGGATGGTGAATTTATCGAGACGCACAAAACGCTCTTCCTCGATGCGCGAAATGCTTGTAATATGGGCTATCTGCGTGTGCAGCGTCTGCTCCAGGTATTGCAAAATGGCACCAGCAGCAATGACACCGCTCTTCAGATGGTCGATGCCAAAGCCCTTCAGCGACTTCACGTTGAAGTGCTTGTAGAGCTTCTGATGGGCCGTCTGCTCCGTAAACACCCAGTCGTCGAGTTCAAAGGTAACAAGGCGATTGCCAAAATAACGCTCGAAGTCGTGCTTGCGCCCTCGGTCGTAGAGCACCTCCTTGGGTTGAAAATTGCCAATGAGCTTCTCTACGTAGTCGTAAGTGCCCTCGCCCGTCAAGAACTCACCCGTCGAAATGTCGAGGAAGGCAACACCACACGCTGCTTTACCAAAATGCACAGCTGCCAGGAAGTTGTTCTCCTTGTAGTTCAACACGGTGTCCTGCATGGCGACACCTGGTGTCACCAGTTCTGTGATGCCTCGTTTGACGAGTTTCTTCGTCAGCTTCGGGTCTTCCAACTGGTCGCAGATGGCCACACGCTTACCAGCACGAATTAGCTTAGGTAAGTAGGTATCCAACGCATGATGGGGGAAGCCCGCCATCTCGTCGCCTTTGTTGTAACCATTGTTGCGATGCGTCAGCGTGATTCCCAAAATACGAGAAGCGATGATGGCGTCTTCGCAGTATGTCTCATAGAAGTCGCCACAACGAAACAGCAATAAAGCTTCAGGGTATTTTGCCTTGAAGTCGAAGAATTGCTTCATCATTGGGGTCAGTTCACCGTCTTTCTTTGCCATCGTTTACGATTTTGCTTGCAAAGATAATCATTTTTTTGGAATTATTCATAACTTTCACGCTGATTTGATGACTGTATTTGCATTTTTCGTTTTTTTTTCTTACCTTTGCAAACAGTATGTAACTAAAAACACAAACGCTTATGAAACTTGATAGACTAATCATGATGACTGTGGTGCTGTTCATGCTTTCAATCGCAATAGGTTTTGCCCAGGGTCCCAACAATTCGGGCGAGTATTACAAGGCTGCTGACGGCAAAAAAGGCGCAGAGTTGAAAACAGCGCTGTGTAAAATTATTTATGACCGCAATGAAGGAGGAGACCTAAATACAGCCTATAAGGCCCTGTGGACTCACTTCCAGACGACGGACAAGAAAGAGAACGGCAAGGTATGGGACATGTATTCGAACAAACGCGACTTTGAGTTTGTTACGGATCAGGACAAAGGCAGCGGAGGCACTACCGAGGGCGAATACTACAACCGCGAGCATTCTTGGCCCAACAGCTGGTTTGGTGCCAAAGTGATGCCGATGTATACTGACCTGCACCACATGTACCCTACAGACAAGTTGGTCAACAACAAACGTGCAAACTATCCTTTTGGCGAAACGAATGGCGAAAGCTTTAAGTCTGCCAACGACTTCAGCAAGCTAGGAAAATGTACCTATCCGGGCTATGAAGGTACTGTCTTCGAGCCCAACGACCTCTATAAGGGCGACTTTGCCCGCACTTACTTTTATATGGTGACGTGCTATGAGGAAAAGATATCAGACTGGTATACCAACTATGCAGAGTCACAGCCCACCCTCGACGGCAAGACCTACCCGGGATTGAGCGACTGGCAGTTGGAGATGCTGCTGAAATGGGCGAAGAGTGACCCTGTGAGCGAGAAGGAGACGAACCGGAATAATGCGGTGTGGGGTATTCAGAACAACCGCAACCCCTTTATCGACTATCCCGGTTTGGAGGAATACATCTGGGGCGACAAAAAGGAGACGGCCTTCAGCTACGACAACTATAACACAACAGGCATCACGACCCTCTCGCCGACTGACGACCAAGCGCCTGAAGCCGTATTTTCCGTCGACGGAAGACAGCTTTATCAGATGCAGAGAGGCGTGAATATCGTGAAAATAAAGAACGGAACGGTGAAGAAGATACTAAAAAAGTGATTTTTCCGTTGGTTATCTGAAAGATAATGTGTACTTTTGCAGGCTAAAAGGACAAAAAACTGAAAAGATATGGAATACAACTTTAGAGACATTGAACAGAAATGGCAGAAGCGCTGGGTGGAAAATGGCACCTATCGCGTAGTGGAGGATACGAATAAGAAGAAGTTCTACGTGCTGAACATGTTCCCCTACCCCAGTGGAGCTGGTCTGCACGTAGGTCATCCTCTCGGCTATATTGCCTCAGACATCTATGCCCGCTACAAGCGTCAGCAGGGCTTCAACGTGCTGAACCCCATGGGTTACGACGCTTATGGACTGCCTGCTGAGCAATATGCTATCCAGACGGGTCAGCATCCTGAAAAGACGACGTTCGAGAACATTGACAGATATAGAAGTCAGCTGGATAAGATTGGTTTCTCGTTCGACTGGGAGCGCGAGGTTCGTACTTGTGACCCCATCTATTACAAGTGGACGCAGTGGGCCTTCCAGCGCATGTTCAAGAGCTACTACAGCCTCTCTTCGCAGAAGGCTCAGCCAACCATCAAGCTCATCGAGCACTTCGAGTTGATGGGTACTGAGGGATGTGGCGCACTCGGAACAGAGGAGCTGCACTTCACCGCCTCTGACTGGGCCAGCTTCTCGGAGAAGAAGAAGCAGGAGGTGCTGATGAACTATCGTATTGCCTATCTGGCAGACACGATGGTGAACTGGTGCCCGAAACTGGGAACCGTATTGGCTAACGATGAGGTTGTCGATGGCGTCTCGGTTCGTGGCGGCTATCCTGTGGTACAGAAGAAGATGCGCCAGTGGTGTCTGCGTGTCTCAGCCTATGCCCAGCGTCTGCTCGATGGACTGGAGGAGATTGACTGGACAGACTCGCTGAAGGAGACCCAGCGCAACTGGATTGGTCGTTCTGAGGGTACTGAGGTCGAGTTTAATGTAGCAGATAGCGATAAGCACTTCACCATCTTCACCACGCGTGCTGATACGATGTTTGGTGTGACCTTCATGGTGTTGGCGCCTGAATCAGAACTCGTTGCAGAACTGACTACTCCTGATCAGAAAGAAGAAGTCGAAAAGTACCTTGACTACGTGAAGAAGCGCACAGAGCGCGATCGTCAGATGGACCACAAGGTGACTGGTGTGTTCTCCGGTTCTTACGCCATCAATCCATTTACTGACGAAAAGATCCCCATCTGGATTGCAGAATACGTATTGGCTGGTTATGGTACTGGTGCCATCATGGCTGTACCTGCTCACGACTCGCGTGACTATGCCTTCGCCAAGCACTTTGGTCTGCCCATCATTCCGCTGATCGAGGGTGCTGATGTCTCTGAGGAAAGCTACGATGCCAAGGAAGGTATCATGTGCAACTCTGCTTCAGCTAAGTTCAGCCTCAACGGACTGACTGTCAAGGAGGCCATCGCTGCTACGAAGAAATTCGTGACTGAACAAGGGCTTGGACGTGTGAAGGTGAACTATCGTCTGCGCGACGCCATCTTCTCTCGTCAGCGTTACTGGGGTGAGCCGTTCCCCGTGTACTACAAGGACGATATGCCCTATATGATTCCCAAGGAGTGTCTGCCTTTGGAGCTTCCTGAAATCGATGAATACAAGCCCACAGAGACTGGTGAGCCACCATTGGGTCGTGCTAAGATGTGGGCTTGGGATACCAAGACCGACACTGTGGTCGATAAGTCGCTTATCGACAATAAGAGCGTCTTCCCCTTGGAGCTGAACACGATGCCTGGTTTCGCTGGAAGCTCTGCTTACTATCTGCGCTATATGGACCCCAAGAACGAGAAGGCCCTCGTCAGTCGCGATGCTGACGAGTACTGGCGCAATGTAGACCTCTATGTAGGCGGTACGGAGCACGCTACGGGCCACTTGATTTACTCTCGTTTCTGGAACAAGTTCCTCTATGACTCTGGTTACTCTTGCGAGGACGAGCCCTTCAAGAAGCTTGTCAATCAGGGTATGATTCAGGGTCGCTCGAACTTCGTTTATCGCATCGAGGATGAGGGTGCTGACAAGGGTAAGTTCGTCAGTTTCGGACTGAAGGACAAGTACACCACCACACCTATCCACGTAGACGTCAACATCGTCTCTGCAGATGTGCTCGACATTGAGGCCTTCAAGGCTTGGCGCCCGGAATATAACAACGCAGAGTTTATTCTCGAGGATGGCAAGTACGTTTGTGGTTGGGCCGTAGAGAAGATGTCGAAATCGATGTTCAACGTCGTCAATCCGGATATGATCGTCGAGAAGTATGGTGCTGACACCCTGCGTCTCTACGAGATGTTCCTGGGTCCTGTAGAGCAGTCGAAGCCTTGGGATACCAATGGTATCGACGGCTGCCACCGCTTCCTGAAGAAGTTCTGGGCGCTGTTCTATGGCAATAGCCGTGAGAATCCTGAAGGCAGGCTTTTGATTGACTACAAACAGCCCACGAAGGAGGCTCTGAAGAGTGTCCATAAGCTCATCAAGAAGGTGACGCAGGACATTGAGGTATTCTCGTACAACACCTCTATCTCAGCCTTTATGATTTGCGTCAATGAACTGGCTCAGCAGAAATGCAAGAACCGCGACGTCCTTCGCATACTGGTCACCCTCATCGCTCCGTTTGCACCTCATATCGCTGAAGAGTTGTGGGAGGCTTTGGGCGAGCAGGGTAGTGTCTGCGATGCTAAGTGGCCTGAATGGAACGAGGAATATCTCGTCGAAAACAGCGTCAAACTGGGTGTTGCCTTTAATGGTAAGACTCGATTCGAAATAGAGTTTCCCGCTGATGCTGACAATGCTACCATCGAGGCTGCTGTGAAGGCTGACGAGCGCTCAGCGAAGTATATCGAAGGAGAAATTCTGAAGGTTATCATCGTCCCTAAGCGTATGGTGAACATCGTGTTTAAGAAGTAAATGACACTGGATCATAAAATAATCCTTAACGAGACCAGGGACTATTTCTTTATAGCCCTTGGCCTTGCTATATACACCATCGCCTTTACCGTTTTCCTGATGCCCTACCAGATTGTTGCTGGGGGTGTGACGGGTCTGTCGGCTATTATCTATTACGCCACAGGATTCCATCTCGAGAACACCTATATCATCATCAATGGTATTCTGCTTGTCGTAGCGCTAAAGATATTGGGATGGAAATTCCTGATGAAGACCATTTTTGCCATCTTTACACTTTACTTCATGCTGAAGTTTGCCCAGGATATCATTCCCAAGCAGGAGAATGGACTGCCATTTAAACTGATGGGCGAGGGGCAGGATTTCATGTCGATGATTATTGGTTGTGTACTGACGGGTATCGCTTTGGCCACAGTCTTCATGAATAATGGATCGACGGGCGGTACTGACGTGATTGCTGCCTCTGTGAATAAGTTCCATCCTGGTGTTTCGCTGGGTAATGTGCTGATTGCTGCTGACTTCTGCATCATTGGTTCCTGTATGTTCTTCCCACAGTTTGGCACCTATCTGGAACGTGCCCATAAGGTGATGTTCGGCTTCTGTGTGATGGCTATGGAGAACTATACGCTCGACTATGTGATGAATGCCCGCAGACAGTCTGTACAGTTTATGATTTTCTCCCAGAAATGGCAGGAGATAGCCAATGCCATTGGCACTCAGATGAATCATGGCGTTACCATTCTCGATGGACACGGCTGGTATACGGGCAAGAAGAGTAAGGTGCTGTGTATTCTGGCCAAGAAAAACGAGAGTATCAATATCTTCCGCCTGATTAAGATTATCGACCCCAACGCTTTTGTATCACAATCGAGTGTTATTGGTGTCTATGGCGAGGGGTTTGACGAGATGAGAGTGAAAATCAAAGAAGGAAAGAAAATGAAAATCGTCTTTGCAACAAACAATCAGCACAAACTGTCTGAGATCAGGAATATTCTGGGAAATCGTTTTGAGGTGGTATCGCTTGAGGACATTGGCTGTCATAAGGATATTCCGGAAAATGGACAGACGCTCAACGAGAATGCGCTCATCAAGGCAAAATATATCTACGACACCTACCACCTGAACTGTTTTTCCGACGATACGGGACTCGAGGTAGAGGCTTTAGGAGGTGCTCCTGGCGTCTACAGCGCCCGCTATGCCGGTGGAGTAGGGCATGACTCGGATGCCAACATGAAGAAGCTGCTTCACGAGTTGGAGAACAAGGACAATCGCAAGGCTCGTTTCCGCACGGTTATCGCCCTTATCATCGATGGTAAGGTAAAAACCTTCGAAGGTATCGTGAATGGTGAGATCATCAAAGAGCGTAGGGGAGGAGAGGGCTTTGGCTATGACCCCATCTTCCAGCCTGAAGGATACAACAAGACCTTTGCTGAACTGGGGCTTGACATCAAGAACCAAATCAGCCATCGTGCTCGCGCCAGTCAGAAATTAGCAGATTACCTAAACACCTTGTAAAGCTATGAAGAAAGTCATCATCGCCCTGCTATTGTCAATTGTCAACTGTCAACTGTCAACTGCACAGATTGGCACTTGGCGCAATTATCTGGCCTATCATGATATCCAACAAATTCAGGCTGCAGGGGATGATATATTCGTACTGGCTTCAAATGGCCTCTATCAGTATAACAAAAACGACCAGTCTGTTGTCACTTACGACAGGGTAAACGGTCTGACTGACACCAATATTACCCACATTGCATGGTGTCCGAAAGCCAAACGACTCGTCGCTGTCTACAAGAACTCAAACATCGACCTCATTGAAAACAATGGAAACATTACCAACATCAGCGACCTTTATACAAAAGTAATGACTGGAGACAAGACCGTAAGCAGTATTCGTATTGATGGTGTCTATGCCTATCTGGTCTGCGGCTTTGGTATCGTTAAGGTTAACGTGCAGCGTGCTGAAATTGCTGAAAGCTATACACCTAACCATCCTGATTATCCTACTACGCTACCCGATGAGGACAATAGTGACTACGATAAATACTATGAGACTGTCAGCAAATTACAGCCTGGTGGACCCAAGCATAATGCCTTTGGTTTTATACGTTTCATCAATGGTAAGCTTTACACCTGCGGGGGCAGTTATGCTGCACCAGCAACCATTCAGGTGTGGGATGGTAATAACTGGCTGTTATATCAGGACTCAAACATCAGCAGTACGACAGGTGTAGCCTTCCAAGGAGCTCTTTGTCTGGACGTACAACAAACCACACAAGGAGACCATGTCTTTGTGGGAGCAGGCAACGGATTGTATGAGTATTTGAATGGAAACTTCGTGAAATACTATGATAAAGGTAATAGTCCTATCGAGCCTTTTGACGGAGTGAATAGGGAATACCAGTTAGTTACAGGCACTAAATTCGACCAGGAAGGAACGCTCTGGGCTCTGAACAGTTCTGCACCAACAACTGCGCTGTTCAAATATACCAATGGGGTGTTTACGAAGCTGAACCATTCAGAACTGATGAAGCTGAATCGTGGTACCATTAAGAACAGGAGTAATGGCGAGTTAGGCAGTATGATGATTGACAGCCAGGGGACGATGTGGTTTACCAACAACAACTGGGTACTGCCTGCTTTGTATCAGTACAATATGCAGACAGATGCTATCAAGGCCTACGAGGTATTCGTCAATCAGGACGATACTCCCACCAGTCTTCACCAAGGTGTACGATGTGTTGTTGAAGACCTGAACAAAAACATCTGGATAGGTACCGATATGGGACCTTTTATGCTGGAAAGAAATGTAATTAATCAGAATGGTTCCACGTTTACCCAAGTAAAGGTGCCTCGCAATGACGGTACCAACTATGCTGACTATCTGCTTGCTGGTATTGACATCAGCAGCATAGCCATTGACGGAGCGGGACGCAAATGGTTTGCCACCAATGGTAATGGAGTCTATCTGATTAGTGCAGACAACCTGACGCAATTACAGCACTTTACTGTCGACAACAGTCCATTGCTTTCGAATACGGTGCTGTCTGTAGCAATGAATCAAACATCGGGTGAGGTATTCTTCGGTACAGAAAACGGACTCTGCTCATATATCAGCGATGCTACAGAAACCAATTCCGAAATGAGCAGTGATAACGTTTGGGCCTATCCTAATCCCGTTGATCCTGGCTATACCGGACTCATAACGATTACAGGACTTACCTATGATGCAGACGTTAAAATAGTATCGTCTAATGGTGCTTTGGTAGCACAAGGCAGAAGCAATGGAGGTACGTTTACGTGGGATGGTCATGACCAAAAGGGTAGGAGAGTGGCCAGTGGCGTATATATGGTCATGACAGCAACAAAAAGCGGTGAAAAGGGAACTGTATGCAAAATAGCTATCGTCAACTGATTAAACAGCATTGGAGCATTGTTATCATCTTTGTTCTGACGCCTATTTTGCTGTGCGCTGTCTTACCTATTTTGCCTACACATGATGACTGGGCAGGAACTACAAAACCTGATTTCAATCCCTTTTTCATCAAGGAGCATTTCTTCTTCTACGGGTATCATTGGCGACCTTTTGACACGTGGATAGGGTATATCGTAGGACGTAATCCACAGACTTTATGGCCTACCTTTAATCATGTGCTGGTAGTCATAGGCCATCTGTTCTGTTCGTTGGCTGTCTATCGCTTATTGACAATGCTTGACTTCAAGCAGTCGGCCAAGAATATTTCCACTTTATGCTTTTTCCTGTCTCCAGCTACAATGGCTACTGTATCAGCTATTGACAGCCAGAATCAAGTCTATGCACTTACCTGTGGTATCATAGCCTTTTTGTTATATTGTAAGCTGAAAAAAGGAAAATATATCGTCTGGATCAGCTTGGTTTTCCTGGCTACGCTCTTCAAGGAAAACGGATTGATGTGGGCTTGGATATGTCCTATTCTTGCTTATGGCTTTGGCTTGATAGAAACGAAGACGTTAAAAAGAGATTTACTTGTAGGCACAGCTATTATGGCTGCTTATGCTTTGGCGATTCTATTGCTTCCTAAAGACATCACTATCCATCCAGAATACGTGCCTGAAGAATTTAAAATTGTCAAGAACGTCGTCAAATTCTTTTTCACGTCATTCATCACTGTAGACTATATTTATCTGCTTCATCAGCCTAGTAGGAATCTGTTGTTGGCAGCTATTTCCTTCCTACTGACAGCACCATTCTTATATTTTGTTTTCCTTCGTAACATTAAAAAGTTTTCGAACAAGAAAATGGTCTGTACTTTCGTTTGTCTGCTGATAGCAGTAGCTCCACATTTAGGCACTGTCTTCAGCATGATGCACACTTATGCAGGATTGGCTATGATTGCTGTCTTTATGGCTTTTTCTATCAGTCGGGTGGACCATCTGAAACCTGTTGCCTTTGCCTTCGTCTTATGGATTATTGCTGCGATACTTATCGATATTCATTTAATTGACGCATCGGTAAAATCAGGCCTTGTAGGAAAGAATATGGCAAAGGATGCTATTCAAAAAACGGGGGAACCTGTTGATAGTGTTTATGTCATTATCATAGAAGATGACTATCCGAAACTGTCTTCCTTCTGTGTTATTCCCAACGAGGCTTTCGGATGGGGACTCGCAGCACAATATGAAACGAATTACCAATGGCCTGAAGTCATTGAGGACACAACGATAGAACGCTCTGCTGATGCCTTCAGAATTGCGAAGGAGTTAGGATTGGAAACACTTAATAAACAACAACATGATTGTGTGTGGATAGTTGATCATGAGCATATTGACGTCATTAAAAGATAAGGTAGGTCTGTTTACAGATAAGACTTTCATGAAGTTTGTCATGGTGGGTGTCGTTAATACCATCGTGGGTACCACTATTATGTTTGTGTTCTACAACGTCTTCCACCTGAGTTATTGGGTTTCTTCTGCCTCGAATTACTTCTTTGGAAGCATCTGCAGCTACTTTCTTAATAAGCATTTTACTTTCCAATATCACGAACGAGGATGGGCTTCCCTGTTCCGTTTTACCATCAATATTGTTTGCTGTTATCTGTTAGCATACGGAATAGCAAAACCATTGATGCAATGGATTCTCACAGACTTTAATAAAACCATCCAGGAGAATGTGTCCATGCTGCTGGGTATGTGCCTTTTCATCGTATTCAATTATCTTGGCCAGCGATTCTTTGCCTTTAAGTCCAAATAACTATTGCAGACCAAAGCACAAACGTATAGTTCTGACGCGACAACGTTCTATTAATTTGGCTATTAAGACTGGCATAAACAATCCTGCCAAAAGGTTGATAGCATAAAACAGATAGAATAATTGTTCGTGATAGAACACTTTTTTCCATAATATCAGTTCTACAAATGTCTGGAAGGGTAGGGACATTAGGTAGATCTGAAAGATGTATTCTCTAAAGCTGGAAAATAGGTTGGGCAAATAATGGGCTACTTTTAAGCATAATGAACACATCATCATAATGCCTAAGATAGAGCTCAGCAGATTAATAGAATAGTAATAACTGACGACATATAGCAATATAAGCGTAAATAAAGCTGCTGTGCTCTTTATATAGCTGTACAACTCATACCTGAAGAATAATATGCCAAAGAAAAAATAAACCAGATAATGGTGTATATCCAATACATAAAACACATTATAAGGACTGTCAAGATTGGAGTCAATAAAGTATATGGCACTACAAAAAAGAAAGAAACACGCCATTCTGTACTTATTGTCACATAGATAACAGAATAACGGATACATCAGCATAAACATCATCAAAACAGCCAAAAACCATAATGGCTGTGATGGAAAACCTCGAAAATATATGAAGGACTGCAGAAAATAACTTAAAGATAACTCTGTCGGAGTCTTTGCAAATTCATTAAAAACAATCTTCAAAATATAATAGGCAATAACAAAGAAAAAGAATGGTATCATGATACGCTGAAACTTATCTTTGTATAATGCCTTTGTCGATATTTTTTTTCGTATTCTACTTAGATATAGCAAGCCACCGGATATGAAAATAAACAGTGGCATTCTGATAGGATGAAACGGAAAGGCAACAGCACTGCAAAACGAATGGTTTGTACCTGTCGACATATCTACCAGTTGAATATGAACCATGACAACCAGCAGTATGTTAAGGCCCCTCAAAACAGCTAACCATTCGATACGTTGCTTCATGCTTTTTTAGCTCAACTCAAGCATTCTTTCTATGGGTTTTACAGCATCTTTAGCAATTTCTGCATCAACCTCAACGGAAGGCCATTCGTACTTCAGACAGTTATATATCTTCAGTAATGTGTTCATCTTCATATATTGGCACTCGTTACAGCTGCATTCGAGGCCGCTCTCGCTGATTTCTGGAGGCACAGGGATAAACTGCTTGTCAGGACACGAACGCTGCATCTCGTGCAAAATACCGGCCTCTGTGGCCACGATATATTGTGTCGCACGGTTTTGTCGTGCAAACTTCAGCATATCAGCCGTACTTCCCTTGACATCTGCCAGCGCCAAGACAGGACCTTTACACTCCAGATGAGCCATCACTATGGCCTCAGGATACTGCTTTTTAAGTTCAGCAATCTTTGAAACAGAGAAACGTTCATGCACATGACAGCCTCCATTCCAAAGCAGCATATTTCTGCCTGTCACCTCATTGATATAATTACCCAGATTATAGTCAGGACCAAAGATAAGTTTCGCATCCTTTGGCAACTGATCGACTACTTTCTTGGCATTACCACTGGTCACTACCACATCAGTCAGAGCCTTCACAGCAGCAGTCGTATTGACATACGAAACTACCTGATAACCAGGATGTTCTTCCTTATATTTCTTCAAGTCTTCAGCCTTACAAGAGTCAGCCAACGAACAACCAGCATTCAAATCAGGACAGAGCACTGTCTTATCTGGTGACAACAGCTTGCAGGTTTCTGCCATAAAGTGTACACCACACATGACCATCATCTTTGCATCTGTCTCTGCTGCCTTACGCGCCAAAGCCAATGAGTCGCCTACAAAGTCAGCAATATCCTGAATATCACCAATAGTATAGTAGTGTGCCAAAATGATAGCATCTTTTTCCTGACACATACGACGTATCTCAGCCTTCAGATCAGTACCTTGCTTTACGGGTTCATCAATAAAACCTTGTTCTTTCCAACTCTTTTTCAACTTCATCATATTATTATTTTTCTTTCTTTTTTCTTTTTAAAAAGAGAATGAAAAGGATGATATAGCGTTGATAAGTGCATAACTTTTTCAGCTTTTTCTTGCCTTATCGTTTATCCACACTTTACTGAACGTTATTCAAACCTTATGTGGATTGTTACTCTCTGATTATGAATCTGATAAGTAGTTTATCCACAATTCTCTATTTTGGTGCAAAATTAATAAGTTTATATCTTTTTTCCTAAAAAAACGGTGGAAATCTTACAAGTAACTCCATAATTTATGGTTAAAATCCACAATCGGGTAGGGCAGTGCCAGGATTTTTTAGCATAACTCACAAAATAATCCGCAAGTTATCAACATAGTTATCAACACAAAAAAATTGAGAATTGAGAATTGAGAATTGAAAATTATGATTACCTTTGCAGGCATAATGCGTAAGATTAGAACTATAGAGATGAAGCGACTCACGATTGACGAATATCGTGAGGCTGAGAAACTGCCATTAATAGTGGTACTGGACGATGTACGTTCGATGTATAACATAGGAAGTGTGTTCCGTACGAGTGATGCTTTCCGGGTGGAAGCGGTATATCTGTGTGGCATCTGCCAGACGCCACCATCGACGGAAATCCACAAAACAGCCCTTGGAGCAGAGGAAAGTGTCAGCTGGCGTTACTTTAAAACGGCATTGGAGGCTGTCGAAGAATTGAAAAATACGGGCTACACGGTGCTTTCTGTCGAGCAGGTGGAACATAGTACCAAACTACAGACGTTCGTGCCTCAGGGGGACCGAAAATACGCCGTAGTGCTTGGTAACGAAGTAAAAGGCGTCCACCAGGAAGTAGTAGACGCCTCAGATGGCTGTTTAGAGATACCTCAGCTTGGCACAAAACACTCGATGAATGTCTCTGTCACCGCAGGTATTATCATCTATAAATTCGCAGAATCGCTCATTCTCTGACCGAGGTCAGAGTGTGGCAATACATTCTCCGGAAGTAATTTTCATTTCTCAGGACGAAAAATTAATTCCGTCCGATAGAATTTTTTTTCCGTCCGATGAAATTTTTTTTTCGTCCGACAGAATTTTTCTTTCATCGGACGTATTGATAGACACTCACTTCATCATAACCTTTTTAGTCGTTCCATCATTCATCTTGATGATATTCAGTCCTCGCTGTGGCATTGCTATCTGCTTACCGTCAATCGAATAATAACGCTTAGCAGTCATTACGCCATTGTTTATAGCCTGTATTCCCGATGGCTTGGGGTCATTATCGGTCAATGCAACAATACTGCCAAAATCCTTCCATCGCTCTGCGTTTTTATATGCTTCTAAAGAAGTTGCCGGAACATGGAGCGTAGCATGTTTATAATTAGAACCCGAAAAAGCGGACCAATGACTTTGAGGAACTTGTTCTGTATAGGCATAAACATCTGCAAGACTGGAACACAATCTGAATGTTTGTTCTCCAGCATTTGTTACGGGGAAATTTATAACTCTTTAGAAATCACTTTGTTACCTTAACTCAAATGGTAATTAGGTAACGATTTAGAAACGAGCTGAATTACATATTCTGTCTCGTTATACACATTTCCAAAGAACGCTTCTTAGTGAGTGCAAAGATAATCATTTATTCTGTTACCACCAAAGAAACGGGCAGAAACTTAACGTTTTTATAGGTTTTTGTTACCTTTTCCTTGGCTATTATATGTCTTTTAGTTACCAAGTCCATTTTGGTAACGATTTCCTTTTTCTTACGATAGGTTCATTGTCCGCCCACTTCCCCACGGCAGACTGCTTCGTTATTGGGCTGTCCTTTTATTGCCGTAACATACTCTTGGGCAAGCCGAAGAGAATGGTATGGCAATGGAGCGACGAGAAGATAGCACGCTAACTTCTCCCTATGTCACTCCTTTCGGACGATCCTCAATGACGGCAGTCTGTCGTGGGGATAAGACGGAAGATGAAAAGCAGTCAGGCTTTTCCTGGTTCCTCTTCACACCTTTTTCTAATACTACGGTCTTTTACGCGTACATTATATTACTATTGCTTTTCTTCGCCTATCCATTTTGCAATAGTTTTATTTCTCCCCTTACACTTGTTCAATCAATCTTGTTTTCAAGTTCCTCCAGTTACCTCATGGCCGACGGCTTCGTCGTTCGTGCTGTCCTTTTCTGCCATCTCATACTCTGGGGACGAGCCTCAGAGAAAGACATGGCAGCGGATTGGCGAGAAGATAGCGAAGCGAATACCTGCCTGAAAGTATTCGGGCAGACTCTTCCGCTTGGCTCACATCTCTGTTTGCCACTCCTAAAAGGAGAGCACTCAATGACGGCTGTCGGCTATGAGGTTTAGGAGGAACTAACGGAAAAGCATTCAGGCATCCAACATTCCATGTCTTTCTCTTCGCCCACGGTCAAAGGGAGAGACATAGAGAGTTGTCTGCTGATGGGCAATCCCCACAAGAGTACGTCGGAAGTGCCGGGCAGATGACAAACATTTGTCCGTCCCTTCCGAGGCACACTTGTTTCGTGGGCTTGCTGTCCCTGCTTTTCTCTGTTCATCGTTAGGGGTGTTCCTTTTCAGTATGCCGTTCTTGTATTCACTCTTCGACATCCAAAACTCTCGTTTTCTCAGGCATTGCCAGGAAGAAGGGCAAGCCACTTGATTGCAATCCGACCCGTGAACCTTCGCAGGTATTTCAGTACGCCCGTTAGATACGTTCCCGTGGCAAAGGTAAACCCGCAGATTGGAATGGAAAGTTCAAGCCACATGGGTTTTCGGGAAAATCTCCACACCGCAAGGGGTAGTATTTTGCCGAAAAAACTTGCCGTATCCAATCTGCAACCTTTGATGAAGCCACAGGAACGAAACAAACGGCGATAGAAATACGCAAAAAAAAACGAAGGATTCACGGAGTACGGATTAGTTCAGTAGGAACTCACTTCACAGCTCCTGAATCCGCAAAAAACAAAAGTTGAACATCAAAACCAATTTGAATATGTTTAAGTACGCCCTTCTCGACTATGTGCCACAGCGTTACCTCCGTCGTGCATCATTCGACACACTGGAGAACGACCGCTTCATCCTCGACTCTAAGTCAGGCAGACGCTATGCGACCGACAAGGCTTCACGGCTCATCGGCAAGGCTCTCTCATTGATGGACTTGAAGGACACTGTGATAGTCTGCATCCCTGCAAGTTGCCAACAGACCTATACCCGCAGGTTCCGCAATTTCTCTGCCAAGTTGTCCGCCCTATGTGGTGCAATAGACGGGTTCGAGCATGTCCATGTCATCGGAAAGCGAGAGAAGGTACACATTTGCGGAGAACACGCAGCCGAGGACAATGTGTGGATAGACGAGGATTTCTTCAAGGGCAAGCGCATCCTACTCATTGACGACATCTGCACATCGGGCAGGACATCAGACGCATTCAAGGAGCGGATGGAATCGGCAGGGGCACACGTCAGAATGGCTATGTTCCTCGCCAAGACAAAGAACTATCGTAGAACAAACAATTATAAGTACAACTGATTATGAACACAGCATTAAGAATGAGCATTAAGCAGTGGGCACCCGAAGACCGCCCCACCGAGAGATTACAGCGTTTAGGCGCAGAGTCACTGACCGATGCAGAACTACTTGCCATCCTCATTGGCAGCGGTACGCAGCAGTACAGCGCAGTGGATATTGGCAACCAAGTATTGGGCAGGTTCAACCACAACCTCAACACTTTGGGCAAGGCTCGTTTCGATGAAATCCTCAACATCGAGGGAGTCGGCACACAAACCGCATGCAAGATACTCGCAGCCGTAGAGTTGGGCAAGCGCAGGCAGATAGCGACACCCGAACTGCATCCCGAAATGAGCACTGCTACACGTATCTACAACCACATGCTGCCCAAGATGCAAGACCTCGCAACGGAAGAGTTTCACATCCTGCTGATAAATCAGAACTTCCGCCTTATCAAGTCTGAGCGCATCAGCCAAGGAGGTATAACCGAGGTGAGTGCAGATATACGGATTATGATACGTGAGGCAGTTCTTAACAATGCGACCATCATGGCAGTCTGCCATAACCACCCCAGCGGCAGCATACGTCCCAGCAGAATTGACGATACACTGACGCAGAGCGTGAAGAAAGCCTGTGAGGTCATGCGCATCCACTTCCTCGACCATGTTATCGTAACGGACGGAGCATATTACTCCTATCACGAAGAGGGAAAGATATAATCCACAAATAAGCAGAGAATTTGGACGGCTGAAAAATGCCGCCCAACTTCTTTCTTTCATGAGCATGCAAGGCGAGAAAGAAAGAAGCAAAGAAACCCTGTTCCGTTCTTGCAGAAGACTTTTTTATACACACCTATTCTTGTTTTCTACCTTTTACTATGATATATCTTTTTTTCTTTTCATAGTTGTTCCATTCGTAGATTTGTTCAAGTTCCTCCAGTTACCTCATAGCCGACGGCTTCGTCGTTGGTGCTGTCCTTTTCTGCCATCTCATACTCTGGGGACGAGCCTCAGAGAATGACATGGCAGCGGATTGGCGAGAAGATAGCGAAGCGAATACCTGCCTGAAAGTATTCGGGCAGACTCTCCCGCTTGGCTCACTTCTCTGGTTGCCACTCCTAAAAGGACACCCCTCAATGACAGCTGTCGGCTATGAGGTTTAGGAGGAACTGAAGGAAAAGCATTCAGGCATCCAACATTCCATGTCTTTCTCTTCGCCCACGGTCAAAGGGAGAGACATAGAGAGTCGTCTGCTGATAGGCAATCCCCACAAGAGTACGTCGTAAGTGCCAGACAGATGACAAGCATTTGTCCGTCCCTTCCAATGCACACTTGTTTTATGGGCTTGCCGTCCCTGCTTTTCTCTGTTCACTGCCAGTTGTTCCCCATTGCAAGGAAATACATTCAGTAGGCTTGTTCCCCCATGTCCATAATACACTCTTTCAAGTTCCCTTTTACACAGTGACGAGACTATCGGCTTCCCACCAAGTCGGAGAGCCGAGTTCCAGCCCCATATATGTTGTCACGGCCGCGAATTGCCACTTTTTCCTGTCCGTCTCCGGTCGTTCCGTTTGGGCGGCAAAGTTATGGCCACGGATCTCGGCTCTACAAGTTCGGGGCGCAGGCGTTTCGATGGAAAATCTCCACACTCTTACGAGGTAGTATTTTCCACGAAAAACTTGTATAGCCGACCTCGTAGCCTTAGTGGAGCCGCCGAAACGAAACGACAACGGCGACAGGACAGACGCAAAAAAAATGGCAAGTTCAGCGGTTCATACATATAGGTCAAAGGCAGGAAACTCACTTCCTCCGACTCGTGGAAACCGCAATATCATACAAACCAAACCGAAGCGCAATATGAGACAAATGGCAATTTCAACGGCAATGATGATGGCTCTGATGCCCCTCCGCATCTTGGACTGGCTGATGAACCTTGTATGCAACCTGATGGCAGCAGTCATTGAGACTGTCCTATCCATCATCCTCTCTTGGTTGGCGATTATCCTCACCATCCTCCTGCTTATAGGCACTTTCCTTTGGATTGTGTCACTCTGAAAAGAAAAGTAACAACCCATTAAATACCCATTACAGACATGAAAGGAACTGAAAGTTTCAAACAGACCATCCACTCCTATCTGGAGCAGAGGGCAAGCGAGGACACGCTCTTCGCAGAGAAGTACCACGCAGTGAACCGCAGCATTGATGACATCGTGACCTATATCCTCAACGAAGTGATGAAAAGCGAGTGCCACGGCTTCGATGATGATGAAATCTACTCACTGGCTATCCACGCAGCCGAGGAAAAGGACTTGGAGGTGGGCAAGCCGATGGAGTGTGACGTGAAGGTGAACCATGTCGTGGAACTTACCGAGGAAGAAAAACAAGAAGCACGTCGCAATGCAGTCCGCAGACTGGAGAACGAGACCTACAACCGCATTTCCCAACGCAGCAAGCCAAAGGCAAGGACGGCACAGACCTCCACCATTCAGCAACCCTCATTATTCGACAACTTCTAACAGAGCATTATGAAACCGAGAACGCAATTTCAGAAGATGGTGTGCCAGTCCGACAAGGGCACGGCACCCATCGCCAAGAGAGCAATCAAGTGGGCAGCCGATGAACTCACCGACCACTATGCCTATCGCTATCCCAATTCACTCCGCCATACCTGCATGGAGTGCGGACACCAGTGGACTATCTCAGACGATGAAAAGAAAAACAAACACCTTACCTGCCCCCATTGTGGACGCAAGTTAGAGGTGAAAGAGACGAGAAACCGCACCCTCAGCCAGTCTGCCTACTTCACCACGCTCACCACAAGGAAAGGGCTGCAAGTCCTCCGTGTGGCACAGGTCAAGACCGAGCACCGCAAGGGCGAGCACTCAAAGACCACCTGCCGAGAGATATGCCGCTACTACATCAACGGCAAGGGGCAATGTGAGGTGATAGGACTGAAGCGAACGATGGGACCATACCTTGACTGCTTTTCATACAATGAGGGCATGGCACTCCGCTATGATAACGACACCTACAGCCATCTCGCCACCTTCCCCCTCTACCCGAAGATGGACGTTATCCCCGAACTGGAGCGCAACGGCTTCACGGGTGACCTCTACGGACTGGCACCATTGGCGATGTTCAAGGCGATACTCCGTGACAACCGCTATGAGACACTTCTCAAATCGGGACGCATCGACCACTTCCGTCACTTCATAATGCACTCCACCGACCTTGAAATCTGCTGGAACTCCTACAAGATTGCCAAGCGCAACCACTACCATATCGGCAGCATCAGCCTATGGTGTGACACCATCCGAATGCTCAGCAAGGTTGGCAAGGACATCCGCAATGCACACTACATTTGCCCCACCGACCTCCAAGCAACACACAACAAGTTGGTGAAGAAGATAGACGAGCAGGCAGAACGTGAGCGCAGAGCCGAGGACATGGAAAGAGCAGCAAAGAGCGAAGCCAAGTTCAAGGCAATGAAAGGCAAGTTCTTCGGTCTGTTGTTCACTGACGGGCTAATTAACGTCCGTGTGTTGGAGAGTGTGGAGGAACACCGACAGGAGGGAAACCACATGCACCATTGCGTATTCAGCGCATCCTACTATCTCAACGAGGAAAGCCTAATCTTCTCTGCCACTATCAATGGGGAGCGAGTTGAGACTGTGGAATTTAGCCTTGATGAGTTCCGAGTGGTGCAGAGCCGAGGTGTCTGCAACAAGAACACCGAGTATCACGACCGCATCGTGAGCCTTGTGAACAGCAACGCAGACATCATCCGACAGAGAATGAAAGCAGCATAAGTTTAACCAAGGTGGGAGGACATCAGCACCTCCCACCGCTAAAACACCAAGATTATGACAATAAAGATTGAGAGCGTTATCAACCAGTGGGACAGCGAGACAGACCAAGTCATTGTCCGTTTCCTCAACCTGCTGACCCTTGCCAAGACACGCAGGGAACTGGAGCAGGCACTGGACTTTTCTCCTTTCAAGGAGCAGTTTAGAAAATATCTGTTGTGGGGATGGGGAAGCCGTCACCTTTGGGTGAAACAGCGTTGTCCCTACAATGGTAGCGTAGCAGAGAACCGATTACTGATAGTTGAATTTTAACGAGAGCGCATTATGAGACACGCAGGAACATTCCAAATTCCGACCTATGCCATACCAATGTTGGAATATGGCGATACCACGGGACTGACCGACTTAGACATTGAATTGGTAAACGGCTTTATCGAAGCGAACTTTCCACACGGCTATGTGGTGGACTGGACGGGCATAGAACAGCCATATTTCGCAAGCCATCCCGAATTTGGCATAGCAGCAGAGGTAGTTGAAGCCGACTTCTACCACGCATAATATAAACAAGGTGGGAGCATTCGGCACTCCCACCACTTTAGACTATATAGCAATGACGCAAGAAACATTCAAATTGATTGATGCCGTTTGCCGTGAAGGTGTGGCAAACGATGTTTGGGGAGTAGCCGAGGACTTCAACACTTCGGTACACCTTGGCGCACAAGAGAACAAAGACCTTTTGGGGAAGTTTCTCTATGTCTACCGTGAAAGAAGGGAGCATTTCAACTTTATCGGCAAGTTTGAGCCGACCATTTCACTCCATTATGACGAAGATACCATCATCGACATTTATCAACTCAACTAACACTACTGATTATGGCAACGAGAATGACCGAGAACGGAGTAAGCACCACTCAGAAAGGGCAAGAGCAGTATGAGACTTTTGTCATAAGCACCCGACCAAAGAGGACGGCAGTGCAGTACGACTACCGCAGCGCAGAAACGGGCGAGTTGTTCACATGTGTCCGCCCGACCTTGGCGCAATGCAGGTTGCAGCGCGACCAGTGGCTAAGACAAAAAGGACTGACCAATTAACCGATGAAGTCGGACGGACGAAAATTCCGCCCGACTTCGTTTCTTTCATGAGCAGGGGGGCGAGAAAGAAACGAAGCAAAAGAAACCTTGTTCCGTTCTTGCTGAAGGCATAAAATGAACTTTTTTCCATTTTCTTTCAAATTTCTGCTTATTTTTCATTGGAATTATGTACCTTTGCACAAAATAACGTGTAATCACACGGCAAGAAAAGACGTGTAACGGCACGTTTGAAAAAGACGTGCAACTCCACGGGAGTAAATAACGTGTAACAAGACAAAAGATCTATATGGCAACGGTAGCAGAAAAAATAGCAGAGTCTTTGGAGCAATTGAAACAACTCCAGGATGCGGAGAACTTCGTTGTTCTTCACGGAACAGAGCAACTGAGCAGGGTACACTTGACACGACTGTTGAGTGAAGGATGGCTGAAAGAAGTTGTTAAGGGATGGTATATAGCATCGCGTCCCGGCATGGAAGGTGACACCACAGACTGGTACACCTCTTATTGGGCATTCATGTCCAAGTATTGTGCTTCACGTTTTGGCGATAGTTGGAGCCTGACGGCAGAACAGTCACTTGACCTACATTCGGGCAACACGACCGTTCCTATACAGACCATCATACGCAATCCAGACGGGAACAACAACGTCACGTCGCTACTATATGGTACAAGCCTGTTCAACCTGAAAGCCAAGTTGCCAATGTCTATATACATCCATCCTGAATATGGTGTACGGATGTATTCTTTGGCGGAAGCGTTAGTGTTTGTCTCACCTACTTATTTCCGTCAGAATCCTATTTCCGCAAGAACATGCCTTCAGATGGTGAAAGACGAATCCGAGATTTACGGTATCCTTGCCGATGAGGGAGCAAGCACCCGTGCAGGTCGTCTTGTCGGAGCATTCAGGAACATAGGCAGGGAGAAAATTGCAAACAATATCCTTGTGTATATGAAGCGACTTGGTTACGATGTACGTGAAGAAGACCCGTTTGAGGATAAAGTTGATAACATTTCCCCTGTCCCCATCTCTCCATACGTAGCAAGACTTACACTGATGTGGGGGAAAATGCGTCAGACAGTTATTGACAATTTTCCTGCCTCTGTGTCTGTTCCTACAAACATCGCCGAACTGCTTAAGCAATTGGATGACAAATATACTGAGGATGCTTATCATTCTTTGTCCATCGAAGGTTATAAAGTATCTGATGAACTGATTGAAAAAGTGAAAAGTGGAAACTGGAATCCAAAGGAAGAAGACAAGGATGCCCATAATGCGCTAGTGGCCAGAGGTTACTATCAGGCGTTCCAAGCAGTAAAGGCCACTATTACTAAAATAATAGAGGGTATAGATGCCGGAGTTGCTGTTGATGATGATCACGGGAATTGGTATTTCGAAATGTGGCAACCGATGGTAGCCGCAGGACTTTACAAACCGTCTGCCATTGTTGGCTACCGCAACCGCCCTGTCTATATCCGAGGTTCCCGGCATACTCCAATGAACTATGAAGCTGTTCGTGACGCTATGCCTGAGTATTTCCATTTACTAAGAGAAGAAAAGCATCCTGCCGTCAGAGCCATCCTTGGACATTTCATGTTTAGTTTCATACACCCTTATAATGACGGAAATGGCAGAATGAGTCGCTTCATCATGAACACAATGCTTTCCACGGGCGGATATTCATGGACTATAATTCCTGTTGAAAGACGAGACGCTTATATGCAAGCATTGGAAAAAGCCAGTATAGAGGGCGATATTGCAGATTTCACAAAGTTGATTGCGGATTTGCTGAGATAGCTGGTGTATTAGATTATATGACAATCCCTGACGAGTTGAATGCTCATCAGGGATTGTCACATTATCGGATATACAGCAGCGAGAACTCAACATATCGCCTTCGCTCGATGGACTTCACTTTCCTGCCCTCGTATCGGCAGAAGCGCATGTAGTCGTGGAAGATGTTACGGTTGCCTGCATCCAGTTTTCTCAGCAGCGTACTTCGTGGACGCTTATTTGTTCCGAGTATCGCGTATGGCCCGACATTGTACGCAAGGACAGCCAAGAGCATCTGGTCTTTGCCGTAGCCGTCGAACAGTCTGTACATCTTCATGAGGTCTTGCCGTAGCAGCCTGTCACCCTGTGCCTTCGTCATCGTCCTTGCATTATACCGTTCCCCCGGCTGCAACTGGTGACCCCATCCGACGTATGGATAGTTGCGGGCAGTGTGCCAGCCCTCGAAGTGCTTGATGATTTCCACCGCCAGGTTGAATCTCTGCTGTTCTGTCATTCGCTCCTGCGCCGTCACTGCCAACGGACAGAGCATCAGCAGGACGGCTATAGCCAATCCTGCCAATACACGTTGATGATTATTGCCTGCTCTCAATACCTTGCCCTCCTTTCTCTGTGGTTGCCGTTTCCTCTTCGTCATTGTCATTGTTAAACTTGAAATCAAGTTGCTGGCTCTGTCCGTGATTGTCCTCAATCACCACGATAAAGCTGTGAGAGTCCGACGATGTAGAGGTGTAGTACAGACGGAAATCATCCGTCAGCAGCGGATAGCGGTCGTTGGCTTTCAAGGCTTTCTTGTTGTATTTGAGCGTACCCTTGCCGTCGTAGAGAAACCAGCGGATGGTGTACTGCGTGTCACTCGTCCTGCCCTCCGCCAGCAGTGAGCAGCGGATTTCCACCGTCTCGCCCTGTGTAACCCTCAGAGGGACTGGCATAGTCTCGACATGGAACGGATAAGCAGTCTGAATATCCAGATCGTTATCGCAAGCAGCGATGCAAAACACGGCGACTGCCATGCAGCCCACCCTCACTAATCTCTTCATTACATTCTTCATAATTGTTGTTGCTTTCATTGTTCGTTGTTTTTTGGTTGTTGATATTCTGTTGATTCTTCACAAGGAACTCATTGAAATCCTTGCATCCATTGTAGTCGGCAGTGTGGTCAATGACCTTTTCGCCCAGACAGTCCTTCAGTGTCTGCACCGCCTTTCTTCCTGCATCATCGTTGTCAAGGTAAGCGTGAATGTGCTCGAACTGGCTCAGCAAGTCCGTTGACTTCCTCAGGTAGATGATGCTGTTCAGCACCAGATTGTCCTTTTGTGCTGCATTCTGATTGATGGTGACCGCTGAAAGGAAGTCAAAGAAGCCCTCAAACACGTTGCAATCCCTGCCAGGCTCATTCCCAGACTTGATGAACGTCGTTCCCTTTGGTGCCACGCATCCCTTGAAGAACTTGTTGCGCACTTCATAGCCGCCCTTGTCATTAGGGAAGCCGATGGCGAAATACCGCTTGCTATGCAAGTCATAGTGTAGTTCCTTGCAGTAACGGCTTGCCACCTCAAAGGGTATCGCCCTTTCAGCAAGGTACTGGCGCAAGGCGTAGTGTCCGAGTGGCAGCACTTCTACGTTTGAGAACTGAGGTTCCTCGTCCGGCAGGTTCTTCAGATACTCCGTCCCCTTTATCTCCGGCATCGGAAGGTTCATCGTTTCCGTAATGTACTGCGCCTGACGGATGAAGTCGTTCGACGGTATCAGTTTCCCAGCCAGCGTAAAGATGTCGCCACCCTCACCCATGCCAAAGTCAAACCACTTTTCCTTTCGGGTGTCGAGTTTGAACGAAGGGCTTTTGTCACCCCTGTAAGGTGCATGATACCATAGCACTGCACCACGCCTTTTGACGGGATGGAAACCGAGCCGACTCAGGAAGTCGGCAATCGGTGTTTCCTTGATCTTCTCTATATCCATCCCTTCCCGTCAGTTGATGATGAACTTCAAGCCGATGCCGTATTGCGTATGGTTCAGGTTGGAGGTATTGCCCCACAGGAAACGCTCACGCACATTCCCCGTCAACACCACTTTGTCGGACAGATACCACTCTACGTTTAGCGTAGCTGCACAGCCATAAACAAAACCGTCCCTGCCTGTCAGCTGTGAGCCGTCATCCAGCAGCTTCTCGTTCCAGTTCACCGTCTCGTACCCTGCCAGTGCCGATGCACCGACATAGACGAAGAACGACTTCGAGGCATCCGAAAGCACCTGCTTGTAATACCCGCCTTCTGCCGTCATCTGCACCACGGGAATGGTCTGCCTGCCGTCCTCACCATACTCATACTTGTGGTTACGCTGCAGGTATTCTGCACCGAACACCCACTTGTTGCCGCCCTTGGTATAGGTGTCCACCGTCATGGTGCTATAGAACGAGTCGCTTTTGCCGTCCACCATTCCGCCACCGATGGCGATGCCCTGCATCTTCGGGAGCACTCTCTGAGCCGTGGCCTGCCCCATCGTAAGGGCAAGCACGGCAAAAGTCAATAGCATTTTCTTCTTCATAGTTCTCCGGTATTCGTTTTACTGGTCAGACACTTTCAGTTCCGAGATTACCCTTGCCCTTACAAGGTCTGTGTTCTCTATGGTGAATGACTGATGTCGCCCGCCGTTCTTCTCCGCCAGTTCCACTACCAGGCACTTGTCATCGGGAATGGTGAACTTGTCCATTGTCCACACCGTGCGCTCCTTGCTGTTACCAGCCACGTTCAGCACGAAGTTCTGTGTGCGCAGGGGCTGGATGACCTGCTCCTGAATGGCAGTGCGCTTTGCCACCTTCTTATCCACGATCTTCCATGTGATGTAGTCCACGTCGAAGGGCACATTGCTGGAGTTCTTGATTTCTGTGTGGAAGTACAGCAGACCGTTATGCGTATAGATGCCTTTCAAGAGGAACTGGATGCCGAAGCTCTTACTTCCGATGTGCTTCACACGACGCTTGTTCTCCTTCCAGATGCTCTTCATCACCAGTCGCACCAGTACGGGACTCTCCGAGCCGAGTTCCTTCAGGTAGATGTTCATGGAGTTGTTCGGACGGTTCACCGCCTCCCCGTCGTGGATGAAGTCCGTCATCTCCACATTGAGGATACGAGGCTCACGCGCATACTTCACATTAAAACTGTAGTAGGCACCGTCCTCGGTGATGACGCTCATGTTCGTCTCGCCCTTGAAACCACGCTTGGCGGCTTTCACACGGATGACGTTCTCCGCACCGTCAGCCTTTCCTGCAATGATGTTGGCTGAGCCTAAATCGACGTAGGCGATGGCTGCAGGGAAGATGACGTGACAGGTCTTGTCAAACGTCACCTCCAGCCCGTGAGGGGGAATCATGCGGTCGTAGGTGATCTTCTTGGTATAGCCTTCAAAGAGGTCACCCGTGTTGTCACTTGTCTGTGCCATAGCCACAGACACGATGCCCATCATCAGGGCGAAAACAGAAAAAACTTTCTTCATTGTCATACAGATTTTTGTTTGTGGATAAATGGATTGGTTATTACTTGGTTGACTATTGCTTGTCTGCATAGAGCATGACACGGTAGTTGGACTTCAGGTGTACCTTGACGGTTCGCATCTTCTTGGCAATATACTGGCTCGTTCCCTGTATCAGCCCCTTGCCTAAGTCCGATGCCAGTTGCGCACCGGCATCCGATGAAATATTGATGCTGCTGCCCATTGACGTACCCATGTTGGAGGCAACCTCCTTGGCGGCATTCAGTTCCATCGAGCCGGGGATGAAGATACCCTCCTGTCCGTCAGTGTCATACACATTCAGCTTCACGTTGTAGATGCTACCTGCATACTCTATTGAGGTGATGCCGATGCCCAGACGTTCGCCAGTGATCCTTGCCGAGCCAGTCACTACGGAGTTGGCAGGGATGATGACGTCACCCACACGCATCTGCTCCAACAGTCTGAGCCTTACCTTCTGTCCGTCAGTGACGGTCTGATTGCCATAGATGCAGGCTGAAATGGTGTTCTTGTCGAGTGCCGACACGATGCCGACGGCAGTATTGAAAGCCATGTTTCGCTCCACGGAATAGTCTGCCATAAATTCCTCGTTGCCCTTCTCCTGCTGGAGAGCCGACACCACCGACTTCTGCACGTTCCTCACGGGAGTCACCTGCACCTTGTCGCCCGATGTTGACGTAACAGTCTGCCCCTGCTGTTGCTGAGTACCGCCCGGCATATACTTTGCAGCCATCTGGTACGACTTTTCCATCAGTTCCAACTGTTCATCAACGGTGCTTTTCGGGCTTTGTAGTTCATTGGCTCTTTCCTCCAGTTCTGCGACACGCTGCCTGAGTTCCTCGTTCTCACGGCTCTGGTCGTTCTGATAGAAGCCTCCCAAAGTCGTATTGAGGTTGTTGTATGCAGCAGCCGACGAGGTGATTTTCTCCTTTGCCTTGCGGCTGGCATCATCCTCATACGCCTCTGCCGTACTGTCTGCCATCAGGCTGAAGTCGCCCGTAGCAGACTGGCTTCCGTTCCCCGCCTGGTAGAGATCACCCAGACTGCCGATAGCCTGTTCCCGTGCCTGCTGCTTGTCCGCCATCTGGCTTGCCTCGTATGCCTTGGTCTTGTCGCCGATGATGTCACCGCTGTTGGCTTCGGGCATCTCCGTATTGAAGCCCTTCGTGCCGAGCAGGTTGGTCTTTCCGTCATTCGACGGGGCGAATATCAGCCACATCACGAGGACGAACACAATGCCCATCATGGCATATACAATCATTTTCTTGCGCTTGATGCGCTCTGCCTCCGTGAGCGGTTCATTGCCCGTCACAGGAGGATTCAGGTCTTTCTTCTTTTCTTCGTTGTTCATTCTTTCTTGTTCATTGTTATAGGTTTCACATGCTTGTTGCCACGTCCCATATAGTCCAAAGCGTCAACAGTCCCAGCACTGCCAGCATCGCCCAAGTCACTACACGGCTTTCCTTGTTTGACAGTCCCTTGCACCACCTGTAGGCTCCTGCCCTGATAGTCCTGAACATCCTCATCGTTTGATGGTCTGAAGGTCTTTGTTCTCAACAATCGTAAAGCCCTCGATGGTAAACCCGTTGGGGTTGTCATCCGAACGGCTGGAGTTCAGCAGGCGGCAGGTTGTCACAAGCGACCTCTCCGTCACGTTACTGGAGCGGATGATCATCTGCCGTGCGTAGGTCGTTGCCGTGTAGGGGTAATTGTCGAAGTCGCAAACCACGCTGTCCACCCTCACCGTCTGGTTGATGTTGCCCGCTATGATGCGGTTGTAGTAACCTTTCTCGGCAAAGTCCTGGTAGTAGTGGTAGGCACTCTTGTCCGCCAGCAGCAGAGCACGCTTCACGTTGTGCTCAATGGCACTCTTCTCAGGTGAGAGCGTGAAAAACAGTTCGTGGAAGCGGCGCACATGCTCCCGTGCCTCTGCCGGACGGTTCTGCGAGAGGTCTTGCGACAGGGCAAGCATCAGCGACTTGCCCTTGTCGAGCACATAGATTTTCTCCCTCTGCCTCTCCGCGAAGGCATAGGAACTGTAAACGCTCCATACGACCACCACGGAACACAGTACGAGAAAGACGATGGCAAAGAGACGTATCTGTCTGAAAGAGGTCTCGATGTTCTTCAATGACTTAAATTCCATTTTCGTTTTCTTTCTTGTCTTTGGTTTCACATTCAGAAGATTTTCCTCAGCCGACCTGCCACGTTTCCGGCTGTGGCACCCACGGCACCGCCAGCCAGTGCACCGCTTCGGTTGGTGACGCTGTTCACGTTACGGTTATAGTTGCCCATGCCTCCAGCCTGGATCACCCAGCTCGCCACGGTCGGCACGGTGAAGTAGCCGATGATGCCGATGATCATAAAGATGATATACACACCGTCGCTGGAGTCCAGCGAGAAATTCGGGTCTGCCTGCATCCGCTCGATGTCGTTCTGGAGCATCAGCACCTGTATCTTCGCCAGTATGCAACTGAACAGGTCAGAGACGGGAAGCCACAGATACACCTGGATATATCGGCAGAGCCATTGGGTGAGCGTGGACTGAAAACCGTCCCATACCGATATGGCGAATGCCAGAGGCCCCAATATCGCCAGCACAATGAGGAAGAACGTGCGCAGGGTGTCGATGACCAGTGCGGCAGCGTCGAACATCAGTTCAAGCACCTCACGGAACCAGTCGCGTATGCCCTTCTTTAGACTGTACATCCCACGCTCCACATACATGCCCGTCATGGTCACGAGGTCACCGGGCGACCAGCCCAGTTCCTCCAGTTGCTTGTCAAATTCCTCATTGCTGACGAGGTAGGCGGTTTCGGGATTCCGCTTCATGGCCTCATACTCTAACTTGTCCTTCTGTTCACGGTACTGCTGCATGTCCAGTTTCTCGCCCTCCAGCATCGTTGCCACACCCTGCACGATGGGCGTCATCACGGCATTGAGCGTACCGAGTACCACCGTGGGGAACATCAGTATGCAAAGCCCGATGGCGAAGGGACGGAGCAGGGGGAACACGTCGATGGCCTCCGCACGGGCGAGGGACTGCCAGACACGGTAGGCTATGTAGAACAGTGCCCCCAATCCGGCTATCGCCCTTGCCACGCCAGCCATGTTCGCACAGAGCGGCATCATCTCATCGTAGAGACTGCGTAGCAGTGTGTGCAGGTTCTCAAAGTCGATGGCTAATAAGATATTCATCATACTCTGCTTTCTCCTTCCGGGTATTTACCAGTAACGCTGACTTGCATTGCCATAGAGTCCAAACACACGGTCAAGGTCGTTCTTCTTCTTGGCACGGAGGTACGACACCGAGATATTCTTGTTCGTGTAATAGCTGACGAGGTTACGGTAGCGCTTCATGTCGTTGTAGCACTTGTCCACGACCTCCATGCGCTCCTTGTCGGTCATCGACAGTGTGGTGATGTTCACCACGTTCTTCAGTTCCGTCAGTACGTCGGTCGATTCCTCCAGCAGTTTCGTGTAGCCGAAGGCAATGGCGGACAGTTCCTCAACGGTGAAGTTCTCGTCCTGCATCATCTTCTGGAAGTTGTTCACGTAGATGTCGGTGATGTCGCCCACCATGACGATGGTCTGCTGCACCTTACGGGCATCCTTCACGAGATTGTTCACTGATTTCAGGGCATCGTAGTACTTCTTCGACTGCTCGTAGATTTTCACGGTCTCCTGAAAATTCTTGATCATGTTCTGGGCCGTCGTCGAAGTCTGGACAATCTCACGGGTGGAGTTCACGATACCCTGTGCCAGATTAGTGGGGTCAACGACCGTCCACTGCGCACTTGCCCTGCCGACGCATAGCGTCATGCAGAGGCCGATAATCACTAATGCTTTTGTTCTCATGCTTACTTTGATTTAATGGGTGAATAAATAATGTGATTGACTCACTGCCTGTTTCTTCTTTCATCAGCCAGCCTTTTGATGGCCAGTTCCATGTCACCGCCCAAATCCTCGGCAAGTGCCTGTACCTCCATCTTCTCCGTCTCTTCAGTCGTATAGGCAAGGTACTCTTCGGGACTTACCTCAGTGGCATAGACAGCGGACTGCGTACCGCCAAGTCCTATCCAGACTTCCTTATAGAGCCGTGACGGGTCGTTGGCCTGGTTGATGCTCAGAATCTGAGCTTTCTCCTTGTCCGTCAGCCCGAGCAATGCCTGGATCTGGTCGAACTTGTTCATGTACTTGCGCTGGTCAAGGAGTATCTTGCAGTCGGAGTTGTTGATGATGGACTCCTTCACGATGGGCGAGGATATGATGTCGTCCACCTCCTGCGTCACCACGATGGCCTCGCCAAAATACTTTCTCACGGTCTTGTAGAGATAGAGCATGTACTCCGCCATGTTCTCGGATGCCAGCGCCTTCCATGCCTCTTCCACGATGAGGACTTTGCGGATGCCCTTCAGCCGTCGCATCTTGTTGATGAACGTCTCCATGATGATGATGGTCACTATCGGGAAGAGTTCCTTGTTGTCCTTCACGGTGTCCACGTCGAAGACCACGAAGCGCTTGCTGAGCAGGTCGATGTTCTCCTTCGAGTTCAGCAGGAAGTCATAGCGACCGCCCTTGTAGTACTGTCGGAGGGTCGTCAGGAAGTTGTCGATGTTGAAGTCGTCGCGCTCCACCTTGATGTCGCGCTCTGCCATCTGCTGACGGTACACGTCGCGCACATACTCATAGAAGGTGTCGAAGCACGGCACGATGTCCCTGTTCGTCTGTATCAGTTCTATGTAGGCGTTCAGCGCACTGCCCAACTCGCCTGATTCCGTCTTGGTGACTTTCTCGCTGTCGCTCTTCCAGAGTGTCAGCAGCAGTGTCTTGATACTGTCCTTCTTCTCCACGCTGAAAACCATGTCATCGACATAGAACGGGTTGAACGAGATGGGCTTGTCATCCGAATAGGTGTAGTAGATGCCGTCCTGCCCGTGCGTCTTACGGTTGATCATGGCGCACAGCCCAGAATACGAGTGTCCCGTATCCACCAGCACGATATGGGCACCCTGCTCATAGTACTGGCGCACGATGTGGTTCATAAAGAAACTTTTACCGCTGCCCGAAGGCCCCAGCACGAACTTGTTGCGGTTGGTGATGATGCCCTGCTTCATGGGCAGGTCACTGATGTCAAGGTGCAGGGGCTTCCCCGTCAGCCTGTCCACCATCTTGATGACGAAGGGCGAGAGCGAACTGCGGTAGTTCGTTTCCTCGATGAAGAGGCAAGTCGCCTGCTCGATGAAGGTATAGAAACTTTCTTCGGCAGGGAAGTCCGCCTGATTGCCGGGGATGCCTGCCCAGTAGAGTGTCGGGCAGTCCACGGTGTTGTGTCTCGGCATGCACTCCATGCTTGCCAACTGGCTTCCGATGTCATTCTTCGCACGCTTCAGTTCCTCGCCGTCATCGCTCCACGCAATGACGTTGTAGTGGGCACGGACGCTGATGAGACCGCCGGAGTGCGCTTCGTTCAGGTATTCTTCAATCCACTCGCTGTTGATGGCATTACTGCGCGAGTAGCGGCTGAGCGACTGCATGTTCCTTGATGACTTCTCAAACCGCTGCAGGTTGTCGTCGCTGTTGTCAAGTATCACATACTGGTTGTAGATGTGGTTGCAGGACAGCAACAGTCCCACGGGACTGGCGAAGGACAGGCGGCAGTCGCTCCGGTCTGTGCTCAGCCTCTCATAGCGGACGTCCGTTCCGACCTTTGCGGGGAGGTCTGCCACGTCTGAGAGCGTGAAGAGGCACAGGCGGTTGTCGCCTACGCGCATCTCGGCAGGGTCGAGGTCGATGTCCTGCAAGGACTTGTCGCCATCTGGCTGTAGGGAGAGGTAGCGCTCTATGATGCCTGCCTTCTCTTTCGTGCCGACGATTTCCGCATCCGACAGTCTGCGGAGCCTGACAAAACCGGAGTCGTTCATGATATGCTCAAACTGATCGACGGCCTCCATATAGCGTGCAGCCGTTTCACGGTTCACCTCCCTGGGGATGATATGCCCACGGCAGAGAGTTGAAAAGTTGCTCTGCATACGGTTACGCTCCTTCGTGGTCTTCGTCAGGTAGAGGTAGCACGAATGGTTCAGGAAGGGACGCTCGTTGAAGTGCCGTTCAAAACTGCGGGAGAGAAAGCTCATGCCGTCCTTGTTCAGTTCCGGCTCATACCTTTCACGGACAAACCAGTCCTGCTTGTGCAGGATGCTGTAGTCGGGCAGCACCTTGATTGCCTTGCACCAGCAGCCGTGAATGGCCTCGTACTCGGCAGAGGTCACGGTGTAGAGTTCGGGCAGCGTCACCTCATAGCAGACGGTGATGTCCGCATCCTTGGAGACGATGCAGCCGTTCTCCACAGCCAGCAGGGGCAGCTTGTTCTCAACGGTCGTTGCTTTCAGGATATTTCTCATTCACTCTTTGGTTTAACTTGTTTTTAATGGTCTGGTATGGCTTTTTGCGGTTGATGAGGAAACGGGGCCTGCTTCTCTTTGCCATCAGCTTCATCAGTCCGTACTCCCCGAAGCGTCGGTTGAGGGCGAAGGTCTGCCACACAAGCAGCGAGGCAGACACTACACCCGTACCGATGCACACCCACTGGCTTACTCCAGCGAGGAAGAGAATGACGAACAGGACGAAGATGGCGAGCAGCCCACCTGCGAAGATAAACAGGTACTGCGCTTTGAGTCCCTTGAACTCAACCGACTGGCCTATACCCTTGTTGATGTTGTACTCTGCCATCTTCCTTTTCCTCCTATACCTTATTGTTATATGCGTATAGGGTTAGAGGAAGAAGGAGCGGAGGATGGTTGCAGCCACGATGAGGAAGATGCAGGCACCAAACCAGCTTGCGGCAGTCTTCGAGGTGTCGGGGTCACCACTGGAGAACTTGCCGTACACCTTCACGCCGCCGATGAGTCCCACGACGGCACCGATGGCATACACCAGTTTCGTGGCGGGCTCAAAGTAGGAACTGACCATTGACGTAGCTTCGTTGATGCCAGCCAGTCCGTTGCCCTGGGCCATTGCGTTCACACTTGCAGCAACTACGAGTGCTGCGATCATTCCGATTCTCTTGTTGTTCTTTGTCATAAAACTGTTTTTTAATTGTTAATGAATAATGTTTATTAAATGAAGTCACGGATATTGAACTCCGTGGGATTCTCTGGTAACTTGAAGGGCTTTCTGCCGTTATCAGGAGTTTCTTCTCCACTTGCCGTATTGCCCCCGTCTTGGCTCTTGTACTTCTCTATGATGGAGCGTACCCGTTTTGAGAAATCTGCCTGATTCTTTTCAAGCACGTTTAGAAGTTCCGTTCCATCAAGATAATCGAGCACCTTGCCAGCCTTGGCTTCCTCAGACTTTGTGGCTTCAGGTTTCTTCGCCACTTTCATTGCCTCAACCATGTCCTCGTAGGTATAGCCCTCTGCATAGTTTTCGGCTGGTGTCTCATCAGCATTTTCTTCCTTGGAATACCTAAAGCTCTTGAAAGCCTCTTCTTCTTCCTCTGGTGTCATCTGCCTGAGTCCGCTGTCATGTTTTGACGGTGCAAAAGTAACGTCTTTCTCGTCCACCTCTTCACCTTCTTCCGAAATGGCTGCAACTGGCTGTGAATTGGCTGCAACTGGCTTAGTAGCGTTTGCCCTGACAAGGCTTTTGCCCATGAAATCACTCTCTTTCACCTGTGGTACGCTTCGCTTCTCCTGAATGGTCTTTTGGGGCTTTCTGCCAATGTTCCTTATCAAGTCCGAAGGCTTGATGTCGAACCATACAAGATGCAGGAAGACTATCATCCATACCAGCAGGATTATTAAAATTGTATTCATTTCCATATGTCTCTTTGGTTGTGATAAAAGTTCATATCAGTTCATCGGTGGTTTTCTTCGCACGGTAGAGGGCATTGATCCTGTCACGGTATTGTTCCAGATGTGCCGTCACAATCAGGTCAAGATAGCCACCGACGGAGAGCTGCCCGTTTCCAAGTTCCTTCACAATCCGGCTGATGGCATCATGATTGGCAACACTCAGATAGGCAGCCTTGCGAAATCTTATCTCATTACGCACGAGGAAGAACTGGTCATAGTCACAGCCGCTCGTCGAAGAACGTCTCGGTGACGGTTCTCTTTTGTTGCGTGATGAAGTGGATGGTGTCTGTGTCTCTGACAGGGCATCTTGGTCTTGTGAGGCAAGAGCATTCCCTGCATCGGCAGGGGTTTCTTGCACACTCTGCTCCTTGTCTTCCTCAACTGGTGTCTGTCGCTGAAATGGCACACCTCCCTTGGTTCTCATGTGGACGCTGTTGATGAGAAATTCCTCGTCCACATTACTGGCAGTTCTCTTTCCCATTGTCTCTACTGGTTAATGGTTGCTAAGAACTCTTCTGCCAGTTCCTTGATATTGCTGCCTTTCAGCAGGGCTACATCAGGAGGGAAGAGAGTGGAACGGAATACTGCCTTTTGGCTGTCCGTCAGTTCACGGCGGAAGCGTACGCTGTTTGGCAGTCGGGTGTTAAGGATGCGGAAGCCCATTTCTGGGATCACCTTGTCATACATGTCATAGATTTCTGTCCGTTCACGTCTGTCCGTCATTGTCCAGAACAGGACAATATCCTTTGTCCTTGCCTTGCCTGTGGTCATCAGCTTGTCACGGAACAGTTCAACGAATTGCAGGGCGCTGTCAATGACGAAAGGGTCTGCACTTACAGGCACGAAGATGTAATCCATCTGTGAGAGTGTCTTCAGCACTCCGTTGGAGTTGATGGTGCCGGGCAGGTCGAAGAAAACGATGTCCAAGTCCTCGTCCTCAGTCATGACCTCCGCCTGGTCGAGTGCATCAACGGGGTTGGTGTCTGTAATCACAAAGGCTTTCTTGCCTGTCTTGCGGAACACGTCACACGCCTGGGCTTTCAGTTCCTCGTCATGCTCTATCAGTTCCAACTCGCGTACTCGCTCCAAGTAGATGCTGTGCTGTGGATGGTCACAGTCAAGCACGCCCACGTTGTAGCCTGCTACATTGTGGAGGTAGTTCGACAGCAGGGTCGTGATGGTGGATTTCCCGATGCCTCCTTTCTGGGATGAGACGGCAACGAAGATTTCATTTCCTGGTTCTTTGCTTGTTTCTTTGTTCATTGTCTTGATTCTTTTAATTGTTGATACTTCCAATATCTGGATATGGGTTTATCTGATATGTCGATGTACTGATGACCTGAGTTGTCGGTATTTCGGTTCATCGAAGCAGTGAGTTGTTAATGTCTTACCGTTCTGACATCTCAGTGCATCCAACATTCGACTGTTTCAATAATCCTGCCCTTAGTGTGTTGATGTGTTCATGAGTTAATGCATTCATGATTGCATGGGTTACTCAAAGCACCGACACACTGATGTTTCGGTGCATCGCGTATTCGGTTTGTTGATGTTCTGAATGTGTTCATACTCGCATTGTTAAAGTGTTATTGACTCGATTTGTCGATGCAAAGGAACATTGATTTTTTCATGATTCAATGGCTGTTGCCTCAGTTGGCTGTAAGTGGCGGTGAACTGGCTGCAAGTGGCGGTTCGTGCCTATTCCGCAACCCGTAAAATCACCGTAATTTTGCAGCCGGATTCAGACGTGATACGCAGGTGAGCGACACCTGACAAGTCCATCCCGCTTCCTGTCGGGAAGGTTCATACCTCTCACGCAAGGCGGAAACGGTCTTTTTCTTTTCACAGAACAGAGAGATGTCCAACCGCCAATGTCGGTAGAAAGAACTAATCCAACCGCATCATGCGGTATAGGGAGCAATCCATCTGACCTGTCTTCAAGACCTGTCAGAGCACGTCCGCTTTAGCAAGCGGATTTTAATGTTCTCAAGAACATAGCAAGGTATGTTTTCTGCTGCATGAAACTCCGTTTGCAGCATAAAACCCCTTGCTCTGCCGAGGGCTGGGGCTGTCCTCCGAAGTCGGACTGCCCGTTGATACTGCCGTAGGCACAAATAGTTCATGCAAGCAGTGAGTGATAACCATATTGTCAAACAAAACAGATTCAAGAATGAACAAGAAACAGAATAAAGGAGGGAGAAATCCCAAGGCTGACCCGGCGACAAACCGCTACTCAGTCAACTTCAACAGTCAGGAACACATGCGTTTTCTGAAGATGTATGACCGTTCCGGCATGACGAGTAAGTCATCTTTCATCAAGGCGCAGTTCTTCGGTGAGACATTCCATGTGGTCACTTTCGACAAGGGACTGCACGAATACTACACTAAACTGAGCGATTTTCACGCGCAGTTCCGGATGGTTGGCAACAACTACAACCAGACTTTGAAGGAACTGAGAAGCCACTTTTCTGAGCGCAGGGCAATGGCACTGACCTACAAACTGGAGAAGCACATGCAGCAGTTAGTAGAGATTGCTACGAAGATTGTGGAACTTACAAACGAGTATCAGCAGAAATGGTCGCAAAGATAAGTTTCGGAAACTCGCTGTTTGGCGCACTGGCGTACAACGGGGAGAAGATCAACAAGGACGAGGGCAAGCTGCTTGCCACCAACCGCATCTTTGATGACGGTACGGGCAAGGTGAACATCCGAAAAGCTCTGGAGGATTTCATGCACTTCATTCCAGACCGATGCCGCACGGAGAATCCTGTGGTGCATATCTCCCTCAATCCGCATCCCGATGACAGGCTGACGGATACGGACATGGAGAACATTGCCCGTGAGTACATGGAGAAGATTGGATTTGGCGGTCAGCCCTATATGGTCTATAAGCACGAGGACATTGACCGCCACCACATGCACATCGTTACCATCCGTGTAAAGGAGGACGGCAAGGCCATCAGTTCCAGTAATAACTTCTACCAGAGCAAGAGGGCGACACGCGAACTGGAGAAGAAGTACAACCTGCACACGGCAGAACGTGGGCAGGCTATTTCCGAGATTCCTCTCCGCAAGGTGAATGCCAGTGAGGGTGATGTGAAGAAGCAGATAGCCAACACCGTCAAGGCGGTTGTCCGTGGCTACCACTATCAGACTTTGGGAGAACTCCGTGCCGTCCTCTCCTTATATAATATAGATGTGGAGGAAACACGGGGCATAGCCCGTAACCGTGAGTATCACGGACTGGTCTATTCCGCCACCGATGACAACGGCAACAAGGTTGGCAATCCGTTCAAGGCTTCCAAGATAGGGCCGTCTGTCGGCTACGAGGCAGTGCAGAAGCGTTTCGCATGGTCGAAGAAACAGGTTGCAGACAAGGGCATAGCCGCTTCGCTGAAAGAAAAGATACTGCCCATATTGGCGGCATCATCCAACGCAGAGAATTTCAAGAGTCGCTTGCAGGCTCAGGGTATGGACGTGGTTTTCCGCTACACGGACATGGGACGCATCTATGGTGCAACCTTCATTGACCACGACAGCCGCAGTGTTCTGAATGGTTCGCGCATGTGCAAGGAACTTTCCGCCAATGCACTGGAGCAGTATTTCAACAATCCTCACAACCATGAGCAGACGCAGCAGGGACAGACAACCGACCAAGGACAGTCCACACAAGAAGGTGCAGGACATGGCACTGGTGGAGGGCAGCAGTCGTCATGTGCCGACCATTGGCAAGCCCAGCCCACTGCATCCGCTGACTTCGACCACTCTCATTCCGACTTCGACGGCTTCGGCTTGTTCACCACTGATAACCCGGCGGTCGATCCTGCCGAAGAAGAGTTCAGAAGACGGATGCAGAGAAAGAAGAAGAAACGTCGTGGTCCGAAACTCTGATTATCTATTATTCAAATGCAATTTAATCACAATTCAAATTCCATTTTACTATGCAACAAGAAGACGATTTGAGGGCACTGGCGAAAATCATGGACTTTCTCCGTGCCGTGAGCATCATCCTTGTGGTGATGAATGTCTATTGGTATTGTTATGCTACCGTAGAGGGGCACGGCATCAACATCGGTGTGGTTGACCGCATCCTGCTGAACTTTAACCGTGAGGCAGGGCTGTTTCACTCCATCCTCTACACCAAACTCTTTGCCCTGCTCCTGCTTGCCCTGTCTTGTCTCGGCACGAAGGGAGTCATCAACGAGAAGATTACCTGGTCGAGAATCTGGGCAGTCCTCGGTGCAGGCTTTGTGTTCTACTTTATCATCAACTGGTGGATGCTGCTGTTACCCATTCATGCCGATGTGGTGACGGCACTCTATATCCTCACGATTTCCATTGGCTACATCTGTCTGATGATGGCTGGTCTGTGGATGAGCCGACTGTTGAAACACCATCTGATGGAGGATGTCTTCAACAACGAAAACGAGAGTTTTCAGCAGGAAACACGGCTGATGGAGAACGAGTATTCCGTCAACCTGCCTACACGTTTCTACTACAAGAAGAAATGGAACAGAGGTTGGATCAATGTGGTCAACCCTTTCCGTGCCACTATCGTACTCGGAACACCGGGCAGCGGTAAGTCGTATGCTGTCGTGAACAACTTCATCAAGCAACAGATTGAGAAGGGCTATTCGCTCTACTGCTACGACTACAAGTATCCCGACCTTTCCACCATTGCCTTCAACCATCTGCTGAAGCACTCAGACGGCTACAAGGTAAAGCCGAAGTTCTATGTCATCAACTTCGACGACCCACGGCGCAGCCATCGCTGCAATCCCATTCATCCCGACTTCATGACGGACATAGCCGATGCCTACGAGAGCGCCTACACCATCATGCTAAACCTTAACCGTACATGGGTACAGAAGCAGGGTGACTTCTTCGTGGAGTCGCCTATCATCCTCTTTGCTGCAGTGATATGGTTCCTACGGCTCTATCAGGGTGGCAAGTACTGCACCTTCCCCCATGCCATTGAACTGCTTAACCGCAGGTACGAGGACATTTTCCCTATTCTCACGTCCTACCCTGAACTGGAGAACTATCTTTCTCCCTTTATGGACGCATGGCTCGGTGGTGCGCAAGAGCAGTTGCAAGGGCAGATTGCGAGTGCCAAGATTCCATTGTCACGAATGATTTCCCCGCAACTCTATTGGGTGATGTCTGACAGCGAGTTTACGCTTGACATCAACAACCCAGATGAGCCGAAAATCCTCTGTGTCGGTAACAATCCCGACCGACAGAACATCTACGGTGCTGCCCTCGGTCTGTATAACAGTCGTATCGTGAAACTGATTAACAAAAAGGGCAAACTGAAGTCGTCAGTCATCATCGACGAGTTGCCCACCATCTACTTCAAGGGACTGGATAACCTCATTGCAACCGCCCGAAGCAACAAGGTTGCGGTATGTCTCGGCTTTCAGGACTTTTCCCAACTTGTCCGCGACTATGGCGACAAGGAGGCAAAGGTGGTGATGAACACAGTCGGCAACATCTTCAGTGGGCAGGTAGTAGGTGAGACCGCCAAGCAACTGAGTGAGCGTTTCGGCAAAGTGCTCCAGAAACGCCAGTCGATTTCCATCAACAGGCAGGATGTTTCTACCTCCATCAACACGCAGATGGACAGCCTTATCCCGCCCAGCAAGATTTCAGGTCTTACTCAGGGAATGTTTGTCGGCTCTGTGTCCGACAACTTCAACGAGCGTATTGAGCAGAAGATTTTCCATGCTGAGATTGTGGTGGATTCTGCCAAAGTGGATGCCGAGATGAAACACTACCAGCCCATCCCCGTCATTGCCGACTTCACCGATGCCGACGGAAACGACATCATGGAGCAGACCATCCGCGACAACTACAACCGCATCAAGGATGAGATCAAGCAGATTGTGAGTGATGAACTGGAACGCATCAAGAATGACCCGACACTGCAACACCTGTTGCAGCAGAAAGGGTGATAAAACAAAATTTCGGCAATAAGTCCGCCTTATTGCCGAAATTTTGCTTTTCTATGAGAGATTGCTAACGCCTTGCCGCCTGTTTGCGGTCGTCCTCTTTCATGCGCCAGTTCAGTTCATTGGTCATTTCCTGTAGGAAGGTGGCACGGTTATCAAGTTTCCGCATCTTCACATCCCTATAGGTGATATAGCAGTTTGCCAGAGGCTTCTCAAAGTCCAGGAACTGCATGAAGGTCGTGAGCATGTCCTTCAGTGAGACCTCACCGTCGTTGATGCACTTCTTGGTATGGAGTCCATAGATCAATTCAATGAAGTCCGTATTCTGCCCCGTCCATCGTAGCCCGGATGATATTCTTTTCTCTTCACCTGTGAAGGTGATTACCTTACCGTCTGTAATGAGTTTGAGCATCTTCTGAACAAAGGCTAAAGCCTTCTTTGTGCAGAGGTCTATCTCTGCCGAAACGCCACTCACGAACTGGAGTTCCGCTTCTGCACATGTCAGTGCCACCGCTTTATAACTGTCATCTGCATGTTTACAGAGGTCGATGACTTGCACAACAAAGTCCTGATAGGCTGCATTCGGGTCTATCTTTTCTTTGCCCCGTATCAGTCTGAACAAACTGGTTTCTGTCAATATGAAGTAGTCCATTGCTATTCTTTTTTGCTTGTTTGATAATGATGTTTTGTTGTGCGCACATCATTTCTATAAGCAATGCCAATACCAACGGCACGACATATCCGTATTAGTAGCCTTGTAAACCACTAATACACAACGGAATAAAAATTTTGAAAATTTTTCGGGTATCAAAAAGGGCAAGAAAAAAGTGTAAAGCGCCTTTACACCATTGTAAAGTGACTTTACACTTTTGGACTATTTCAGCCTGTAAGCCTCCATCTTCTTGTAGAGAGTGGGACGGCTGATGCCAAGAATCTCTGCAGCTTTTGTGAGGTTATGACCAGCCTTCTGCAATGCTTGTTCTATCTTATGCCTCTCTTCTTCGTCATCTTTGAGGGCAAGTGTGTTCTCTTTCTGTGGGACTGCCTTGAATTTGAGATGTCCCGCATCTATCAATCCACCTGTATTCTCCACTACGGCACAGCGTATGACGTTCTTCAATTCACGTATATTTCCGGGCCAACTATGGGATTGCAGTTTTTCTTTTGCTTCGTCGGAAAAGCCCTCCACGCTCTTGTGAAACTCAGTATTGAATCGCTTCAGCAGTTCTTCTGCCAGTGGCAGCACATCTTCAGGGCAGTCGCCAAGGGACGGGACTTCAAGCGTGTACTCGTCCACCCGTTGCCACAGGTCAAAGCGGAAGCGTCCCTCATTGACGGCTTTCTCTATGTCCTCATTGGTGGCTGCAATGACACGGACATCACAACTGATCTCCTTTGTCCCGCCTAATGGTATATACTTCCTTTCCTGCAGGATTCGTAGCAGTACCTGTTGCGCCTCGATGGGCAGATTACCTATCTCGTCAAAGTAGAGTGTACCGCCCTCTGCCTCATGAAAAAGTCCCGTCGTGTTGGTATCTGCACCAGTGAAAGCACCTTTTTCATGTCCGAAGAGGATGGAAGGTGCCAAATCCTTGGTGATGGTGGCACAGTCCACCTTGACGAAAGGCTTGTTTCTTCTGGCACTCTTGTTGTGCAGGATATGGGCTATGTGCTCCTTGCCAGCACCGCTTTCACCACGAATCATAACGGACAGATCGTAGCCCGCAACGAGTTCAGCTTTTTCCACAAGTTGCTGATAGGCTTTGCTGACACGTTTGATGATTTTCGCATCACCTCCATTCTGGCCTCTCTCGTCTAGTGCTTTCTGTATCGCCTCTACAAGTGGAATGTCATGGACGGGCTTTTCAATAAACTCTACGGCACCTCTCTTCACGGCATCTACGGCAGTCGGCACGTCACCGTATTTGGTCATAATGATGAAGGGTATCTGTTTCCTGTTCTCGTTAATCCAGTCGAGAATCTTGATGCCGCTTCCATCTGGCAGACGGAGGTCACTAAGAATCAGGTCATAGTCTGTCTTCTTCAAACGGGTAAAACCCTCCCGTATGGACGTGACGCACTCGGGGGTCATCCCTGCCTCTTCCAACCAGTTCACGACAAGACGGCTCAGAACGGTATCATCTTCTATAATCAGAATCCTTGTCATGCTGCACCTCCTTCCATCATTCTCTTTGCCTGATTGACAAGTTGCTCTGCTGTAAGCACGACTTCCTTAACGGCTTTATCCAGATTCCCTTTTCCTTTCAGCGCATCGCGCAGTTTAAGCATGGGTTTCACGATTCCCAGCAACTCCCAGCGTGATTCCAGCTTGTGTTGCAGGAAGGATATGGCATCCGTATCGCCTGTTTCAAATGCGGACTCCAGTTCACTCATTTCCTTCTCTGTCTGCTCGACAAGAAGGGCAAGCATACCGTTTACATCCTTCTCTCCCTTCAGGAGCATACCGAAATCTGCATTTGGAATTTTCGGCGTATCGTTCTCCTTATTGGATTCCTCATTGATGCTGTTGGCGATGGCTCTTGTCAGTTCAGCATAGGAGAACGGCTTCAGCAGGCAACCACGGAAACCTGCCTTGATAAAGTCATCTGCACTTCTTTCCGTCCTGCCTGTCATGGCAAGCATGGGAACGGTCTTTGAGTTGCCAATGTTGGCACCACGCAACAGTTCCAGCAGGTCGAAACCGCTCATACCGCCCAGCATGATGTCGGTGATGATGAGGTCGTAGTCATTTTTCCTCATCCGCTCAAACAGTTCGTCCACCGTATGGCATCCGACTACCTGGACTTTTTTCTTGGCAAGCATTTCAACGGTCATCTTCAGCACGACGGTATCATCGTCCAAAACTGCTATACGCAAGCCTTCCGGCAAGGTGGTTGAGTCCATGACACTCCGCTGCAACACTTCTTCATCTCCTTCTACCAATGGAAGCGTTACAGTGAAAAGACTGCCGAATCCGACGTGACTTTCCACCTCAATCCTGCCGCCCAGCAGTTCTGCAAGAGCCTTGGCGATACTCAGTCCGAGACCGAAGCCCTCCTGTGTGTCGGCATTCTCCAGTCGGTTGAACGGGGCAAAGATGCGTTTCATCTGCTCTTCGCTCATGCCTGTGCCGGAATCCTGCACCTTGATGGTTAGCGTGTTGTCCCTATAGTCCACGCTGATGTTAACAGAGCCTTTCTTAGTGAACTTGATGGCATTCGACATGAGGTTACTGCCTATCTGGATAATGCGCTTGCGGTCACCCATTACTACAGTATCATTGCCTGTAAACGCTCCTTCTATCACAATGTCCTTAACCGCTGCCAATGGCTCATACTCTGCCATAAGGGTACGAAGAACGTCCTTCACACGGAAAGGCATCATATCCACTTCGTCCTTGCCTGTGTCAAGACGGTAGTAGCTTAAAAGTGTGTTCAACAACGTCAGCATTCTGTCCGATGATTGCTTGATAGCCTCTTCATACTGCTTGCATTTCTCATCCTTGGTGGTTTCCGCTATCAGATCCGCATAGCCCATGATGGAAGTCAATGGCGAACGAAGATCGTGACTGACGGTCAGCATCATGTTCTGACGCAAAGCAAGCAGTTCCTTGTTGCGTCTGTCGCTCTGCTCCAAAAGCATCTTATTCCTGTGGCTCTTATTCGCGTCACGATGAAACAGCCAGTAGAACAATACGGCAAGCACAAATGCAGCAAATCCAAACCACATCACCAAATGCAGGGTTTCCCGCTGATGGGACATGAGATGTGTGGAGCCAAACTTGCGCATCTGCGAATCCTCTTCATTGAACTCACTCGCAAGTTGGGTTATCTTTTCATTGATCAGGCTTTCCTTCCTTACAAGGTCTTCCATGTGCTGGAACAGTTGATTGGCACTGCGTTCCTGTGATTGCTGGATGTCCGTTGCTAACGATGTTAATATTCTGTCCGTCTGATGTCTGGCACGGTTCAATGCCTGTTGGTTCTCTGCCTCGGTCTTGGCATTGGCTTTCTTCTTGCTTTTCAGCCAGCCGAACATGCCAGTGGTCTTGTGGCGGTTTTCCTTCAGGTTCTCACTTACCTCGTCTGTCAGTTGCTGGTTGGCACGGTTTGCCTGACGGATAATCTGCGGCATCTTCTGCTGCATCAGTCCGCTTACGTCCCTCAGTTGCTCCAAATCCTGATGGATGGCAAGCAGATAGCCTTTCTTCTCGCTGACGAGTTGCTTGATTTCCTTCACTCGTCGCACTTGTGCCTTATCAGGTATTGTCATAATCATGGAGTCGAGCGTCTGCATGACAAACTTCTCCTTCTTTTCGTATGCCGCTATCCTTGTACTGTCTAATATTGCTGCCTGACCGCCTAACTGAGTCAGGTCGAAAAGCTGTAGGAAAGCTCCTTCTGATAAGGATCGACGGCCAATGTTCTCACGGTATCTCTTGCTGTTCTCTTCAAGATCGCCGCTCTTACAGACAACTATAACGGAGGCAACAATGAAGAGGGCTATCAGCGAGACATATCCGCCTACTATCTTCAGACGCAACCGTGTCAAAGAATCCATATTCTTCATACAATCTTTTACCTTAATTATATATATCCCATTTGGGGAGTGCAAAGATAATCATTTTATCCGTCTTTCCCTTCATATTTGTCAAATAACCCACTGGGAAAGTAAAAAAATATAGTTTTTCAAATTTAAAAGGACTGATAAGTCAAGATATAAGCCTGTAAATCTTATCCAGTGGGAAGATTCACCATATCGTCGCATAATTCACTGACTGTTTTTCGGTGGGTGATGAAAAGCATGGTCTTTTGTGGGTATGTCGTAAAGAGGCGGTGATATAGTT
>SUYI01000019.1 GCA_015060485.1 Prevotella sp. | reverse complement strand
TATGTAAATATATTTAGTTAAAATATTATCCCCTAAAATTAACAAATAATTCACAGATTAACTTAACAACCTAGGACAGTCCTCCGACGTCATTATGAGGAAGAAACATTCGTTAACAGTTGTTTGTAGATTTTTGCAGTTTCGTGTGTTTTGTTACTTTTGTTAATTGTTAATTCGGGGTAGTTCGTGGGGGACTTACGAGGGGGCGAGAAAGTGTTGTGCAAGTCTTGTATAGCTCTCTTTTTTGCCTTAACTTTGCACCCAGATGACGAAGGGGACGGTAAGAGCAGAATTCCAAGGTGCACCGGTTCGACTCCCATCCAACTCCAAGTCAACTCCCGTTTATGCACAAACGAATTGTGAGAATGGGGTGAGAATTAAACAAATGTCTAACAAAATTGAAATTTAAACGAAATGATGGCAAAAACAGGATTTTGGCTCCGCGGCGGTTCGGCTGGCATCAGCACACTGAACAATGTGACGCAGCTTTATGTGTCATGATTTAGACGGCCGATGTTGTTTTGGAAGGCGGGGGATATGCTGTCAAGGGCGAAGTCGTAAATGAGGTTGTCCTCGTCGACAAGCCGGAAGTGCTGCTTGCCCTGCACGGTATCTTTGGGCGTTTCCCAGACGATGCGTTCGAAGCGCACAGAGTCGTTCTCCACCTTGGGCGTTCGTAACAGGCAGTCAGCAAAGTGGTAGTCGAAAACCACCGCCGTGTCTGTGGCTTCCCCAAGTACCACGTCGTCGGCGTAGCCCGTCACCAGCGTATTCTGACAAACCAGCGTCATGGGCAGCGTGGTGTTCACAAAGTGCAGGGCATAGCCGCGGTTGGCCGAGAACGGATAGAACTGCGCCAGCGTGCTGTGTTCGACTATCGCCTCACAACCATACAATCCCAGACAATCGCCAAAGGTGTTGCTGAACTGGCAATAGTCGACAACAACCGTCGAATGCCGTGCGAGAAGTCCCTCACCACTGTTGTTGTGAACGACAGTATTATAGAGATACAGCGTCGTGCTGTCACAAATGATGGCATCGACAGCGTTGCGTATCTCGCAGTCAGTAAACATATTCTGGCCATCTGCCGATAACAGGCTAATGCCTTTCCACTGTCCACTGATTCGGTCGTATGGCAGATACGAAAACATGCGGTCCAGCCTGTCGCCTCGGAACAGACAGTTCTCGGCTATCACATTGCCGTGGGCCTCGATGCCTGCCCCGTCGTGGAAGTAAAGTTCCGTATTCCTCAACGTCAGCGTTGCGCCTTCCTCGACACGGATGCCCTGTCCGTTAACAAGGATGGGCACATGCGACTCGATGGTCGTATCCTGACTGATGACCAAGTCGGCCACCTTTTGTGCATCCCAACTGTAGGTCATGAGGTTCACGCGCTGCTCTACCCCACTCTCCAGGGTAAAGATGAGGTTATCTTCTACCAGCAGAGGCCCGTCCTCATGATTCTCGCGGGTTGTGATTTCCACAAAAACGAGGATACTGTCGCCCTTGCGTACCTCAAAATCGGAGCCAACGGGATCGAGATACGTACCATCGACATTCACCCGATAGCCCGACTGGTTGCTTCGTTCCAAACGGGCTGTGCGAATGCGGATACCGTCGCCACTCTGGTTTCTCACCCAGAAGGTTTGCGTGGCGGAGGGGATGGTGCTAAACAACGTGTCGAAGCAAATCGTATCCTCCGAGAACGACAACCGGTTACCAGTACTCGTGCCAAAAGAATCGCTGTCCGTACAGGCCGTCAGCAACACTGCTATGATAGCAATAAAAAAGAAAAGTCGTCTTACCATACAATGATAAAACGACTTTTTCTGCAATTTATTTTTTTACGCTTTTACTTTTTTACTTTTTTACCTTTATTTAAAGTATCGTTTCAAGAGTCCGGCAAATCCGGCACCATGACGAGCCTCGTCCTTGGCAGCCTCGTGTACCATATCGTGAATGGCATCAAAGCCCATGGCCTTGGCCTGCTTGGCTAACTCGAATTTGTCGGCACATGCGCCATGCTCAGCAGCAGCACGCTTCTCCAGATTGGTCTTGGTGTCGAACACTACCTCGCCCAGCAACTCGGCAAACTGTGCAGCATGCACGGCCTCCTCCATACCGTAGCGCTTGAAGGCCTCGGCAATCTCGGGATAGCCCTCGCGGTCGGCCTGACGAGCCATAGCCAGATACATACCCACCTCGCCGCACTCGCCGCGATAGTTGTTGCGCAACTCCTCAATCATCTCCTCGGGCACGCCCTCGAGCTTACCATCGCCCAAACGATGAACGGTAGCATATGTCGTCTCACCTTCGTCCTTCAGTTCAGAGAACTTTGAGGCAGGGGCCTTACAGATGGGGCACTTCTCGGGAGCTGCATCGCCTTCATAGATATATCCACAAACGGCGCAAATAAATTTTTTCTTCATAATTGTTTCAGAGTTTGTTTAGTTAGTAACTATAATTTTCCTTATTTCTCGTTTGCAAATTTACGAATAAAAAAATGAATTCCGCAAGCATTTTGCAGAATTCGCATCAATTTATACGCCGTCTAATCTGCTGAGAGCCTGCTGAGTCTTCTGTCGGCCTATAGTTATAAGCCTCTCGGACTTATCGTAGTCAAAACCTCCATAGCGGCTCATCTGGATATCCACAAGCACATCGGGCTTCATCAGTTTGGCCATGAGAATGGAATTCTGACGGATCATCAGCGAACTGGTTCGCGAAAGCAAGGTATAGTAGTTGAATTCTATGTGATCCGGAATAATCATATCCAACAGCTTTGCCTTCAGCGACTTATCGTGTTTCTGCATCTCGGCCAGTTTATTCATTTGCTCCCATTGTGCCTTATAGTCGTGGCCGCTGACGTCGACGCCAACCAGCATATCGCCCGTCTGTCGTTTGACACGATTCAGAGGAATGGGATTAACGACACCACCATCGATGAGTATCATGTCATTACGACGTACCGGCTCATAGAATATCGGTAACGAAATAGATGCCCGAATGGCCTGAAAGAGACTGCCCTTGCGAAATACTACTTCGTGACCTGACTTCCAGTCTGTGGCCACAGCACAATAAGGTATGGGAAGTTCCTCAATGGGTATGTCGGGCACGAACTCCATGATAGCCTCGATGATGCGTGTGCCCTTGACGAAATGATTGAGGCTGAGTGAGAAATCGGTCAGTTCCAGCATTTTTTTGCGATCGACGGTTTTCATCCACTCGCGAAACTCCTCCAGCTTGCCGGCAGCATACACTCCACCAATGAGCGCACCCATCGAACACCCTGCAATAGAGGTTATGTGATAACCCTGCGCTTCGAGTTCTTCAATGGCTCCGATATGGGCCAGTCCCCTCGCGCCGCCACTCGATAATACTAATGCTACATCCTTTGCCATAAACAAATAGATACTATTTCACATTTTTTATTTGCAAAATTACTGATATTTGCGGAATTATCACTAATTTTGCACAAATATTTAGGATTGTTTATGAAGAAGTCCAATAAAAACCTACTGACAACGATATTGCTGACACTACTGGTCTTAGCCAGTTGTAATAACGAGGACACCACTCCCGGCTCTAACGGATTCATCGACGCCGACGGGTTCACCCGCGCCGACTCTATAGTCAATGACATAGGCGACACGCGCGATTACAAACGCACATTGGAAGTGATTGACAGTCTCGAACAGAGAGGCGAACTGCCCTTAGTAAGAACCATCTTCTATCGCACCATATCCTACAACCTGTTGGGCCAGTACAACACGTCGCTGCGACTCTACGCACAATTGGCAGGCATCGACCCAAAGGAACTGAAGACACAAATCGACATCGATTCGTACATCTATTCATACAACAACTATGTGCGTGTGTTGTGCGAAATGGGGCGCTACGACCTTGCCCTGCGCGAGGCCAACGCGGCAGACCGCAAATTGAAGGCGATAGGTTTTAACGAATTTACCGACCATCACGACATTGCCCAGATTATGGGCGAATGCCAACTCTACTTAGGGCAGGCAGAACAGGCTGCCAAGAGTTTTGAGAAGGCACTGAAAGCCGTACATAAGCGTCTGGCTACCAATCACGACCCGTTAGACTATCGCGAGTGTCAGAAGACGATGAATGCCATCGTCAAAATCTACATAGTGACAAAGCGTTACGACAAGGCTGTTCCTTGGCTTGAGATGCAGGATTCGCTTTATAACGCGTTGGCCACAAGCCCCCAACGCGACTCTGTGTTCCTGGACGAGATGAAAGCCGACATTTCATACAGCAAGGCACGTCTGGCTCTTGCCCAAGGGCGGAAGGACGATGCAGAGCACGACTTCAACGAATACCAGTCGACACAACTGGCCAAACAGCTGGGTAGCATTATTCACAGCACGCCATACCTGATGCTGACAGGACGTTATGAAGATGCTGCACGCAACTACCACGAGCTCGACCACTTCCTGAAGGAAAGCGGCTACAAGGCCGACTTCGAGAACTTTGGCCGCTATATGATACCGAAATTCCGTGCCAACCTGTTGGCGGGACATGTCGACTCGGCACTTCATGTAGCAACTATAGTCGCTGAATACTATGATTCAGCACTGGTTCGCCAGCGCAGGATCGACTCCGACTTGCTGACGACTTTTTACGATACCGAAGGCAAAGAGCGTCAGATTGCTGAACAGCGTGCTGAACTATCGCAACAGCGACTGTGGACCGTCGTCATCATTGCGGTCATCCTTGCCATCTTCGTAGCCATTTATCTGATGCTACGCCGTCGGGCCTTCAAAGAATTGAACGAAAAAAACCGCGAGTTGATGCTTGCTAACGAACGAGCTGAGGAGTCGTCGCGCATGAAGACGCAGTTCATACAGCAGATTTCCCACGAAGTGCGCACACCGCTGAACGTGCTTTCCGGATTCAGTCAGGTGCTGGCCACGCCCGACATCAAAATCTCCAACGACGAATTGCAGGACATCAGCCGGAAGATCGTTGAGAATAGCAACCGCATCACCACCCTGGTGGATAAGATGCTCGACCTAAGCATGGTAAGCAGCAATGCCGCCATCGAGTGTCACGACACCATCAGTCCTGCTGATCTGGCGAAACTGGCTGTCGACAAGAGTGGCATCCAACAGATTGCCTACCTGGATTTCCTGCTGCAGATACCGCCCGAAGCCGAAACACAGAGCCTCACCACCAACCAGGAGTCAGCCATGAAGGCCCTGATGCTGTTGCTCGACAATGCCATCAAGTTTACGCATCCCCTGGCATTCCGTCGGCAACAGATAGAGCGCACCCATGCCCGCGTCACCATGAGCGTCAGCACAACGCAACAGGAAGTATTCTTTGTTGTTGAGGACACAGGCATAGGCATTGCTCCAGAGCATGCCGAGAAGATTTTCGACGAATTCTTACAGTTGGACGACTATGCTGACGGTACAGGCATCGGACTGTCGATCGCTCGTACGCTGGCACGTCACATGAATGGTGACATCGTGCTCGATACCACGTATACCAATGGAGCGCGATTCGTCATGTCGCTACCCCTCAAGCCCTGATACGAAATTATATGAATAAGCTGCCTACTTGATAGACCAGCGCGCTGACCACCCATGCCAATAGCGTTGTATAGAGTGCTGCAAACGTGGCCCAACGCCAAGAACCGCTCTCGTGGCGGATGGCAACGATGGTAGCGATGCAGGGGAAATAAATCAGCACGAACAACAGGAAGCAATAGGCCGTGAGTGAATCGAAATTATATTCTCCACCGTAGAGCACGCCCATCGTCGAGGCCACAATCTCCTTGGCCCCCACACCAGCCAAAAGACTCACATCAACACGCCAGTCGAAACCCTGCGGCGCGAAGAGTGGTTCGATAGTCTTACCCAGTAAACCGATAAAGCTCTGTTCCAGCGAGGGAGCGACACCCATTGTGCCAAAATAGCCCAGTGCCCACACAATAATCGATGCCACCAGAATGACACCACCCATCTTCTTCAGGTACTGCTTGCCCTTCTCCCACGTATGGCGGAAAATGGCCTTGGCGGTGGGGAAACGGTATGGCGGCAACTCCATCACAAACGGCGTGTCGTCGCCCTTGACAACCCATGTGCTCAGAATGCGGGCCACCACGACAGACAGCGCAATGCCAATGGCGTACAGTGATATCATGACCAGACTCTGGTACTTCGTAGCAAAGAATGCTCCCGTAATCATTATATAAATAGGTAGGCGCGCGGAACACGACATCATAGGCAGAACCAGCATCGTGATGAGTCTGGAACGACGACTCTCAATCGTTCGGGTAGCCATCACCGCCGGCACATTACATCCAAAGCCCATGATGAGCGGTATGAACGACTTGCCGTGCAGACCCATGCCATGCATCAGTTTGTCCATGATGAATGCCGCACGGGCCATATAGCCAGAATCCTCCATGAACGAGATGAAGGTATAGAGAATCAGAATCTGGGGCAGGAAGACGATGACAGCTCCTACTCCACCGATGACTCCGTCGACAAGCATCGCCTTCAGCGGACCCTCGCTCATCGACTGCGTGACGAAGTCGCCCAACCACGCCACACCGGCATCTATCCAGTCCATCGGATACTGTCCGAGGGTGAACGTCACCTCGAACATCAGGTACAGCAACAGCATGAAGATGGGGAATCCCAGCCAACGGTGGGCTATGACGGAGTCGAGCCAATGGGTGGTCTTATAGGTGTCGTTCTTCACACCGACGGTGTATCCTGCCTCGCGCAGGGCACCACGGATAAAGCCATACTTGGCATCCATAATGGCAGTCTCGGAGTCGTCGCCCGTCTCTTCCTTGATACGATGTACCGCCGTGTCACGAGCCACGATGATTTTGTCGTAGTCGGGCAAGTCGCGCACAATGGCATCGACCTCATGGTCCAACTCCAGCAGTTTGATGGACAGCCAACGCGTAGAATAACGCAGACGCAACAGGTCGTTGCCTTTCAGATATTGCTGGATATGACTGATGCCGTCCTCTATCTCATGCCCATGATTGATATGGATGTGACGATAATACTGGTCGTGACCCTCACGGCTCTCAAAGAGATGGATGACCTCGTGCATGAGATTCTGGAGTCCCCTGCCCGATTTAAACGACGTTGGCACCATAGGTATACCCATCAGCGAGCTCAGCGTGTCGATGTCGAGCTTGTCGCCACGTTGTTCCATTTCGTCGAACATGTTCAGCGCACACACCACACGCAGGTGCATATCCATCAGCTGGGTGGTAAGATACAGGTTGCGCTCGATGTTAGAAGAATCGATGACGTTGATAATCACATCGGGCGTGTCATCCACCAGCTGTCGACGGACATAGAGCTCTTCGGGAGAATAGGCTGACAGGGAATAGGTGCCTGGCAAGTCCACGATTTTGATGTGGTAGTCTTCGAAGTCGGCATAGCCTTCTTTGGCATCGACGGTGACACCACTGTAATTGCCTACATGCTCGTGAGCACCGGAAGCAAAATTAAACAGCGATGTCTTGCCACAGTTGGGATTGCCGACCAAAGCCACCACAATCTCCTTCACGCCATGCGACGGATGCACCTGGCGATGATGGGTCGATTGGAATGTCATGGGGCTGTCGTCATCGGCCGGCTGCCAAGGCTCAGAGCTGATTTCTATATGGTCAGCCTCCTGACGACGCAGGCTGATTTCGTAACCCATCACCTTGTATTTCACCGGATCCTGTAACGGGGCGCTGAGCAGTGCTTCAATCTGCTGGCCCTTAATAAACCCCATCTCAATGATGCGCTTACGAAATCCTCCGTGTCCCTTTACCTTGACGATATAGGCCTTTTCGCCTGTATTCAGTTCCGAAAGTTTCATGTCTGTCTGATTATTTGCGTGCAAAGATAGCAAATAATTACGACATGAGCGAAAGTTTTAGGTAAAATACCTAAAAATAATGATACTTACAGGGGTTTCACAAACTTCATCTCATGAAGAATGCGACTTTGGCGCTTCAACATATATCCGCTGGGCTTGGCGGAATTGAAGCGGCGGGGATTGGGCAGCGAGGCGGCAATCAGCGCACACTGGGCCTTGGTCAATTTGTCGGCAGTGGTCGAAAAATGACATTCCGCCACCGCATCGACGCCATAGATGCCGTCGCCCATCTCGATGGAGTTCAGATAGACCTCCATGATGCGCTCCTTCGACCACATCAGCTCGATGAGCGCAGTGAAATACACCTCGAACCCTTTTCTTACCCACGACCGCCCGGGCCACAGAAAAACGTTCTTGGCCGTCTGTTGCGAGATGGTCGAAGCACCCAGCTTGCGTTTCTCGGGGTGCTTCATGTTGCGCATGGCGGCATGCTCAATGGCTTTGTAGTCGAATCCGTGATGCTCCAGGAAACGGGCATCCTCGGAGGCCATCACCGCCAGCGACAGCGAAGGCGATATCTCGGCCAGCGGCACCCAGTGGTGATGTAGCGTCAACTGTTGTCCCGCCCCTGCCTGCTGTGCTACGCGGATGAACATCAGCGGCGTAAACCATACCGGCACCCAGCGCAAGGCGGCAACAGAAAGAATAGTGGAGGCAAAGAATGCCACCACTATCCATAAAATTATTCTCTTGATTTTTTGAATGAAAGTCAGTTTTCGCTTCACTTTCAATTGTCTAATTGTCAATTACTTAGTTAGCCTGACTCTGTGCGTCCTGAATCATCTTCTGAGAGGCATACATGTAAACCTCTACGCGACGGTTCTGCTTACGGCCCTCAGCTGTTGAGTTGTCAGCAACAGGATTGGTCGAGCCCTGCCCCTCAACGCTCTTAATCTGAGCAGCGCTGACACCACAAGACATCAAATAGTTGTTCACACTCTTGGCACGATTCACCGACAGGGGCTGGTTGATAGCATCAGAACCTGTGTTGTCGGTATGACCGATGATGGCAATATCGCAGTCCCTGTTGTTGTTCAGAACGGTGGCAAACTGAGCCAAAGAGTTCTTGGCAGCAGCCGACAAATCTGCCTTGTTAGTAGCAAACAGAATACCTGAGTCGAAGGTCACCTTTACAGCATCAAGACCGTTAGCGTCCTTGATCTCCTCAACCTGAGCGTTCTTCACAGCCTCAGCCTCGGCCTTGGCCTTGTCCATCTTCTTACCGATGATAGCACCGGCACCAGCTCCTACAGCACCGCCGACAGCAGCACCAATGGCTGTGTTACCGGCAATAGCACCAATGATTCCACCAAGCACTGCACCACCACCGGCACCGATGGCTGCGCCTTTCTGCGTGTTATTACAAGCAACGAGAAGTCCCACACAAAGGAACAAAGAAATGATTTTTGTCTTCATAATGTTACTGTTTTTAATGTTAAACGAATGAATTTGCTGCAAAATTACGAATTATTTCTCATTTCTCATCTCTCATTTACCATTTATTTTGTACCTTTGCAGCAAAATTTAAGAAAAAAGACAAAAAACATGGCAAAAGAATTAAAAGATTTAACGAAACGCGCTGACAATTACAGTCAGTGGTATAACGATCTTGTGGTTAAGGCCGACCTTGCAGAGCAGTCGGCTGTTCGCGGATGTATGGTCATTAAGCCCTATGGCTATGCCATCTGGGAGAAGATGCAGCAGCAGCTGGACAAGATGTTTAAGGAGACGGGGGCTCAGAACGCCTACTTCCCCCTGCTGATTCCGAAATCGTTCCTCAGCCGCGAGGCCGAGCATGTCGAAGGCTTCGCCAAGGAGTGTGCCGTGGTGACTCACTATCGTCTGAAGGCCACCGACGACAAGAGTGGCGTGGTAGTCGACCCCGCAGCCAAGCTGGAAGAGGAGCTCATTATCCGCCCGACCTCAGAGACCATCATCTGGAACACCTATAAGAACTGGATTCAGTCGTGGCGCGACCTGCCCCTGATGTGCAACCAGTGGTGTAACGTCATGCGCTGGGAGATGCGCACGCGTCCCTTCCTTCGTACCTCGGAATTCCTGTGGCAGGAGGGCCATACGGCTCACGCCACCCGCGAGGAGGCTGAGGAAGAAGCCAAGAAGATGCTGCACGTCTATGCCAAATTCGCTGAAGAGTGGATGGCCGTTCCTGTGCTGCAAGGTGTGAAGAGCGAGACCGAGCGTTTCGCCGGAGCCCTTGACACCTATACCATCGAGGCTATGATGCAGGACGGTAAAGCTCTGCAGAGCGGTACCTCACACTTCCTGGGTCAGAACTTCGCCAAGGCCTTCGAGGTCACCTATCTGAACAAGGAGAACAAGCCCGAATACGTTTGGGCCACCTCGTGGGGCGTTTCTACCCGTCTCATCGGTGCGCTCATCATGACCCACTCTGACGACAACGGTCTCGTGCTGCCTCCGCGTCTCGCTCCCACCCAGGTTGTCATCATCCCCATCGCCACCAAACCCGAGCAGATGGAACTGGTGAACAAGGAGATACAGCCCATCATCGAGAAGCTGCGTGCCAAGGGCATCAGCGTCAAGTTTGACGACGCCGACAACAAGCGTCCGGGCTTCAAGTTTGCCGACTACGAGCTGAAGGGCGTTCCCGTACGCCTCGTGCTGGGTGCTCGCGACTTGGAGAACGGCACCATCGAGGTGATGCGCCGCGACACGCTCGAGAAAGAGACTCGTCCTTTGGAGGGTATCGCTGAGTACGTCGAGCATCTTTTGGACGAAATCCAAAAGAACATTTTCGAGAAGGCACGCAAGTATCGCGACGAACGCGTCTACGAGTGCGACAACTACGAAGAGTTCAAGGAGCGCGTCAAGGACGGCGGCTTCTTCCTCTGCCACTGGGACGGCACTGCCGAGACCGAGGCACAGATCAAGGAGGAGACGCAGGCTACCATCCGCTGCGTGCCCTTTGCCTACGAGCAGACTCCTGGCACGGACATGGTCAGCGGCAAGCCCGCCAAGTACCGCGTCATCATTGCCCGCAGCTATTAACTACGGGCATATCCACAAAAAAAACGCTCCTGCGCTGAGTTTTCAGAGCAGGAGTATTTTTTTTGATTCCTCGTGGGAGAGACCGTCCGGTCACTCTACATCGGGGGTAATGAGCTTGTAGCCCTTGCCATGAATGTTGATGATCTCAATCTGGGGATCGTCCTTCAGGTGCTTGCGCAGCTTGGTGATATAGACATCCATCGAGCGTGCATTGAAGTAGTTATCATCGATCCATATCGTCTTCAGGGCGAAGTCGCGCTGAAGAATCTCGTTGGCGTGGCTGCACAGCAGGGCCAGCAACTCGTTCTCCTTTGTTGTCAGCTTGGTCTGCTTCTCGCCGATAGACAGCAACTGCTTCTGGGTGTCGAAGAGGAAGTTACCGATGTGGTAAACAGAACTCTCGCGATTCTTCTTGCCACGTACACGACGCAGAATGGCTTCCACACGGAACACGAGCTCTTCCATCGAGAACGGCTTGGTGATATAGTCGTCGGCACCTATCTTGAAACCTTCCAGGATATCTTCCTTGAGCGTCTTGGCGGTGAGGAAGATAATGGGGATGTCGGGATTGGCCTGACGAATCTCCTGTGCCAGCGTGAAACCGTCCTTCTTAGGCATCATCACATCAAGCACACAGATGTCGAACTTGGTCTTGAGGAAGGCCTTGTAGCCAGCCTCGCCATCGGGGCAGAGCTCTGCCATATAGCCTTTGGCAGCTAAATACTCGCGCAACAGCATTCCGAGGTTCTCGTCGTCTTCACAAAGAAGAATTTTCAATTTTTCGTCCATAATTTTTCAATTTAGTGGATTTAACAATATGTTTATTTTTTAATGTTCTTCCAGTACCGGCAGTGTGATGGTAAACTTCGTACCCTTCCCCACCTCACTTTCTACCTTGATGCTGCCCTGGTGCAGGTCAACGACTTTCTTGACGTAGGCCAGTCCCAGTCCAAAGCCCTTCACATCGTGCTTGTTACCTGTATGCACACGGTAGAACTTGTCAAAAATCTTCTTGACATTCTCTTTCTTTATGCCCATACCCGTGTCGCGAATCGACAGACACAGATGGTTATGCTCGTCATTCCATGTGCGCAGATAGATGTCAAGCGGCTCGTCGGGCTTGCGGTATTTCACCGCATTGTCCATCAGGTTGGTAATGGCATTCTGGAAATGCACCTCGTCGACGTAAATGCCCGAATCGACGGCTTCTATCTCGGTATAGATCTTTCCGCCCGTATGTTCCACGCGCAGTGAGAAGGTCTGCGCTATCTGCTCCACCATCTCGTTCAGGTCCAGTTCCTTGCGCTTGAAAACCACGCTCTTTTTATCGAACATCGACATCTGCAACACCTTCTCGACCAGGAATCTCAGTCGTTTCGACTCGTCGCCGATGACGTTTCCTAGATGCTTCGTCATCTGCTCCGTCTTTGGCACGCTCTCGTCGTTCATCATCTGTGCGGCCAGCGATATCGAGGCGATAGGCGTCTTCAGCTCGTGCGTCATGTTGTTGATGAAGTCGTTCTTGATTTCCGTATAACGCTTCTGGCGGAAGATGACAACCACCGTAAACAGGAATGTTATCAGCAGCACGATGGTGAAGATGATGCTTGGCACCATGAAGCGCACACTCGAGAAGATGTAGTTGCTCATCTCGGGGAAGTGAATTTTCACTACACCCATCTTCGACTGTGGGTCGTTACGGAACAGCATCTGCGTATAGGCATACTGCTCGCCTTCGTCTGAATAGTCCGGACAGCGGTACACCTCGCGGCCGTCACTCGTCGACACGGTGAAGTGATAGGGAATGTTGATGCCGTTGTTCGCCAGCTGCTCGCGGATGTCGTTGTCGAACATGCGGAAGTTGATACGTTCTTTCAGCGGCTTGTCGCTGGCAGTATACAGGATGTTGTAGATGACTTCGTCCAACAGCGTCTTCTGGTACACATAGCGCGTACGGATGATTTCCTGCATCGACTTCGCGGCATCCACCAGCGAGTTCTTGTCCTTACGCAGAATCATTGCCTTGGGAATGGATGACGGCTTCATCTCGAAAGTCTTCAATTGGAACGACGAATACACGGTACCGTCATCGGCGGCTACGGCAAACTGGTGGGAATGCTTGATCGAGCCCAGTCCGTCGCTGAACACGGAGTCCTGCTGGTATGCACGGCGCTCGGTTTCCTTGACATCCTTTTCCAGATAGCGCGACGTCTCGTTCATCTCCAGATTTCGCGAGGCCTGATAGAGACTGCGATTGACACTCTCGTCGAACTGCTCTTTCTTCATCTTCACCATCTCTTCTACATACGAGAACTGAAGATAGAGCAGCGCCAGGAACGAGAATCCCATGATGACAGCAATGGTCCAAATAGTAGACTTCTTCATAACGCTGGCAAAGTTACTAACTTTTGCGTTACGAAGAAGTCATTTAGTTAATTATTTCCGTTAATTTTAACGAGTTTAACAGAAATAAGCCTGTTTGGTTTTATATATTGAATTTAAAAATGAATATTTAAGTCCATTCCCAACTGTATTGGATTCGCCTGCTGGGCAAAATAGCGTGTTCCTCCAGCTGCACTGCTCTGAATGGCGAAGGTGTTGTATTTCGTGTTCGTCAGGTTCCGTCCCCACAGCGACACCACCACGGGGCCGAAGTCGTAGTCGGCATGGGCACCAAGTACTGCATACAGCTTCTGGCTATAGGTGTTGGCCTCGTCCCACCATATCTTCCCCTGCCCAGCCACGTTCAGTCCGACGGTGAACTTAGAGAGGTGGTAGTCAGCTACGGCGCTGAAAGTGTGCTTGGGAACGAAAGGCACGTAGTTGTCATTATATTCATCATATTCGTCGAACTTGGCGTTGGTGAAGGCGTAGGTGACAGCCCAGTCGATGGCATTGTCGAAGGCTCGGCCGCGCAGCGACGTCTCCAGTCCGCACGAATGGCTCTTGCCGGCATTGACCATGATGCGCCCGTAGTTGCTGTTGGGTTCCATGACGGACAGCTGCTGGTTGCGAATCTGCATGTAATAGAGCGCCAGGTCGAAATGCACCTTACTGTCGAAGAGGTTCAGGTGCGTGCCCACCTCGTAGTTCCACGACTCTTCGGGCTTGTAGGCGATAGTTTCCTCGATATTGTCATAGTCTTGAGCGCTGTGGTCAACGTCGTAGTCGCCGCGCATGGCATCTTGCTGGTGGGCGTTGAGGTCCGTCTGCAAAATGTCTGAAAACATCTGGATGTTGTAGCCGCCAACGCGATAACCTTTCGACACCAGCGCGTAGATGTTGCCCAGATTGTCGGCGAAGCTATAGGTAAGGCCAATCTTCGGCAAAAGCTGGGTGTAGGTCTTGGAACGGCTGTCAGCGACGTGCGACGTGAGGTGATAGGTGGCGGTGGCCTGCGCCGTACCGCCTGTCATATTCATATAGGCCATGGCGTCGTAGGAAATCTTCACCCAGTCGTGGGCCAGACGCAGGCCCAGCGTGAGTTTCAAGGCATCGGTCAACAGGATGTTTGTCTCGTGGAAAAGTCCCAAACTCATCTGGGGCGTATGGAAATTCTCGGGAACAGCCATCTCTGCACTCATCGTCACGCCCATATTGTCAACAGTTTGCTGCGCCATAGCCCGAGCCTGTTCGGCATTCATACCCTGCCCCATGAAGCGCCCTATCATGGCTTGAAGCATGGAGTTTTTCATGGCGGTGGAAATGGCATCGCCAATAGGACCGGTGATGGCATCGCCGAAATGCACGGGGGCGTCGGTGCGCAGCCACTGGTACGAACCAAACAGTCCCGTGGCGTGCTGCCAACGGCTCTTGTCATGCGAACGCAGCACGAACTCCTGCGTCACAGCGTTCTGCTTCTGGCGCTGTTCCAAGCGCAAATAGTCGGGCGACATATAGTCCTGATCCATCAGCATGCGGTCCTGCAGGAACTGATAGCTGGTGGTCGACGTGAACAGCAGCTTGTCCATCGCGTAGCTGATGTTCAGACCCGTGTTGAGCATATTGCGCTTGTAGCCGTTCATCAGCGTCGTGGCAGGATCCTGCACGGTCTCGTCAGCAGGAAGGAATGCCGAATAATATGCTGGCAAATAGTCCACCGGATGGAACTCGCCGTATCCGAAGCCGTTCTGGCTCACCCACTGGTAGTCGGCCGTCCAGTCGAAGGTCAGTTTACGGTTGGGTTTGAACATCAGTCGCACCTTGCCACCAGCCTCCAGACTCTTGTCGTTCTTCTCGTCGAAGTTCTGGTTGTTGATAAAACCCTTCAGCCCACTGTAGAAACCGGCCACGCTGAAGGCCAGCTTCTCGCTCGGACGGTGGTAGTGGGCCGCCTCGACATTACGCCACAGACCCGTACCGATGCCCAGACGCACGTCCGTACCCTGATAGTTCATCGGATTCTTCGAATACACGCGCACCAGTCCGCCCTCGGTGTTCTGACCATAGAGCGTGCTCTGCGGACCGCGCATCACATCGACACGGTCCAGCATGTAGAAATGGTTGTTGAATGCCGACTTCGACATCAGGGGGATATTGTCGTAATACACACCCACGGCGGGATTGTTGATGCGCGAGCCTATACCTCTTATATATATAGAAGAGGTGAGACGAGAGCCATAGGCTGGCATAACGAACGATGGAACGAATTGCGATAACTGACTGAGGTCGTGGACGTTCAGCTGCTGCAGCTGATCGCTGCCATAGACCGAACTGCTCAGCGGCTGCAGGCGCAGGCGCACCTGCTCCTTGGGCTGGGCCACTACGACCACCTCGTCTAGATCAACTACTCGCGACGTGTCATTCGCCTGTTCATACACATCAGCCGCCATGCCGCTCATACTCGCCGACAGGGCCGCCATTAAGAGGAATTTTCTATTCATAATCATGTCCATAATCTTTTCCGGCTGCAAAGGTAGTCATTCCCACGACAACCCACAATCCACATTTATGGGGATTTTGCATCTCAATTCCGATAAACGGGCAATTTATTAAGATAAATCAATTTTTCAATCGATTACGCATAGATTTATTAACTTTTTACAGGGAAAATACAATTGTGTGGGCGCACAGCATATTTTTTTAAATTTTTTTCGCGAAAAGTTTGTCAGATAATAAAAAATGTCGTAAATTTGCAGCTGTTATCCTGAAAACAATCTTTTTACCTTAAAAGGACTAATACCTATTGAAGATATAGAGCGGTTGCCTGTGAGGGTCACCGCTTTATTATTTTAGAGGTGAGTGGAAAGTGGAAAGAGGTAAGAGGAAAGAGGTAAGGACGATAGATTTGTTAAATTATACTAAAACTTACCATAAAGTCCAGAGCTCAAAGTTCATAGTTCAAAGAAAATTAGTACCTTTGCGTCCGATTTAGTCCGTGGTGGCTCAAGAAAGCTGTTGCACGAAGCGACACGCCATGCGGAAAAACCCGTTAAACAATTAATAAACAACAATGTACGCAATTGTAGAAATCAACGGTCAGCAGTTCAAGGCTGAGGAGGGCAAAAAGCTCTTCGTAAACCACATGAAGGATGTGGAAGCCGGAAAAACTGTTGAATTCGACAAGGTACTGCTTGTCGACAATGAAGGCTCAGTACAGGTAGGCGCACCCACCGTAAGCGGCGCAAAAGTAGTATGTGAGGTGGTTAACCCACTGGTAAAGGGTGAGAAGGTCATCGTGTTCAAGATGAAGCGTCGTAAGGACTCTCGCAAGCGCAACGGTCACCGTCAGCAGTACACCCAGGTAGAAGTTAAATCAGTAATCGCTTAAAATCAGGAGGAACACATTATGGCACATAAAAAAGGTGTAGGTAGTTCTAAGAACGGACGCGAGTCAGCAGCTCAGCGACTTGGCGTGAAGATTTTCGGTGGTCAGAAAGTTGTTGCTGGTAACATCATCGTTCGCCAGCGTGGCTCAAAGCACAACGCAGGCAACAACGTGGCTATGGGTAAGGACGATACGCTGTACGCACTCTGCGATGGTACTGTTCAGTTCCACAAGGGCAAGCGCGACAAGAGCGTGGTTTCGGTAATTCCTGAAGCATAACGCCGCAGAAAACAAAACAACAAAAATTTATTCCAAACAAACAATAAAGGGAGTTCCATTCGGACTCCCTTTTACTTTTCTCGGGCGAAAGCCACCCACCTGTCCCTTCTATGTGACGCGGAAACAGGACGTCCCGAACCCTCCGCCGCCGAAGGGCTCCCATTCCTGGAGGTTTACTGTTTTAGCATTCATATTTTTAGTCGGAAATATGATTGCAAAGATAGTGAATAAAAATGACACCCACAAATTATTCACAGGATTTTTACAAAAAGAGTGCAATAAGAAAAGGCTATCATGTTGGTTTCAACACAATAGCCTTTTCTTTTGTCGGGGCGACAGGACTCGAACCTGCGACATCCTGGTCCCAAACCAGGTGCGCTACCAACTGCGCTACGCCCCGTGCCTTAAAAAGCGGGTGCAAAATTACGAAAAATTCTGCACCCGTGCAAATTTTTTGGCAATTATTATTTAATAATCCCTTGCTCTACAAAGATTTTCTTCAGTGCGACAACGGAACGGTCGACCTGCTCCTTGGTATGGGTGGCCATCAAGGCATAGCGCACCAGCGTGTCCTGCGGGGCACAGGCGGGCGGAATGACGGGATTGATGAACACGCCGGCCTTGAAGGCAAGCGAGGTGACGAGGAACGTCTTGTCGACGTCGCGCACGTAAAGGGGAATGATAGGGCTCTCGGTGTCGCCAATCTCGAAGCCTTCCTCGCGGAAACGCTTCAGAGCGTAATGGGTGACATCCCACAGAGCCTGGATGCGCTCGGGTTCTTGCTGGATGATGTGCAGGGCAGTCATAGCGGCAGCGGTGGCTGCGGGGGTGTTCGACGCCGAGAAGATATAAGTGCGGCAGGTGTGACGCAGGAAGTTGATGGTGTCCCAGTCGGAAGCGATGAAACCACCGATGCTGGCCAGCGACTTCGAGAATGTTCCCATGATGAGGTCGACCTCGTCGGTGAGTCCGAAGTGGTCGCACACGCCACGCCCCTGCTTACCGAATACGCCGATGCCATGGGCCTCGTCGACCATGATGGAGCAGTTGTACTTGTGCTTCAGTTCGACAATCTCGGGCAGTTTAGCCAAGTCGCCCTCCATCGAGAACACGCCGTCGACGACGATGAGCTTGATGGCATCATAGGGCAACTTCTGCAGCACGCGCTCCAAGTCTTCCATGTCGTTGTGCTTGTAGTGAAGCTGCTTGGCAAACGAAAGACGACGACCGTCCACAATACTGGCGTGGTCGCGATCGTCGCAGATGATGTAGTCGTCCTTGCCAACTACCATAGCCAAGACACCCTGATTGACCGAGAAACCGGTCGAGAAGCACAAACAGTCGTCCTTACCGATGAACTCCGAAATCTCCTTTTCCAACTGCACGTGCAGGTCGAGCGTTCCGTTGAGGAAACGGCTTCCTGCGCAGCCGGAGCCATACTTGTCGAGAGCCGCCTTGGCAGCATCGATGATGCGCTGGTCGCCCGTAAGGCCTGTGTAGGCGTTGGAACCGAACATCAGGACTTTGTGACCGCCCATCTCTACCTCTGTTCCCTGCTTGCCCTCAATGGCGCGGAAATAAGGATATACGTCAGCCTCCATAAACTTCTGGGGCTCACGATAAAGCTTGTATTTTTCTTGTAATTGTCCCATAAAAATAGGTGCAGCCGAAGCCACATATTTGTTTTCAGACTGCAAAGGTACACATTTTTTTAGAAATAGTGCAAAAAAATGAGAAATATTTCGTAATTTTGCCGTCAGAATGAAGAAAAAACTCAAAATAACGTTCATCGTGAACCCTATTTCGGGCACCGGCAGTAAGGAACACATCCCTGGGCTGATTGAAGAGATATTGGATCACGAGCGGTTCGACTACGAGATGCGCCAGACGGCTTATCGCGGCAATGCAGCCGAGATAGCCAACGAAGCCGCAGCGGCCGGAGTGGACATCGTGGTGGCCGTAGGCGGTGACGGTACGGTGAACGAAGTGGCGCGCTCACTGGTGCACACGAAAACGGCGCTGGGCATTATTCCTACGGGGTCGGGCAACGGACTGGCCCGCCATCTGTGCATCCCCATGAGCAGCAGCAAGGCGCTGGAGCTGATCAACCAATGCCAGATAGAGGCCTTCGACTACGGCATGATCAACGGACTGCCGTTCTTCTGCACCTGCGGCATGGGGTTCGACGCTTTCATCTCGCTGAAATTCGCCGAAGCCGGCAAACGCGGACCCATCACCTACGTGGAAAACGTGCTGAAGGAGGGACTGAAATACAAGCCGGAGACGTACGAAATCGTAGACGAGACGGGCACGAAACGCTACAAGGCATTCCTGATAGCCTGTGCCAATGCATCGCAATACGGCAACAACGCCTACATCGCACCCGGTGCGACGATGAAGGACGGCGAACTGGACGTCATCGTCATGGAACCCTTCGACGTGCTGGACGCACCGCAGATTGCCGCCGACCTATTTATGAAGACGCTGGGCAACAACTCGAAAATCAAGACCTTCCGCACGCGCAGCCTGCACATTCACCGCAAGGAGCCGGGAGCCATTCACTACGACGGCGATCCCATCATGACCGACAACGACATCGACGTGCACGTAGAGCATCTGGGCATCCGCATCGTGACGAATCCCGACCGGCCGGAGGACGAGGCGCAGCCCAACCAGCTACTGAACGCCTTCAGCGACTTCTTTAATAATATTAATAATGTACGCGAAGACATTGCCCAGGACCTGGAGAAGAGCGGCCGACGCATTCAGGCCATCAACAAGGTGTTGCTGCGCAAGCTTAGAAATTAGAGGTGAGAGGTGAGCGATATGATTTGATGGGATGGGAAGTATGCAATATATTCTAACGGCGATTATCATTTTGGGCGCTGTGGGGTATGCCGCATGGCGATGCTACGATAACTTTCGCGAGGGCGGAGACCCTTGTCGCGACTGCGAGCTGAAAAAAAATTGCAAAAAGTTTGGTAGTGTCAAGGATAATTCGTACCTTTGCACCCGCAAATAAGAAATGGTGCCTTGACCTTAGGTCAGACACCTACACTCAAAAAGTTGAACGAGCTTCGCTTTTATTCGCTGAAACGGTGCCTTGGATGAGTGGCTTAGTCAACGGTCTGCAAAACCGTCTACGGCGGTTCGAATCCGCCAGGCACCTCACAGCAAAAGAAACCTCCCGAGCAACGAGCCCGAGAGGTTTTTCGTATCTGTCTGGTCTGCGAGCGACGGCTTATTGTATGCCGTCCTCACGCAGTTTCTGTTGCCACTTCCATGCGGACTTCAGCACTTCCTCGGTAGGCGTCTCAGCCTTCCAGCCCAGTACTTTGTTGGCCTTGTCGACATTGCCCCACACCTGTTCGATATCGCCCTCGCGACGCGGAGCGTAAGCCCAGTTGACCTTCACGCCGGTAGCCTTCTCAAAGCCCTCGACCACTTCCAGCGTAGAAAGTCCCTTGCCGGTACCAACGTTGAACACCTCGACGGCGTCGGTCTCAGGCTTGTCGAGCACGCGCTCCATCGCCTTGACGTGAGCCTTGGCCAAATCGACAACATAGATGTAGTCGCGGATGCAGGTCTTGTCGGGTGTGTTGTAGTCGTTGCCGAAAATCTTCAGCTGCTGACGAATACCCATAGCGGTTTGTGTGACGAAGGGGATGAGGTTCATGGGCACGCCGTTGGGCAGCTCGCCGATGAGTGCAGTGGGATGTGCGCCAATGGGGTTGAAATAGCGCAGGATGATCGACTTGATGGGCGCACCGCTGTGGATATAGTCCTGGATGATTTCCTCGTTGATCTGCTTGGTGTTACCGTAGGGTGACATGGCCTTCTGGATTGGCGCATCCTCAGTGACAGGCAGATGCTCCTGCGAGGGCTGGCCATAAACGGTGCACGACGAGGAGAAGATGATGCCCTTGACGTCATACTTCGGCATGAGCTCCAACAGGTTGATGAGCGAAGTAAGGTTGTTACGGTAGTACATCAATGGCTTCTCGACACTCTCGCCAACGGCCTTCGAGGCAGCAAAGTGGATGATGCCTTCGATATCGGGATATTTACGGAAGATATTCTCCATAGCATCGAAATCGCAGCAGTCGGCCTGAATGAAATCAGGACGGATGCCGGTGATTTTCTCAATGCCGTCGACCACGTTGGCATTGGAATTGGAGAGGTTGTCGACAATGACTACTTTGTAGCCTGCATTTTGCAGTTCTACGGTGGTGTGGCTTCCTATGAAACCCGTGCCGCCAGTAACAAGAATGGTTTGTTTCATATTATTAGTATAGTTATAAAAAAACTCACCGAACGGTTGAGGTCCAGTGAGCTGCTTACTTTTCATTGCGGTGCGTACGAGACTCGAACTCGTGACCTCCTGCGTGACAGGCAGGCATTCTAACCTACTGAACTAACGCACCTTGCTTTGCGACTCGTTTTGACTTGTGTTCTGGCGGTGCGTACGAGACTCGAACTCGTGACCTCCTGCGTGACAGGCAGGCATTCTAACCTACTGAACTAACGCACCAGAATAGTCGCTTTTGTCGTTTAGCGGGTGCAAAGGTACATAGAATTTTCGAATCGGCAAAACTTTTTGGCGAAAACTTTATAAAAAACTTTGCAAAAGATGGGCATCGTGGTATTTTCGTCCGTCGAAGAGCCATTCCTTCAGCACATTCTGCTCTGTAAAGCCCACATTTTGGAACACATGAAGGGCTGCCGCATTGTTGCTTTTCACGACGGCGTAGAGCTGGTGAAGGTGCAATATGCGCAGGGCATAGGCACGGAGTTCGGAAAGTGCTGCGGTGGCATAGCCCTGACAGCGGCATGACTTCTGGATGACAATGCCTGCCTCTGCACGTTGGTGTTGCGGTTCGAACCGTACCAGGTCGACAATGCCCACCGTCTGACCGGCTTCGTTGTCGATGACCAGGCGCACCTGGCGGTCGGCATAGATATCATCGGCTGAGGTGGCGATGTAGTCGTGCAAGGTATAGCGCGAATAAGGCACGTTGGTGGTTCCGACATCCCAGAGGCTGGAGTCGTTCTCAATCTGGTAAAGCAGGTCAAGGTCTTCGGGTTCGATGGCCCGCAGGCGGATGGTGGGTAACACTTTCATGAGTGGTTGTCTTTTCGTGGGTTGAGGAATTGCTGCAAGCGGTCTGTCAGCATGTGGAGCAGTGCCAGGAAGGCACGGAAATAGATGGCGGTCTTGATAGGCAACGAGAGCAGGAAGCTGAGGTGGCCGTAGTGCTTGCGGAAGAAGATGAGCATGGCCTGGTAGAACACGTGGACGTAGCGGAAGCTGGACTTCTGGGTCGACTCGCCCTTGTAGTGAATGATGTCGAAGGGCAGGAACCAGTTTTGCCAGCCGCCCTTCAGCAGGCGGTACGACAGATCGATGTCCTCGCCGTACATGAAGAAGTCCTCGTCGAGCAGCCCCACCTGGTCAAGCGCCTTACGCCGCAGCAGGCAGTAGGCTCCGCTGATGACCTCAATCTGCGAGGGCTCATCCCAAGGCAGATAACTCATATAGTAACGACGGGTGAAGCCCAGCATCTTCAGCATTGACACCCATGGTGTGGGAACGGCGCGACGCGACTCGGGAGCGACAGTGCCTTCGCGAGTAAGCATGCGCACCCCTGCTCCACCCGCCTCAGGATGCTGGTCCATAAAGTCGAGACAGCCCTTGATAGTCGGTTCATAGACTACCGTATCGGGATTGAGCAGCAACACGTATTCCGAGTCGGACTGACGGATGGCCTGATTGTTGGCGCGGGCAAAGCCGACGTTCTCAGCATTGGCAATGAAGTGCACCTGCGGATGTTTGGGGCGCAGCGTGTCGACAGTACCGTCGCTGGAGCAGTTGTCGACGACGTAGATGTCGCCGTCGATGCCGTCGAGGGCTCGTTCCACGCTCTGGAGACATTCGTCCAAGAGCTGGCAGACGTTGTAGCTGACAATGACTATGCTCAGTTTCATGGTTCTATTTCACTGATACAACGTCCAGCCGACGGATAGACAAAAACAAGGCATACCAACAGTATGACAGCCAAATAGAAAAACGCCGTGACATCAAACAGCCCATAGCACAGCACGTTTAACAACAAAGGTATCTCCAGCATTGTCAGGCGCAGCACTCCCCACTTCTGCAAGGCAATGGCACCACCCTCCACCAATTCTGTATGTACCTTTTTCCATTTAAACAGGCGTAAGGCAAACCATCCAAAGAGCAATGTCAAAAGTTCCATGACACATTCTGCCACAAACACCAACTGTGTCTCTTCTGCCAAGGCACCACGACACATGACACCGGTTGCAAAGGCCAGCATCAGAAGCAGCGAGAGTGTAACGATGCTGGTAAACAATCCCAGCAATAATTTTCTTGTTTGTTCCATAGTCATTATTATTTCCCTTCAAAGGGTGTTCTGTTAATAATCGAGCGACCCAACGTTACCTCGTCGGTATATTCCAGTTCGTCGCCCACACTGATGCCGCGGGCAATGATGCTCAACTTGACATCGGTGAAGGGAGCCAGTTTGCGGAAGATGTAGAAGTTGGTGGTGTCGCCCTCCATCGTTGAGCTCAACGCCAGAATGACTTCACGGACGCCGCCCTCGCTGACGCGCTTCACGAGCGAGTCGATCTCGAGGTCGCTGGGGCCAATGCCGTCCATGGGTGAGATGACGCCGCCCAGCACGTGGTAGAGACCCGTGTACTGCTGTGTGTTTTCGACCGCCATCACATCCTGAATATTCTCGACGACACAGATGACGGACGTGTCGCGGTGAGGATCGCTGCAGATGGGACAGGTGTCGCTGTCGCTGATGTTGTGGCACACGTGGCAGTACTGTACTTCCTGATGCATGCGAGCGATGGTCTCAGTAAAGCGCTCCACATCCTCACCGCCCTGGCGCAACAGGTGGAGCACCAGGCGCAAGGCCGTCTTGCGACCGATACCCGGGAGTCGCGAGAACTCTTGTACAGCGCGCTCCAGCAGTTGGGATGGATATTGTTGTTGTATCATTTATCTTTGAGATTTGAGTTTTGAGATTTGAGGTTTTTTACTTTTTACCCTTCTATCTCGGAGAGTTCCAGCCAGCGCATTGATTTCTCGTCGAGCTCGTCGTTCAGCACGGGCAGGCGCTTGCTCATGGACGTTATCTCGTCGACAGAGGTGGTGCCTCCACAAAGGGCCTCCTCTATTCGCTTCTTCTCATCCTCAAGGGCGGCGATGTCTTTCTCCAACTGTTCCATCTCGCGTTTCTCTTTGTAGGAAAGCTTGCGCTTAGAGGTGAGAGGTGAGTGGTTAGAGGTAAGAGATATGTTTTGCTGATTCTTTTTTTCGGTTTGAGGTAATCTCTCACCTCTCTTTTCTTGCTTCTCACTACTACATTTCTCCCACTCGCGATACTGCGTGTAGTTGCCGGGGAAGTCCTTGATTTCGCCCTGACCCTTGAACACCAACAGATGGTCGACGACCTTATCCATGAAGTAGCGGTCGTGCGACACAACGATGACGCAGCCGGGAAAATCCTGCAGGTATTCCTCCAGAATTTGCAGCGTGACAATGTCAAGGTCGTTGGTGGGCTCGTCGAGCACCAGGAAGTTGGGGTTTTGCATCAGCACCGTGCAGAGATACAGCTTACGGCGCTCGCCGCCACTCAGTTTATACACATAATTATATTGTTGCTCGGGCGTAAACAGGAAATACTGTAGCAGTTGCGAGGCCGAGAGTTTCTTACCACTGCCCAGGTCTACGTAGTCCGCAATCTTCGTAATGACATCGATGACTTTCTCCTGTTCATCGAATTGCAGACCTTCCTGCGAGAAATAGCCAAAGCGGACCGTTTCACCAATGACGATGCGGCCCTCGTCGACGGGTACCTGTCCCAGCAGCATCTTAATGAACGTCGACTTGCCCGTGCCATTGTTGCCGACGAGGCCCATCTTCTCGAAGCGCGAGAAGTTGTAGTAGAAGTCCTTGAGAATAACGACTTCACTATCCGACCCTTTCTCGCCAAACGATTTCGAAATGTACTGGCACTCGAAAATCTTCGAGCCGATATATACGTTCGAGGCCTTCAGGCGCAGCTGGCGTTCTTCCAGCCGCTGCTTGGCCACCTTCTCGAGTTCATAGAAAGCCTCCTCGCGATAACGTGCCTTATGCCCTCGTGCCTGTGGCATGCGGCGCATCCACTCCAACTCCGTGCGATACAGATTGTTGGCGCGTGCCACCTCCGCGCGACGGTTATCGATGCGCTCCTGACGCTTCTCCAAATAATAGGCATAGTTGCCGCGGTAGGTATAGATGGTCTGGTCGTCGAGTTCGAGAATGACGGAGCACACACGGTCCAGGAAGAAACGGTCGTGCGTTACCATGAGCAACGTACGATTCCCTCGACAGAGGTAGCCCTCGAGCCATTCTATCATCTCGAGGTCGAGGTGGTTCGTGGGCTCGTCGAGTATCAGCAGGTCAGGTTCTGTCAACAGTACGTTGGCCAATGCCACACGCTTTTGCTGGCCACCGCTCAGTTCCCCCATGCGCTGACTGAGGTCGCGAATCTTCAGTTGCGTCAACACCTGTTTGGCCTTCAACACCTTTTCTTCTTCGCCTTGGTGATTGAAGCACGCATCAAGCACGCTCTCGTCCGGGTCGAACACAGGCGACTGTTCCAGCATGCCCACCTTGAGGTCGCGACGGAACACGATGCTGCCCGAGTCATAGCCCTCCTTGCCGGAAAGTATAGAGAGCAGCGTCGACTTGCCCGTACCGTTCTTCGCTATCAGCCCCACCCGCTGGCCTTCACCAATGGAGAAACTGATGTCGCGGAACAGTGTCAGCGCACCGAACGACTTCGAGAGGTGTTGAACGTCAAGATAGGGAACCATTGAACTTTGAACTTTGAGCTTTGAAGTTTATGATTACTCTGCCGTCATCAAACTCTTATTGATTTGGTCAATGTAGTCGAGCACGTCGTCGCGGCCGTCTTTCTTCTCGGCCGAGGTGAGGAACATCGGCGGCATCTCGTCCCACGTCTCCGACAACTTTTTCTTATACGCCTCCATAGCCTGACGGCACTTGTTAGGCGTCAGTTTGTCGGCCTTGGTGAACACGATGCTAAACGGAATGCTCGACAGGCCCAGCCACTCGATGAATTCCAGGTCAATCTTCTGCGGTTCCAAACGGATGTCCACCAGCACGAAGACATTTACCAACTGCTCGCGCTGAAGGATATATCCGCGAATCATCTGATCCAGCTTGTCGACCTCCTTCTTCGAACGCTTGGCATAACCATAGCCGGGCAAATCGACCAGATACCACTCCTTATTAATAATAAAGTGGTTAATGAGCAACGTCTTGCCGGGTGTCGACGAGGTCTTCGCCAACTTCTTATTGTTGGTCAGCATATTGATCAGACTCGACTTGCCCACATTCGAGCGTCCGATAAAGGCATATTCGGGTTTGGTATCCTTAGGACACATCGACACCATCGGTGCGGAAAGCGTGAATTCTGCTTGCTTGATTTCCATCTTTATCTATTTTTGCGTGCAAAGATACGAAAAGTCGGGCGCAGAACAAAAAAAATATCTTAAAAACTTTGCCATTTCAGAATTATTCCGTAATTTTGCAGCCGAATTTCAGAAAAACGTGTTTCCTTCCGCGAAGCACGATTGTTCCAAAAGATTTTCAAAATCCACTATTTAGCGTTTAACGATTTACTGTATATAGATATGTACACGAAAGAAGAATTAGAAAAGCTTCCTATCCCCGAATTGATGGAGATAGCCAGCGAACTGGGTATAAAGGTGTCGCAGAACGACGAGTTGGAGAGCGTTATCTACGCCATCCTCGACAAAGCTGCCGAGAACTCCGCTGCCGGTGTCAGCACGACGAAGCGCAAGCGTACCCGTATTGCAGCGAAAGATAACAGCAAGGTATATGCCGTCAACGGATCTGATGGTGAGGCTTATGATAAAGAAGCCACCAAGGTAGAAAAGAAAAAGAAGAAGCCTTCGCTCGATGCATTGATTGCGGAGCAGGCTGCCGCCGAGAAGGCCCAAAAGGAAGAGCAGGCAGCCAAAGCCGACGAGAATGCAGAAGAGGCTGCTCCTAAGAAGCGCGGCCGCAAGAAGAAGGAGGAGACTGAGGAAGCCGCAGCTCCAGCAGCAGCTGAACCCGAAAAAAAGACCCGGAAGAAGGCAACGAAGAAGACCGAACAGGATCTGTTTGCCGAAACCGAACCCGTTGCTGAAGTTACTGAGGCCATTCCCGAAGCAGCGACGGACAGCAACGACGAGGCACCTTCACCCGAGATGCTTGGTCAGCTACAGGAAAAGATGGCAAAGACCAGCGAGGGTGAATCCAAAGAGGCTGTAGCATCTGACGAGGATGGTGTCTGGGAGGGCGACCCTGGTGACGGAACAGACTTTATCACCATCGTCGACTTGCCTATTGAGGATCAGGCAGCCATCCCTTCCGTCGATATCTTCGACCGTCCGATGGTCCAACAGACTCAGGACGAACCGATGATGCGCGACTACAACAACGCACCCCGTCAGGATTTCGACTTCGGAGACCTGATTACGGGCAATGGTGTGCTGGAAATCATCCAGGACGGATACGGTTTCCTCCGTTCCAGCGACTACAACTACCTGTCGTCACCCGATGACATCTACGTCAATCCGCAGCAGATCAAGCGTTGGAGCCTGAAGACGGGTGATGTCGTAGAGTGCACCGTTCGTCCTCCTCACGATAATGAGAAATATTTTGCGCTCTCAAACGTTATCAGCATCAACGGGCGTAACCCACAGGAGGTTCGCGACCGCGTGGCTTTCGAACACCTTACCCCACTCTTCCCTGAAGAGAAGTTCACCCTCTGTGGCGACAAGGCCACTACGAACCCTAGCGTTCGTGTCGTCGACCTCTTCTCGCCCATCGGTAAGGGTCAGCGTGCACTCATCGTGGCACAGCCCAAGACCGGTAAGACCATCCTGATGAAGGATATCGCCAACGCCATCGCCGCCAACCATCCCGAGGCATACATCATGATGCTGCTCATCGACGAGCGACCTGAGGAAGTGACCGACATGGCACGCACCGTCAATGCAGAGGTCATTGCCTCGACATTCGACGAACCTGCCGACCGCCACGTGAAGATTGCAGGCATCGTGTTGGAGAAAGCCAAGCGCATGGTAGAATGCGGTCACGACGTAGTCATCTTCCTTGACTCTATCACCCGTCTGGCCCGTGCCTACAACACCGTAGCTCCTGCCTCTGGCAAGGTGCTCACCGGTGGTGTCGACGCCAATGCCCTGCAGAAGCCCAAGCGCTTCTTCGGTGCAGCCCGTAACATCGAGAACGGCGGTTCGCTGACCATCATCGCCACCGCACTGACCGACACCGGCAGCAAGATGGACGAAGTCATCTTCGAGGAATTCAAGGGAACGGGTAACTCTGAGTTGCAGCTCGACCGCATGCTGGCCAACAAGCGTGTCTTCCCGGCCATCAATCTGGTGCTCTCCAGCACCCGTCGCGACGACCTCTTGCAGGATCAGACCACGCTGAACCGCATGTGGATCATCCGCAAGTTCATTGCCGAGATGAACCCCATCGAAGCTATGAACACCATTCGCGACCGACTGATGCAGACACACTCCAACGAGGAGTTCCTGCTGTCGATGAACGGATAACTTCTCAGGAGTTAAAGGATTTAAAGAAGTTAAGGAGTGATGCAAAGCAAAGTATTGCTTATCTATACAGGCGGTACTATCGGAATGAACCGCAACCCGCAAACAGGTGCCTTGGAGCCTCTCGACTTCGAGCACCTGTTGCAGTTTGTGCCCGAATTGCGTCAGTTCAACATGCAGATTGACGTCCATCAGTTCAATCCGCCCATCGACTCCAGCGACATGTCGCCACAGCTGTGGACCGACCTCTCGCATGTCATTGCCGACAATTACGGCCAGTACGACGGCTTCGTCGTCCTGCACGGCACCGACACGATGGCCTATACGGCCTCTGCCCTCTCCTATATGCTGGAAAATCTCACCAAACCCGTTATCTTCACCGGTTCGCAACTGCCTATTGAACAGTTGCGCACAGATGGCAAGGAGAACCTGATTACCAGCATCGAGATGGCTGCCGCGAAGGACGACGACGGTCATGCCCGCGTCCCTGAAGTGGGTATCTATTTCAACGGTTCGCTGCTGCGCGGCAATCGCACCACGAAGCAGAGCGCCGACGAGTTCAATGCCTTCGAATCGTTCAACTATCCCCATCTGGCCGATGCCGGCGTCAACATCACATACCACAAGGATCGTATCCTCAAGCCCGATTGGGACAAGCCCATGACACCCCACTTCCGGTTGGACAACAACGTCATCATCTTCTCGCTGTTTCCCGGCATCCGCGAAGACCTCATCCGCCACATCATCCACACGCCCAACCTCAAGGCCATCGTCATGCGAACCTTCGGCTCTGGCAATGCACCGCAGCGCACATGGTTGCTCAACGCTTTGAAAGAAGGCACCCGCAACGGCAAGGTCATTGTCAACATCAGCCAGTGCATGCAGGGATGCGTCGAGATGGGACGCTACGACACCGGTTTCCATCTGAAGGAAGCCGGCGTCGTCAGCGGTTACGACTCTACGGTAGAAAGTGCCGTCACCAAACTCATGTTCCTCCAGTCGCATTACGACGACCCACAACAGGTTCGCGACTTGATGAACCGCAGCATCCGCGGCGAAATCACCCTATGATCTCTAACACCTAGCTACTTTGGTTTGGATATTCAAGGGGAACAAAGCAACTAGAAGGTAATCTTAGTCATGATTCTTCGTTCTTTATTCCTCTTTTTCGAAGGTCATTTCTTTAACACCTTTGTTTTTGCTGATATCTTCGCAAAAGAAGTCTTCAATCTACCAATGATCAATGGTAACAGTTTTCAAAAAAAATTTATTTCGTGTTTTTGCTACCATGCCACCACGAATCTTTCGAGATACCTTTATTTAAAGGGACTCCCGTAGTGGTAGCAAAGTGGTAGCAGTGGTGGCAAAGTGGCAGCAGTGGCAGCTAAAGTGGTAGCATTGGCAGCAAAAGTGGCGGCTGTGACGCGTCGTTGCCTCAGGGCGGGGTGGGCAAAACGTCCGACAGATTATTTTTTTCGTCCGACGGATTTTATTTTTCGTCCGACGGAATTTTTTTTTCATCGGACAGAATCTCAAACTATAGGGGACCAAGTCACCTTTGCTTCATCGAGATAGTTCCTTTGTGTTATCCGAATAATCTGAACGACTCATTCAAATAATCCCTATATCCCCATAGAGATTATTCGAATGAGTCATTAAGACTATCTTAACAAGTCAAAGGAAACGTCTTTTTCGCTACACCCTGAGCGTCTACGTTTCTAACGTATTCTACAATCCGCGGGCGCGAAGGATGGCAGCGGCGTCGGGCTGCTGCATGCCTGTGAAGTCGGTGAACATCTGCATCAGGTCGCCCGTGTTGCCGCGACTCAGTATCTTATCACGCATGGCCTGTCCGGTTTCAGGCTTCAAGGCACCCAGACGAGCAAAGGTGTCGGCCACGTTGACTGCCAGCACCTCCGTCCACAGGTAGCTGTAATAGCCGGCAGCATAGCCCCCACCCCAAACGTGATTGAAGTAGCTGGTCATGTAGCGCGGAGGAATCTGTGCATCGAGGATGCCATACTGCGTCAGGGCTTGCGTCTCAAACTCAGCACACTTGTCGGGCGTGGGAACATCCTTCGAAGCCAGCATGTGCCAAGCCATGTCGAGCGACGATGCTGCGAGGTTCTCACCCAGGGCGTAGGCCGACTGGAAATTGATGCTCTTCAGCATGCGTTCTTTCAGTTCTGCCGGCATGGGTTCGTTGGTCTCGTAGTGGCGGGCAAAGTTGTCGAACACCTCAGGAATGGTGGCAAACGACTCGTTGAACTGCGAAGGCATCTCGACGAAGTCGCGAGCGACGCTTGTACCCGACAGCTTGTTGTATTCGCAATTGGACAGCATGCCGTGCAGGGCGTGTCCAAACTCGTGGAACATGGTGGTCACCTCGTCCCACGTCAGCAGCGACGGCTTACCCTCGGGGGCTTTTGCCGAGTTGCAGACGTTGAAGATAATCGGCTTCTGATTCCAATGACGGCTCTGCTCGGCAAAGGCATCCATCCAGGCGCCGCCACGCTTCGATGCACGACGGAAGTAGTCGCCATAGAACAACGCCATCGACTGACCGTCCTTGTCGAACACCTCAAACACACGCATATCGGGATGATACGTCGGGATGTCCGTGCGCTCTTTGAAGGTCAGTCCATAGACGCGACCGGCGGCATAGAACACACCATTCAGCAACACGCTGTCGACGTTGAAGTATGGCTTTACCTCGTCCTCAGAGATGTCGAGCATAGCCTTCTTCATCTTTGCCGAATAGTAGAAACGGTCGTACGGTTCCAACTTAGAGGTGAGAGGTAAGGGGTTAGAGGTGAGAGAAGCGTTGTGGGCAAAGTCCTCGATGGCCTTCGTCTCGGCATCGGCCTTCGACTTGTAGGCAGCCACCAACTGCTTCAGGAAGTTGTTGACGTTGTCCGGCGTCTTGGCCATCGTATCGTCCAGCGAATAGGCCGCATAGCACGGATAGCCCATCAGCTCGGCCTGTTCTGCGCGCAACTTGGCTATCTCGCTGACAATCGTAAAGGTGTTGTACTTGGGATTGGTACCGTCCGCCCGATGAATCGACGCCTCGTAAACACGCTTGCGCAATTCACGATTGTCGAGACTGGCAAGGGGAGCCTGCTGCGTGGTATTCACGATGACAATGGCATACGGTGCCTTGCCCCCACGACTCTCTGCATCCTTCTGACACTGAGCGACATCCGCCTCCGAAAGGCCTGCAAGGTCTTCCTTCTTGTCGACCCACACGATGGCGTCGTTAGTGGCAGCCTGAAGTAAATCGCCCCACTGCTGTTGCAGATCACTGATGCGCAGGTTAATCTCCTTCATGCGGGCCATCTTATCGTCAGACAAGAGCGCACCCTTGCGCACGAAGTCCTTGTAGATTTCCTCCAACAGCTTCTGGTCTTCGCCCGTCAGCTGATCATGCTGCTTGTCGTACACCTGCTTGATGCGTGCGAACAACGCTTTATTAAACGAAATCTCGTTCTGCAGGTCAGTCAGCATGGGCTGTACCTTCTTCTCAATCTCGCTCAGCTCGTCTGACTTGTCTGCCTCAGTCAGCGCGAAGAACACACTGGCCACGCGAGCCAGCTGACGGCCGCTGTCCTCGAAGGGCAGGATGGTATTCTCGAACGTGGCCGAGTCCTGGTTGTCGACAATGGCCTGGATATTGTCACGCGTCTGCTGCATGGCCGCCTCGAAGGCAGGCAGGTAGTCAGTGACCTGAATCTTGCTGAAATCAGGTGCGCCAAACGGTAAAGAACTCTCTGCCAGCAGAGGGTTCTCATGAGAATTCTGCTGGCAGGAGGTCATGGTTAGCATTATTGCGGAAGTCATTCCGATAGCTAATAAAATTCTTTGAACTTTGAACATTGAACTTTGAATTGTCAATTGTCAACTAATAACTGTCAACTTTACTGGTGCTGATCACGAAGCAGGTCGTTGACAGTCTTCACGGGATTGAAAGTAGAGAGGGGCACCTCGACGAAGATGGTCGACCAGTCGCTCATGGCACCATTCCACAGTCCGGGCAACTCGAGTGCCTGCAGTTCCTTGCCGCTCTTCGACTTCTGAGAAATGAAGCCCGTCGTCGGATCCACATACTTCGGCAGGTCGAAGGCATTACCCTTGTAGTCCTTCACAGCACAGACGAGGTCGACGGGATTGAAGTGCGTACCCTTGGTGAACATCTCCATATATTCCTTGTTCGACTTGTCAATCTGCGACGACTCCAGAATCTGCAGGCTGACTGTGCCATCCTGATTATAGGTCAAGAACGGGCCGCCACCAGGCTCACCCACATTCTTCACGACGCCACAGACACGCATGGGTCGGTTCAACTTGTTGCGCAGATAGATAACCAGTTCGGCATCTTCCAGTTCCTTGATGTCAGCCTTGCGACAGCACAGGTCTTGCTGCACAAAACGAATCATCTCTTCAATCTGCTCGTGCGTATACTTGCCGGTATCCAACAGACGCAGATACTCGAAGGCCTTCTGCTGCAACGTCACCAACACACCAGCAATCACCTGCTTCCACTCGACGGTATCTTCCTTCAAACGGTCGGGCACCACGTTATCGATGTTCTTCACAAAGATGACGTCAGCCACTATCTCGTTCAGGTTCTCAATCAGAGCACCGTGTCCACCAGGACGGAACAACAGCGAACCATCGGAATTGCGGAACGGTGTGCCATCAGGATTGGCAGCGATGGTGTCTGTCGAGGGTTTCTGCTCAGAGAACGAGATGTCATACTTGATGCCATACTTCTTGGCATACATGTCAGCCTTCTGAGCCACCTTGGCCTTGAACAGATCCATGTGCTCGTGCGAAACGGTGAAATGCACATGAGCCTCGCCATTCGATGCAGCATACAGGGCACCTTCCACCAAATGTTCCTCCATCGGAGTACGGGGACCCTCGGCATAGCTGTGGAACAGCAACAGGCCCTTGGGCAGCTGACCGTAGTTCAGTCCCTCAGCCTTCAGCATGTTGGCAGCAACGGCTTTGTAGTTGCCCTCGGCAATGAGCGCTTTAATGCCCTTGCCATTGTTCTTCTGACAGGCTGCATCGAGTTCACCGTAGAAGGCGAACTTCTCGATATTGTCAAAATACTTCTTCTCGAAATCGGTGGTAGGTACGTCGTAGTCTGCATCGACAAAAGCAAACATGTCCTTGAACATACGGCTGGCTGCACCAGAGGCAGGAACAAACTTCACCACCTTCTTGCCACCGGCCTTGTACTGTTGCCAAGCCTCGACATAAGCCTTGCGCTCTGCCTCAGCAGGAGCCACGATGCCCTTGCCGATAGCTGCGGCAGCCTCTAACTTCAAGAATGGGAAACCCGTTTTAAACTCACCTAATTGTCTCTCGATCTGTGCCTCAGAAATCCCTTTCTGAGCCAACTGTTTCAGGTCTTGCTGTGATAACATAATTCGTTCGTTTTGATTAGTTTGAATATATCCGGCAAAGTTACGAAAAGCTTGCGAGATTTGCAAACTTTTCATTCTTTTTAACCACGAATTTCACGAATTTCACGAATAAATAGTGCGGCAACTATTATTTCATGTTTAATTAAAGAATATCTCTGTCGTCGAGTACGCGGAATTTGGTACGACGACGTTGTAACTCCGCAAAATCCAAAGTAACCGTCAGACTCTCTACCTTATTCTTATGACACTGAGCCAGTGCTTTACCATAAGCGTCGACTACAACGGAACAGCCCGCATAGTGGCAATGCTGGTCTTCTCCTACCCGATTACAGGCCACCAGATAGCTCTGATTCTCCAGTGCACGGGCTCGAGTCAGCAACTGCCAAGCCGACTGGCGGCTTTCCGGCCAGTTGGCCACCAACACGATAACATCGTAGTTCAGGGCATCCGCATAACGGCTCCAACACGGGAAGCGCAGGTCGTAGCAGGTCAACAGCAATACGCGGAATCCGGCGTATTCGACGATGGTATGATTCTGACCAGGCGTGTAGAACTCGTTTTCGTGTCCGAAAGTGAAAAGATGATGTTTATCGTAAAATGATACGCTGTCGTTCCGTCCGTCGACAAAATAGTGACGATTGCGGAATGTGCCATCGTCCAATTTCACAGCCAGACTACCCGTAATGGCACAATTGTGTCTCTGGGCGGTGTCTTTCATCCACGCCAATGCGGGATTCGATGCTTCGTCGGCAGCAATACCATGAGGCTTGGTAGCAAACCCCGTGCTCCACATCTCGGGCAAGACGTACAAATCGCTGCGTTCTGCCTCGGCGAACAGTCTGCCGGCCTCACGAATGTTTTCTTCAGGCTGAGCCCAGCGGATATCGGTCTGGAGAAGTGTTACTTTCAATATTCAAGCAGTTTAACGGACGGTTTCCCGCTGAAGGATACCATCTGGTCGATGAGATAACAGCTGGCATCGTCGGGTACACAAACTGACACATTGAAATGGAAACCGTTGGCATCAACCTTGGTGAACTCCATATTGTTCAATATTGACGATTGCAGAATCTGAGCAGGCACCTTTTCAGCATATTGCTGCTTTCGGAAATCGCGCGAGAAAAGCTGAGTACTACCCTGGAAAATGCTCAAGTGGATGATGTTGTCATAATACACATTCTCCACCTCCATACCATCTTCATTAATGGCTGGGCGCGTAACTTTATAACGGGTGGGATTAATAGCCACATAGAGGTGATAGCGCTGACTGTCGTAAAACACTACCGTGTCACGCTTCAACACCTTATTGAGACTCAGGATCTGAGGCTTCTGCTGTTCTATCTCATCCTTCATTTCAGCATCGTCACTCTTCACGAATTTCACCAGTTCACCATTCTGATTGCGGAACCACAACAGATGATTTGTATGTTTCTCGATGAAATAACGGTATTCGGAACCGATATATAGCGTATCGCCTATCACCCGGAAACGGGCAGGCATTGACGTAGAGTCAGCATAGTAAACTGAATCGCCCTTCATTTGGAACACAGGCGTCTCACTATCTTCCTCCAGCCATACACCTTGCAGCAATTTCTTGGCCTCAGTGCTCTCCTTCTGCTCAGCAACAGATTTCTGCTGTCCACAACCAGACAAAACAAAGGCCAGCACAGCCCCAATTATAATATGGTATAATACCTTATTCATATATTTTTCTTGTCGCCTCTATTTCGGCTTAAAGCACTTTCTGCTTGCAAAGGTAAGAAAAAAAACGAAAAACCCAAAATAAAATTTGGTTTTTTGCTCGCTTATTCGTACCTTTGCAGTCGTGATTGAATTACAAAGACATATTGAAATACTTCTTCTGGACAATGATTGCGTCATCGTTCCCGATTTTGGAGGCTTTGTAGCACATCAGGTTGTATCCCACTACGAACAGGAAGACCACATGTTGCTCCCCCCAATGCGCACACTGGGTTTTAATCCTCAGTTGCGCATCAACGATTCGTTGCTTGTCCAGTCGTATATCAATGCGCTTGACATCAGTTACCCAGAGGCTTTGCGACGTATCGAGAGTGAAGTCGACGAGATGAAGCAGGTGCTCAGCGAGGAGGGCTACTATACTTTGGAGAACATTGGTACGCTGCGTGTCAACAGCGACGGCAACATCGAGTTCGAGCCTTGTGAGGCAGGCATCCTGTCTCCGGAATTCTACGGACTTAGCGCTTGTGAATTCCCCACGCTGAAGGATGCCCGCAAAGCCAGACTCGCAGGGAACGCTGCATTGGCCCCCATTGAGGCCGAACTTCCCAAAGACCCCACCCTGTTGGAATTCATTGACACTGAAGAGGAGAAGGAAGAACGTGCCATACAGATTAAGCTGTCGTGGATTCGCAATGCCGTTGCCGTAGCTGCTGCTGTGGTTGCTTTCTTCCTGATGGCAACACCTATTGCCAACAGCGACCTCGGAACTACAGCTATGAGTAACCTGCAGGGCAACCTCCTGACGAAGCTGATGCCGAAAGATACCAACATGGCTCCAGCACAGCCCATCGTAGAACAAAAGACGATTGCTGAGAATAAGGAGAAGTCAGAAACTGCCGAAAATACAGAAGTTCCCGAACCTTCTGAAAATTCCAAGCAACAAAATGCCAAGTCTGACGTTCCATCAGCTTCTACCTATTGTATCGTCTTGGCCAGTCAGGTCAAGCTAAGCAATGCTGAGTACTATGTTGAACAGCTAAAGACCCGTGGCATGAAGGATGCCGAGGTCTATATCCATAACCATATCGTACGCGTCATCTACGGTTCTTACGAATCCGAGGCCGAGGCTTACCGACATTTGAACAAGCTGAGTAAGAACGATGAATTTGCCGAGGCTTGGGTTTATAAGAAATCTGCATAGAAATTATATAAATCATGAAGCGTGTAAGATGCCCCAAGTGCGACAACTACATCACGTTCGACGAGACCAAGTATACTGCTGGTCAGTCGTTGGTGTTTAAGTGCGACCAGTGCGGAAAAGAGTTTGGAATCCGCATTGGCGTCTCGAAGTTGCGCAATACCCAGAAACAGGAGAATGCTGAATTGAACGACGACTCCGGCGAGCGTTCATCCGAAGAGGCTCCCTGCGGAAGCATTGTCGTCATCGAGAATGTGTTCCACTACAAACAGATTATTCCCCTACACATGGGCGACAACGTCATCGGGCGTTACCAGAAGGGCAATCCCATCAACACGCCTTTCGAGACTGTCGACCCCAGCGTCGACCTGAACCACTGCACCATCACCGTCAGTCGCGACAAGCGTGGGCAGTTGCGTTATACGCTGTCCGACAACAACAGCAATACGGGAACGTTTGTGGATAATGTTGAGCTGACACCCCGCGAACGCCGCATCATCGACGACGGCACCTTGTTTACGCTGGGAGCTACGAGCATTTTGTTGCGGACGGTAGAGAATGAAGAATAAAAGTAATAATGGATTAGATATCAAGATTATGTTAAGAATTGCCGTACAATCAAAAGGTCGTCTGTATGAAGACACCATGAACCTGCTTGCTGAAGCAGACATCAAGATAAGTGCCTCGAAGCGTACCTTGCTGGTACAGTCGGGCAACTTCCCATTGGAAGTGCTCTATCTGCGCGACGACGACATCCCACAGAGCGTCGCCAGCGGTGTAGCCGACATCGGCGTGGTGGGTGAGAACGAATTCGTAGAGCGTGGTGAGGATGCTGACATCATCTCACGCCTCGGCTTCTCGCAGTGCCGTCTGTCGCTGGCCATTCCCAAGGAGATTGAATATCATGGTGTCCAATGGTTTAATGGCAAGAAGATTGCCACCTCGTATCCCAACATCCTGCGCGACTATATGAAGCAGCAGGGCGTCGACTGCGAGATTCACGTCATCACGGGATCTGTAGAAATCAGTCCGGGCATCGGACTGGCCGACGGTATCTTCGACATCGTGTCTTCTGGCTCTACGCTGGTCAGCAATAACCTGCGCGAGGTAGAGGTGGTGATGAAGAGCGAGGCCCTGCTTATTGGCAACAAGAACATGAGTGCGGACAAGCGTGCCACACTCGACGAGATGCTTTTCCGCTTCAAGGCTGTCAAGGATGCAGAGGACAAGAAATACGTTCGCATGAATGCCCCGAAGGCTCGCCTGCAGGAAATCATCAACGTACTTCCGGGTCTGAAGAGTCCCACGATTATTCCCCTGGCTGACGAGGAGTGGTGCTCTGTTCACACGGTGCTCGACCAGAAGCGTTTCTGGGAGATTATCGGCAAACTGAAGGAAATGGGTGCCCAGGGTATCTTGGTGACTCCCATCGAAAAGATGATTCTTTAAGAGGTGAGAGGTAAGAAGTAAGAAGTAAGAGGTAAGAGAAATGAAAATATATAGAAATCCGAAACGGGAACAGTGGGGCGAGATTACCGCTCGTCCGCGTCTTGACCTGACGAAGCTCAACGAGACGGTGAGTACCGTACTGGCTGATATCAGGCAGCGTGGCGACGAGGCTGTACGCGAGTATGAGTTGAAGTTCGACAAGGCCGAACTCACCAACCTTGCCGTCAGCGAAGCAGAGATGGACGAAGCCGAGACATTGGTCAGCAACGAATTGCGCGATGCCATCATTCTGGCTCACCATAACATCAAGGTGTTCCACATCTCCCAGCGTTTCGTAGGCCAGAAGGTAAAGACACAGGAGGGTGTCACTTGCTGGCAGAAGAGTGTTGCCATCGAGCGTGTTGGTCTCTACATTCCCGGAGGCACTGCCCCACTCTTCTCTACCGTATTGATGCTGGCCACTCCCGCCAAGATTGCCGGCTGCAAAGAGATTGTGCTCTGCACGCCGCCAAATAAGGAAGGCAAGGTAAATCCCGCCATCCTTGTGGCTGCACGCATTGCCGGCGTCAGCAAAATCTATAAGATTGGTGGCGTACAGGCCATCGGTGCAATGGCTTACGGTACGGAAAGCGTGCCTAAAGTCTTTAAGATTTTCGGTCCTGGCAACCAATATGTGATGGCAGCCAAACAGCATGTATCGCTCGACGAAGTGGCTATCGACATGCCGGCAGGACCCAGTGAGGTCTGTGTGCTGGCTGACGAAACGGCCAATGCCGTATTTGTGGCCGCCGACCTGTTGTCGCAGGCAGAACACGGCATCGACTCGCAGGTGCTCTTCATTACTACCTCTGAGCAGAAGCTGAATGAAGTACAGGCTGAGGTTGAACGCCAGCTGGCTCTGCTCCCCCGTCAGGAGATTGCCGCCAAGGCCCTGGAAAACAGCTGCTATGTGCTCGTCGATTCCGTCGACGAGATGATAGCCCTCTCGAACCTCTATGCACCAGAGCACCTCATCCTGCAGGTAAAGGACTACGAGCAGCTGGCCGAGCGTGTCGTCAATGCCGGCAGCGTATTCCTCGGCCCCTATGCTTGCGAGAGTGCCGGCGACTATGCCAGCGGCACCAACCATACCCTGCCCACTCATGGTTATGCGACAGCTTACAATGGTGTCAACCTCGACTCCTACTGCCGTAAGATTACCTTCCAACATCTGACGGAAGAGGGCATTCGCCAAATTGGTCGTGCCGTAGAACTTATGGCAGAAGCCGAACAGCTTGACGCTCACAAGAACGCGATGACGGTGCGCATTAAATCTTTGAACATTGATCTTTGAACTTTGAACTTTATGATTAGCTTAGAGAAACTGGTACGTCCAAATATTTGGAGTCTGGCTCCGTATAGTAGCGCTCGCGATGAGTATTCCGGCAAGGAGGCTCACGTCTTTCTCGATGCCAACGAGAATCCGTACAATACTCCCTACAACCGCTACCCCGACCCACTGCAGCGCGAAGTGAAGAGTGCTTTGAAGAAGGTCAAGGGTGTTCCCGAGGAAATGATTTTTCTCGGTAACGGCAGCGACGAGGCCATCGACCTACCCTACCGCATCTTCTGCAATCCCGGTCGCGACAACGTCGTAGCCATTGCGCCCACCTACGGCATGTACAAGGTATGCGCCGACATCAACGACGTAGAGTATCGTCCTGTTTTGCTCGACGAGAACTTCGAGTTTCAAGCAGAAAAGCTGTTGGCTGCATGCGATGCAAACACAAAAATCATCTGGCTCTGTTCACCCAACAATCCCACGGGCAACTCGCTGAACCGCGACGAGATTCTAAAGGTTATAGAAGGTTTCGAGGGTATCGTTATTGTTGACGAGGCTTATATCGACTTTGCCCAGCAGCTGTCGCTGCGACAGGAACTGCCCACGCACCCCAACCTCATCATCCTTCAGACGATGTCGAAAGCGTGGGGCTCTGCAGCCATCCGTCTGGGCATGGCCTTCGCTTCGAAGGAGATTGTCAATATATATAATAAGGTGAAATATCCCTATAACGTCAACCAGCTCACCCAACAGCAAGCCTTGGAGATGCTGAAGGACCCCTTCGAAATCGATAAGTACGTCAAGATATTGTTGGCTGAACGCACCCGACTGATGCAGGCATTTCAGGAATTGCCTATCTGTGAACAGCTCTACAAGACCGACGCCAACTTCTTCTTGGCCCGTATGACTGATGCGAATGCCATCTACAACTACCTGGTCGACAAAGGCATCATTGTTCGCAACCGCCACAAGATTCAGCTTTGCCAGAACTGTCTGCGCGTCACCATCGGCAACCGCACAGAAAACAACGAACTGTTAGCAGCCCTGCGGCAATACTAACAGCGACATACAACGGATTTCACGGATTAAACGGATTACCCCACTACTGATTATCATGAGGTAAAAAATCCGTTTAATCCGTGAAATCCGTTGTTGTATAAATCCGTTGTTATATAAATCCGTTGTTTACTTCACGGGGCGAATCTCAAACGTGAAGTCATACTTCTGCAACGGCAGCAGGTAGGACTTTTCGGGCCATGCACCCCATGAGTTGATACATCCCAGTCCCATCTGGCGCTGCTGGATATGAACCTGTGTCAGCGGACGCTCCAACAAATCACCGCTATGCTGCCCCCAGCTGTGTTCCTTTCTTGGTCCCGCGTCTAAGTCTTCCACCAGATACGGCAGTGCGGAGCACTCCATCGGGGCATTGCTGCGGAACTCCAGTCCACGCTGTCCGTCGGTTACCTGGAACCAACGCACGTCGGTGTGGTTGCCACTCTCCTGCGGACGGACATAGGGATAATATTGGTCCTCTACATCCGACTGGTATACGCCAATAAACTCGCTGCTCTTGCGGTCGCTGTAGTTCTCGTGTGGGCCACGACCATAGTACTTCACCTGACAGTACTGCTTAGGCATTTGCAACTGCATGCCATAGCGGAACAGCCACTGGTTCTTCGTATCACCCGTAGGCTCCATCTGTTGGCGCACCAGCACCGAGCCGTCAGCCTGCAGCGTGTAGGTCAGCGTTAATGCTGCCAGCGGGAGGGTTATGTTGGCGACAACGCAATTGTCGCTTACAGTCAAACCACTCACCTTCATTTCGGGCGACTTCCAGGCGCCAAGGCGCTGCTGAATCCATGCACCATAATCATTATCCGTCGGAGCACGCCAGAATTCGGGAACTATGGACTGACGGTCCACCAGCATCGGCTGTCCGTCTACATCCAGATAATCGATAAGTCCTGAGCCCTTGCCAATGGTCAGCGTCGTACCACCAGCCGTCAGCTTCACATAGCTCTTCGTCTCCTCCTTGGCCACCTCAGCCTGCTCAGCCTTCAGTTCCGGGAACTGATAGTCGTTCAGCGCAAACTGCTGACGGGCCATCACCTGTCCCTTGTCAACATACTGCTGTTGGTCCTTGGCCTTCAACTGGAAAACGACAAAAATCTCCTGGTCGCCATGATGTCCCAGCACACGGGCTATCGTCTTCTGCATAGCATCGATAGTGATGACTTTGCGCTGCTGCGGGGCGATGCCACTGATGTCGGCCTTGCCACCATGTCCGAAGGTCATTCCCTCGGGACGGTCGCCGCCATGATGATGCTTGCCACCTGCACCACCAACAAACCACTCCAACTCCAGGTCATCGAGCGACTTGAAGAAGTTCTCGTTGTAAATCTCAATCTTTCCGTCCTTCAGTCCCTTGTCGGCAATCCACACATTCTGGTAGTAGTACTGCACCTCGTAGGCATGCGGATTCAGACGACGGTCGGGGGCAATGATGCCATTACAGTTGAAGTTATAGTCGCTGGCAGGATAGCGTCCGTAGTCACCGCCATAGGTAAAGATTTCCTTGCCGGTAATCGGGCTCTTGTCGCGCAGTCCCTGGTCTACAAAGTCCCAGATGAAGCCACCCTGATATTTAGGGTATTTGCGGATGATGTCCCAATACTCCTTGAAACCTCCGATGGAGTTACCCATGGCGTGGGCATACTCACACTGGATAAGCGGGCGGGGATTGTCGCCCTGGGCATACTTCTCACAATCAGCATAGCCCATATACATAGGACAGAAGATGTCAGTCTTTCCCCCATGTCCTGCCTGCTCATACTGCACAGGGCGCGTCGTATCCACACTTTTGATCCAGTCGTAGCACTTCTCGAAATTAGGACCATAGCCAGCCTCGTTACCCAAGCTCCAAATCAAGATGCACGGGTGGTTGCGCAGCGTCAGCACATTGGCCTGGTTGCGCTCCAAATGCATTTGGGCAAAGTCCTCGCGCTTGGCCAGCGTGCTCTCGCCGTAGCCCATGCCGTGACTCTCCAGATTGGCCTCAGCCACCAGATACAAACCGGCCTCATCGCACAGGTCATACCAACGGGGATCGTCGGGATAGTGACTCGTACGCACGGCATTGATGTTCAGCTGCTTCATGATGCGGATGTCCTGCTTCATGCGCTCTATCGATACCACATAGCCGCCATCAGGATCCAGTTCGTGGCGGTCAGCACCTTTTATTAATATAGGCTTGCCGTTCACCAGCAGCTGCCCGCCCTTGATTTCCACATGGCGGAAGCCCACCTTCTGCTTGACCACATCCAACACTTTGTCGCCTTTCTTCAAGGTGACAAAGACATTATACAAATAGGGCGTTTCTGCCGTCCAAGCCTTCACGCTGGCGATGGTCTGCTGTGCACCTGTTCCGACAACATTTCCTTCAGCATCTTCCAGACGAACATCGACTGTCGTACCCTTCGGTGCTTTCACGCTGACATCAAGCAGTCCATTGCCGTCCTTCCAGTCCTGTCCAATGACGATATCCTCAATATGCACCTTAGAACGGGCATACAGATACACCTCGCGGGCAATTCCCGTAAAGCGCCAGAAGTCCTGGTCCTCCAAATACGAACCGTCGCACCAGCGCATCACCTGCATAGCAATCAGGTTCTTGCCCTTCTTCACATATTTCGTCAGGTCAAATTCAGCTGCTACTTTCGAATCCTCGCTGTAGCCCACGAACTTGCCGTTCACCCACACTTTCAGGTTACTCGTAGCTGAACCGACATGAAACAGCACCTGCTGGCCTTGCCAGTCCTCGGGCAGCGTGAACTCGCGACGGTACGAACCCGTGTAGTTCTCTGTCTCGCCGACAACGGGCGGGTTATTGTCGAACGTCGTACACCATGCATAGTTGATGTTCTTGTAGATACGGTCACCGTGTCCGTTCAATTCAAAGAGTCCAGGCACGGGGAAATTCTCCCACTGCGAGTCGTCGTAACCCACCCGGAAGAAGTCTGCCGGAGCATCCTGATGATTCTTCACAAAGCGGAACCGCCACATGCCCTCCATCGACAGGTAACGCGACGAGGCCGCTTTCTCGCCTGCCTTCGCCAAGTCTTCCGTCTCGAAGGCAAAGAAGTTGGCACGACGTGCCTCACGATTCTGTTGGTTCACTGCTGCATTACGCCATTCTGGCGCGTTGTCGGCTGCCACAGCACCGGCAGACCACAACAACATCAAAGCTAATAATAAGTTTTTAGTTTTCATACTAATAAAGATTTTCCCGCAAATTTACGAAAAAAAATCGAACTAACCAAATAGTCAGCCCGATTTTCTCGTTATTATCGAAGTTATTTCTGCTCAATAATCTTTGCACCTTCCTTCAGCGCCTCCATGTTCAGGGGAATCAGCGCATGATGACGCTCGGGCAGCGTCTTCTTCAGAGCCTTCTCTACGCCCTTGTCGCTCACCACGGGAGCCACCTTCAGCAATCCGCCCAGCACAATCATGTTGAACACCTTACCGTTCTTCATCTCGGCAGCCTTGTCCATCGCATTGATCTCGTAGACGGTGATGTCCTTACGCGTGGGCTTGTTGATGATGCCGAAGCCGTCGTAGATCAGAATGCCGCCGGGCTTGATCTTCGGCTCGAACTTCTCCAGCGAAGGCTGGTTCAGCACTACGGCGATGTCATACTTACTGAGGATGGGCGACGAGATACGCTCGTCGCTGACGATAACCGTCACGTTGGCCGTACCACCGCGCTGCTCGGGACCGTAAGCGGGCATCCACGTCACTTCCTTGTCCTCCATCAGTCCACTATAGGCCAGAATCTTACCCATCGAGAGCACGCCCTGACCACCGAAACCGGATATGATGATTTCTTTCTTCATATTTTACTTTTTTACCTTTTTACTTTTTAACCTTTTTATCCTTCTTGTAGGCCTTCCACTTGTTAATCACTTCCTGCTTCTTGGCCGCGTCGACGATATCAATTCTCATGATGCCGACCTGCTCATCTTCAGAATCCTTGACGACTTCCATATGCTCGTCTCCCTTCTGGAGCACAAAACGGAGATTGTCGAATGATGGTACAGGATTCTCCACGTTCCAAGAGCCGTTTTCCACAACGTAGTATTCACCAAAGAGGTTACGCTTCTTGTCGGTACTGTTGAACACAGCAACGAGCAGCTTGTCGGCCATGAACTGCTGATACTCCTTCAGCAGATTCTTGTCCTTGGGATTCTTTTCTATCAAATCCCCATAGGCATTGAAAACCAACGGATAAACCATCAGGGGCACTTTCTCCTTCACTGGGCTATCTTCAGCCAAAAAATTCGGAACCGCCTGATTCAGCAAGACTTCGATGCCTTCGTGAATACGATTTGTACGGATCAGGCTAATACCTTTCAACATATAAGCCTCGCCCATCTGCGCCTTAAACACATTGGGAACTTTCTCCAGGATGTTGATGCACTTCTCGATACAGTCGCCCATTACCTTGAAGTTGCCTTCGGGCAAATAGGTTTCAGCCAATACGTAATAGTCCAAGCCATATCCTTCCGAGGGCTGATGACCAGCCTTGGTCTCCATATCGATGACTTTGTTGATGGTACTACGCACTTGCGGCAAAGCATTGTTGCCTCTATAGCTGTACATATATGCCAGATTTCGATAGGCTCGCACCACACTGGTATCGGTGGGTGTGGGTGCCTGGGCCTCAGCGAGGCGGATGATGCGGTTGACTATCTTTTCTGCTGCGGCAGGTGCCATATGTCTATACAAGAAGAACTGAGCGGCATCCTTCTGCCATGCCAAATTGGTTGTGTCCAACTCTGCTCTCATGAGCAATGCCTCACAGGCACGGTCCAGCTTGTTGGACTTCTGGTAGTCTTGGGCCTTGTCATAAAGCTTCTGAGCATATTGCTCAACAGTTTGTCCTTCCTGGGGCAAGCGGTCGAACTCTGCCATCGACTTCTGCTGCAGTGCCTTCCACTCGGCGTCAGTATAGACGGGCAGCTCACGATTCATCTTCTTCCAACGCTCTGTCATGATAGCACCCAGATTGTTCATTCTGTAGTCGATGTATGTGCTCACCAACAGGCTGTCGCTCTCCTTGTGGAAAGTCACGAAATAGTCGCGCTCATAGAGGATGTTCGAATGATAGAAGGCATGATCGACATACGACGAGTCGTTCAACACCTTGTAGTTCGACATAAACCACACGCTGCTGACAGTGAAGTCGTCATTGAAGCTCTGGCCGAGCAACTTGCCGTCAGGCATGAAAACCTTCACGTAAGTCCTGGGATTGCCATTGGCATCCAACAGCTGCCACGAACCAACCAAGTCAGACTGCTGTGCCGTTGCCGTCAGCGACAACAGACCCGATACGAAAAGAACAAACAGCTTCTTCATATTCTCTTAACTCTTAATTCTTAACTCTTAATTATAATCCCGTCGTGTCCTTCAAGTCACCCTTGGGATAGAAGGGAAACATGTTCTCCTTCATCCATTCGTTAGCCTTAGCAGGAGTCAGCTTCCAACCGCTGTTACACGTTGAGACGAACTCTACGAGCGAGCTTCCCTTACCAGCCATAGAAGCTTCGAAAGCCTTGCGCAGTGCCTTCTTGGCCTTGTTGATAGAGCCTACGCTTTCAACACTCTGACGAGTGACGTAGCAGGTACCCTCCAACTGAGCAGCGATATCGGCCATCTTCAGGGGATAGCCATGCAGCTGCGGGTCACGGCCATAAGGACAGGTCGACGTCTTCTGACCAATCAGCGTCGTTGGAGCCATCTGACCTCCCGTCATACCATAGATGGCATTGTTGACGAAGATAATCACGATGTTCTCGCCACGGTTCAAGGCATGGATGGTCTCACAGGTACCAATACAAGCCAAGTCGCCGTCACCCTGATAGGTGAACACCAGACGATCAGGCCAGCAGCGCTTGATACCCGTAGCCAGTGCGGGAGCACGACCGTGGGCAGCCTCCTGCCAGTCGATATCTATATAATTGTACGCGAAGACGGCACAGCCTACAGGCGATACACCTACGGCCTTGTCTTCCATACCCATCTCTTCGATGACTTCGGCAATGAGCTTATGCACCACACCGTGACTACAGCCCGGGCAGTAGTGCATATTGTTGTCGTTCATCAGCGTCGGCTTCTTGCAGACGATGTTCTCTGGTTGAACTATTTGATTTCTATCCATAGCTTACATAACCTTTTTAAGTGCTTCAACGATTTCTTCAGGATCGGGAACGATACCACCCAGACGACCGAACTGCTCTACGGGCACAGCACCGTTCACAGCAAGGCGAACATCCTGTACCATCTGTCCGGCATTGATCTCAGCCACGAGGATACCCTTTACCTTCTTCGACAGCGCCGTAATCTCCTTGATGGGGAATGGGAACAGCGTGATAGGACGGAACAGTCCTACCTTGATACCCTGTTCACGGGCAATCTCTACAGACTTCTCTGCGATACGGGCAGCACTGCCGAAGGCCACGATAGCATATTCAGCATCGTCCATCTGCTGCTCCTCGAAACGAACCTCGTTCTCCTGAATCTTAGCATATTTCTCCTGAAGGGCGATGTTACGCTGCTCCATAATCTCAGGCTTCAGCTCCAAAGAGGTAATCACCACACGCTCACGGCCACCCTTCGGCTTACCAGTAGAAGCCCACGGGCACTGCTTAATCACCTCCTCGTCGGTGCGACGGGGCTTAAACGGCGGCAGCACCACCTTCTCCATCATCTGACCAATGACACCATCGCTCAGAATCATGGCAGGGTTGCGATACTTGAATGCCAGCTCGAAGGCCAGGTCTACGAAATCGGCCATCTCCTGTACACTTGACGGAGCCAGCACAATGACCTTGTAGTCGCCATTACCACCGCCACGGGTAGCCTGGAAATAGTCACCCTGCGAAGGCTGGATGGTTCCCAGTCCGGGACCGCCGCGCTGAACGTTCACAAACACACCCGGTACCTCGGCACCAGCCATATAAGTGATACCCTCCTGCATCAGCGCGATACCAGGAGAACTCGACGAAGTCATGGCACGCTTACCGGCTCCGGCAGCGCCATAGACCATATAAATAGAGGCCAGCTCGCTCTCAGCTTGAACCACCTTCATACCAGTGGTCTCCCAGGGCTTCAGCTCAGCCAGCGTCTCAATCACTTCACTCTGCGGAGTAATAGGATAGCCGAAATAGCCGTCGCATCCGCAACGAATAGCAGCATGGGCAATAGCCTCATTGCCTTTCATCAATACAACTTCTTTCTCTTCCATTTCTCTTACTCCTCCATTTTTTTACGATACACGGTGATGCAACCGTCTGGGCAGACAATGCCACACGAAGCACAGCCCACGCAGGCCTCCTCGTTGACAGCCTCCACATAGGGATAACCGTGCAGATTCACTTTGTTGGCCAGGGCGATAACCTTCTGGGGGCAAGCAATGATGCACAACTGGCATCCCTTGCACCTTTCAGTATCAACCACAATGGCGCCTTTCATTTTAGCCATAATATATTTGTTTAATGCATTAAATCCTGATTTGGCTTGCAAAGTTACGAATTATTTGCGAAATCACCAAAGAAACCACCAAATTGTTTCTATTTCTCGGTTTTTCTTGATACTTTCTTTGAAAACCACTGTGCAGCGATGGCTGCATAGCAATAGAAGCGGGTGCTGCGGGTTTTAATGACGTCGGTATGGAAATGACGTTCGTGCTGCATCTTGCAGAGCGACTGCCAGGATGCTGAGAACGAACGGTTGTAGGCTGTGGCCAAAAGACGGACCTGCTGTTCTTTCGACACTTTCTGTAATTGGGGAAGACGCTGCTGCTGCAGACGGATAAAGATGACCAGATAACGACATTGTCCTTCTTCTGTGCTCAGACGGCGCACCCGCGAACGACGGGCTTCGTTATTATCTGCGAGATTGAACGAAAAGCCATACTCCTTGGCCAGCGGAGATGCGTTCCATGCCTGCTCGACCTCCTCGGCAAACGAGGGTTTCATTTGGAAACGGCCTATCGAGAAGTTAGCACCTTCCCTACCCTTGCTGATGTATAGCCCATTGACAGCAGCACGCTCTATCTCGTCCTTCCACATGGAATAGCGGATAAGTTCAGGGAAGACAACAGCCTCAGCCATACGACTGTCGACACCAAAAAGGTCGAACTCTTTCTCCCAGTCCTCATGGTGTTCACGGACATAGCGTTCAGCTTCCGTCCAGTCAGTACTGAAGACCTTCTGGTAATTGACTGAAAAAGCTGTGGCGCTGCCCGTCACGAGCAGGAGCCACAGCAAAAAATATTTTATTTCGTTTAACATTTAAAGCTTATAAGTACACTTCACGATATCGCCTTCACTGAGGATAATCCATTCCAGCGCGTTGTCCTTAGCCGTAAAGGCAACGGGGTAAAACGTAGTCATGCCGTTGACAATCAGCTCACCTGTCTTACTGTATTCCACCACACGCAGTCCACTGCGGCTCTTGTAAGTGCCATAAGGCGGATTGTTCTTGCTTGCGCTCTTCAGGCGCTGGTCTGCCTGTTTGTTGATTTTCTCCAGCTCACTCTCGCTGATCTTGCGGAAATTGCCATTCTCTACGACAGCGTACTCCGCATGATCGCCCGTACGGTTGTCGGCCAAGAGTGGCCAGCTGCTCCCTGCCTTGAAGCCATCAACGGCTCCCATGAATCCTCGACACTCCCACACGCCGAAGCTCCAGCCTTTAGGCAGTGTGTAAAGCACCTCCCGACAAACGGGCAGAGACTCCAGTTCAGGCAGTTCCTTGTAGGCTTCATCCAACAGGTTACCCACCATGATGACTGCATTCAGGTCAGTACGTCCGATAGCACACTCTGGCAGGTCACCGCTGGCAACCACCTCCTTCGACAGACGTGCATATTCAGCAGCAAACTTCTTGGCCTCGGCAATCTGGCGTTGCAGCGAAGCACGATACTCCTTTGCAGCCTCCAGGCGATACTTATAGAGCAACTCGTCGGCCTCGGCATAGAGGGCATCCACCCTTACGGCGTCGTCCGAGGCACAAATCTGGTCGTACAGTATCTTCAGCTTGCCATTATATTTCTTGGCAATGCCCTCATAGCTGTGCTGCTCTTCGCGCTCCAAAGCCTTTACATAGTCCTGCATCAGCCTGCCCAGCTTAGCCGTATATCCGTTGAGGGCTTCCGTCATCTTGTTGGCATTCTTGGCGAAGTTGCCTGCGTTCTGGCCTATCTTCATCATTTTCTGCATAAAGTCAGGATGAGCCTTGATATAAGCCTCCTGCTCCTTCTCGCTCATCTGCTCGAAACGTTTCATCTCAGCCATATCAGCACCGTCAGTACCTATGATTTTCGACAGCATCTTCTGGCGGATAGGCTCCTTCTTGGCCTCGCTGGCATTCTCGTCGTTCAGGATGGCAAACTCTTCTTTCGTCAGTCCGAACATGTCCTGTATCTTGTTCTCCCATTTCTGGCGCTGGGCTTCCATCTCTGCGTCGGAGCACTCGTCGCTGCCTTTCTGCAACTGCTCGGCACGCAGGGTGACAGCAGCTATCTTCTGCGTATAGGCATCGCGCTCCTCCATCGTGCTGCGGGCCATCTTCTCGGCAGAGGGCAGCGCGGGCAGTTCCTTCATCAGCGCCGACGCTGTAGAAGCCTTGCTGGGTGTGATGGTGCCGTCCCACGTGATGGTTGACGTCTTGCGCTTGGGCACGATGTCGTTGCCCTGAGCCACAGTAAGGTTTGAGGGATCGGCAGGCTCGTCGCTGTCGGCATCCTGCTGTTCTTCACTATCTTCATTCTCTGTACCTGTGATGCTGCTGACAGCGGCCTGGGCCTTCTGCTTCAGCTTTTTCAGGAATCCCTGTGCATTGGCGTCTGCCGTACTTAGCATCAGCAGCGCTGCCAACATAAACATAATTCTCTTCATCGTCTTTATCGTTTTGAAAGTAACTTTAGGCAAAGATACGACATTTCCGTAAGCCAGACTATTTCATAGCCCACAAATTTCAATATATCAACATTTTTACCACCCATATGGGTGGTGTATAACAAAAGGAACCAGTCAGGCCTTATAAATTATTTTATTTACATAATTTTATTTGCATAATTGGAATAATTTACGCATCTATGTTGCAAAGTCATTTCACGTCCCATAATTTTATATTTCACGTCCTGCAATGTATATTGCAAAGCCTGAAATGTACATTTCAAAGCCTGCAATGTACATTCCAAAGTTTGCAATACAAAATTCCTATGGTAAAAAAAAGTGCACGAAGGTAATCCCTCATGCACTTATGATTAATATGTTTCTTTTATTTCTTGATAAACTCGACGCGGCGGTTCTTGGCACGACCATCGTCGGTCTTATTGTCGGCGACGGGTTCGTGTGAGCCCTTACCAACGGCACGCATATTGAACGGATCGCAGCCCAGTTGTTCGAGGGCCTTGACGACAGCCTCAGCGCGCTGCTGCGAGAGCGGGTCGTTAATCTTGTCAGAGCCCTGGTTGTCGGTATGGCCCTGCACCTCGAAGCGAGCCGTCGGGTTCTTCTTCATATAGTCGGCCACTTTCTGAATCTCTTCCATTGACTCTGGCTTCAGCGTTGCCTTACCGGTTTCGAATAAGATATTGTTAGTCACGAACTTACCCGTCTCGGCAATGGCCTTCTCAACGGCAGACATGTCTGTAGTATTTCTCTCATAAAGATCCTTAGCACCTTTGGCAATGACCACATGGCCTACGCCGCGATAGGGATATTCGCCGTAGTGAATGTAGTATTCAAAACGACTGGGAGCCTTCACATTCGGAAGATTGATGACACGGTTGCCGTTGATATAGTACTTAAAAGCACGCTTATTGAACGAAATGGCAAAGTGATTCCACTGGCCAAACTTGACATATTTCTGGATATGATCCCACTCAATCTGACCAGCTACCTCGTCGCCAGAACCTCCGCCCTTCTTAAGACGATAGTTACCGTAGCTATCAGGAGAACCCGGGCGATACATCAAATAAATATAGCCGACTTCATCCTTCCCAGAATAGAAAGTAATCTGCTGCGCTGCCTGGTCAATATCGCCCGGCTTGCAATAGAATACATCCCACTCAAGGGTGAAGACATCAGGCAGATAAGACTGCATGTTCTCCATCAATGGTGAGAAAACGCTGGACGGAGCATTGCTATGCGCATACTTCTTGCCATTGACAGAGGCGACCTCGATACTACCGTCGCTGATATCCCACTTCGAAGGGAACTCACCCAGCTGCTCGTTGGCAAAATCATCCTCAAAGAGAATCACGCTACCACGAACGAAGTCGCTCTTCTGGTTCTGAGCCACAGCGTCGGGGGTATCGTCCTCGGCGTCAGCATCGTCGTTTTTGCTCTTCTTGCTGGACTTCTTGCCGTCGAGCACCTCGTCCATCGCATCGTCGGTCTCCTTGTCGACCTTACGTTCCACCTTACGCTCTACGGCATTCTCAGCAGCATTGATAGCACGCTCTTTCAGTCTCTTCAGGAAACCCTGTGCATCAGCATTCACTGCAAAGGCGAACATCACCATCAGCATCAATAACAGTCTTTTCATATTCATAGGTCACTGGATTAATTAATACATATTTCCGCAAAGATAATCGTTTTTTTCCATGATTCAGCCACCCAAAAGGGTGGATTTAGCGTAAGGCTGTCGATTTTCCACCCATTTGGGTGGTGAATATGGAGAAAAATAGATAACTTTGTAGGCAGAATGAGAAAAATTATCCTTTTTGCGTGCCTGGCTGTCTGCATGACAGTAAAAGGCTATACCGACCACCGCAATGCCAAAGTGGACTCGGCTGAACAAGTACTTAACAACAGCAAGCACCTCAGCGACAAGGACCGCTTGAACTGTTACAGTATCCTGATACGCGGTTATCTAGGCAAAGACGGCGAGAAGCACGACCGCTACTGCCGCGAGATGCTCGCCCTGACTTACAAGACGGACTCCAAAAACATGCGTGAGAGCGCCCTCTACAACCTGGGGCTGCAAAACTACGGACAGGAAAAGTATGAAGAGGCAGAACGCTACTTCCTCTGGGCACTCGCCGTCACCGACTCCATGAAAAACGACAAGCGCTACAGCGAGAGCGACATCGACGACAACCTGTCGCAGCTCTACGGCGCCATCGGCAACCTCTACAACATGCAGGACAAGGCACTGCTGGCCATCAAGTACTACCAGAAGGCATTGCCCATCTTCGAGAAGCACGGCTGGCTGGAGTCGCAGACCATCCTGCACCACAACGTGGCAGAACTGTGGCTCTCGATGGGCAACAACGAAAAGGCTGAGGCAGAATATCTGGAAGCCGTCAGGACCGGCGAGGCATCAGGCGACTCACTGATGGCAGCACTGCCCAGAAAAGGTCTGGTGAAGATATACATCAACGAAGGCGACTATGACAAGGCTCGCCAGACCATCCTCCCAGCCTACGACTACTATCACGCACACCGCAAAGAAGAGACGGGCGACTACCCTGAAATACTTGCCTCAATGACAAAGCTCTACCTGATGGACGGCCACACAGACCTGGATAAGGCAAAGGCATACGCGGCAGAAGGGCTCTCGCTGGTGAACGACGAGATGATGATGGAGACCCGCAGCGACATCTATGCAGCCGCCACGATGGTAGCGATGAAAGAGCACCGCTGGCAGCAGGCTCTCGACTATGCCCTGAAGTCGATACACGAGAACGACGACGAGGCGACCTACGGCGATATCGGATGCTACGAGCTCCTGGCACAGATATACATGCAGCTGGGCAACAAGGAGCAGGCGTCCATATATATAAAAAAGGTACGCACATTACAGGAACAGCTCTCTACAAGGAACTACCAGAGCGGACTGTCGCAGATGGAAGTGCTTTACGAGACAGCCCAGAAGGAGGCGCAGATTGCCACACTCGACAAGGAGCGCGGCCTTTACCGCTGGCTGTTAGGACTGGCGGTGGCCCTGTTGGTGACAATGGTTATTGGTTATTGTTTATTGGTTATTGTCCACCGTCGCAAGAGAGCACTGCTGGCAGCAAAGGTGGCCTTGGAGGCGGAGACGAAGGAGCGCCAGATTCTGGCCCGCGACCTGCACGACGGACTGGGCGGCATGCTCTCGCTGCTACGGATGAAAAGCCTCACCCCCAGCTCTCCCGGCCTCTCACAGAGCGAGGGGAGTGAATACATCCAGCTACTTGATAGGATTATTGTCGAACTGCGGCGCACGGCCCATCACCTGATGCCCGAAGAACTGCTGAGAAACGGACTGATATCTGCACTCAACGACTTCGCCGTAAGTGTACCTGGGGCAAAGTTCCAGGCTATTGGCGACATCAGTATGGAGAAAAACAAGGAACTCGTGCTATACCGTTGCACCTACGAGTTGGTGAACAACGCCCTGAAGCACGCCGAGGCCAGCCATATTGACATTCAACTGATGCAGGATGAGAAGGAGATAACCCTCACCGTCAGCGACGACGGCAAGGGCATATCTCATACCTCTCACCACTTACCTCTCACCTCTAACAACATGGGGCTCCATAATATCCGAGAAAGAATTGAACCCTATCACGGAACGCTGAACATCATTACTGCCGAGGGCAAAGGAACAGACATTCACATCATTTTACCATTATGAAGAAATATTTGATAGACGTGTATATCGTTGACGACCACCAGATGGTGTGCGAGGGACTTTCGGAACTGATCAACAACAGCGGCAAGGCGCACGTCAGCCGTACCTTCAACACACTGGAGGCCTGTAGGAAGGCCCTGCAGGAACGGCGGCCCGACGTGCTGCTGCTCGACCTGTCGATGCCCGACGGCGACGGAGTGACATTCTGCCAGCAGATTGTCAGCCAATACCCGAAAGTTCGCGTAGTGGCAGTTACCATTCACGATGAATACTCCATGATACAGCGCATGATGGAATGTGGTGCCCACGGCTATGTGCTGAAGAGCTCCTCCGTCGACGAACTGACAGAGGCTATCGTCAGCGTGTGGCAGAAGCAGCAGTATGTGTCGCCGCAGGTGGAAGCCATTCTCCAGAAAGGCAAAACAAACAACGTGGTGCTGACGGATGTGGAGAAGAACATACTTAGCCTCATCTGCAACGGAATGACCAATCCCGAGATTGCCGTCCACATGCATCTGAGCACTGAAACCGTGAACTGGTATCGTAAGCGCCTACTGGCAAAGTTCGGCGTAAGAAACACCGTCAGCCTCGTCAGGCTGGCAGTGGAACAAAAACTGATTTAAGTTCAGGCAATTGCTTGTGCCAGAAAACCGAAAGGTGAGGGCTATGCACATAAATTATGTTAAAAACCTGCTGGAAAGGATACAACTCTAAAGAAAAAGCCTTACTTTTGTGGCGATTTATGAACTTAAAACGGAAAGAACAATGAAGAAACTGATATTGACAACCGTGATGCTGGCTATTGCGCTGACAGGCGTAATGGCTCAGAAACCCGCACAGATTCAATTCGACAAGACCACCCACGACTTTGGAACTTTCTCGGAGGCTAATCCCAAGGTGACGTGTGTGTTTACCTATACGAATGTGGGCGAACAGCCTCTGATGGTAAACCAGGCTATTGCCTCGTGCGGATGCACCGTTCCCGAATACACGAAGACTGCCGTACAGCCTGGCGAAAAGGGCCAAATCAAGGTGACGTACAACGGAGCCGGCAAGTTCCCCGGACACTTCAAGAAATCAATTACCGTTCGTACAAACGGTGCCGTGGAAATGACGCGACTCTACATTGAGGGTGACATGACGGAAGCGGAGAAAAAATAGGGAAGCCTACCCCGGCCCTCCCAAAGGGAGGGAGAAAGGATAGATAGTTATAGAGTATAAAAGATAGCTACCGCATGAGGATTAACCCCGTGCGGTAGCTATCTTTTTCTAAGCCCCCTTCCTTTGGGAGGGTTGGGATGGGCTTTTAGAACGTGTATGTCAGTCCCAGCGAGGAGTACTCCTGGAACTGGAAGTAGCCCATGTCGTCGTCACGGGCGTTGCTGTCGTCGAAGCGCGGATAGAGGAACAGATTGGCTGAGATGTATTTCGACACCTTCAGTTCGAACTGATTCTCCCACTCCACCAGCGTGCGGTGATAGGACGTGTTGGCATAGAAGCGCGTCTTATAAAGCACCTGCTCGGCAATCTGCCACTTCAAGTCGGCGGTGAACTGCGAACCAAAGTCCTCGGTAGAATGATGGTCGCCGGAGATGCCATTGCGCGAAGCCAACGCCATACGTCCGACATAGGTGAAGTTGAACGACAAGGGCAGGAAGTTGAGCGAACCGGTGAGCCGCTTATTCAGCGCCTCGACCTTATACTCCATACCGATACCGACGTTCAGTTTGAAGGGCGACATGAAGTCGGAATAGACAAAGGTATCGTTCGACTTGTAGCCGGGGGCAAACTGCGTATAGGCCAGCAGCTGCAGTGTGTAGTACCACTTCTTGTGAGCCTGGAGACCCAGCTTGCTGGTAAGACGCAGCAGGTCGTTGTTAGTCTTGAACTTATGGACGGTGTCCGAACGCGACGTCTGGAAGCCCAGCTTAGTCTCAAGTTTGTTGTCGAAGGTGACGCGGTCCTTGTCGTTGTAGTTCAGCTCCAGCGTCACAGCACCTACGGCAGAATAGTTGGACTCACCACCCTTGTGCCAGTTGTCGGAGACGTAGTTCTGCAGGAACTGCAGGGAGCCGTCGAACTTAAACTTCCAGAAGTTGGGTTTCTTCACCTCGACAGCAACAGGGGCATCGACGGGAGGAGCCTCAGGAACGGGAGCCGCTATCTCGACGAGTTCCACCTGCTGCTTCACCTCCTGGTTGACGTCCTCACGCAAGGTTCCAGCCTTCATCAGCTGGCTCTCGTAACCGCCAATAAGGTCGGGACGGCGCATGTATAGCGACAGCAAGGCGGCATCGACGGCATTGGTCACGTCGTCGCCGGCAGGAGGAGTCAGCGACAACACCTGGCGGGCTCCGGAATGATAGAACGTCGCAGGAGCAAACAGGCGGTAGTAGCGTCCGTCGTCGGACTCGGTACGTAACGCCTCGTTGACGCGCTGCACGGAGTCGAGCTGCTGGCGCAACACGCGGAGCGAGTCGATATAGTTTCTGACTATCAAAGCCGTATCGGGCTTCGAAGCATTCCTGTTCTTGGTACGCTGGGCTGATGCAGCGGTGACTGTCAGCAGCGCTGCGAATAGGATAAAAATGGACTTGTATTTCATATTCGATTGTCTATTTGAGCGCAAAGATAACAAAAAAATAAGGAATGGGGTAAGAAAAAGAAAAAAAAATCGTACCTTTGCAGCCGAATTTGCCTAAAAAGGTAAAAAGGTAAAAGAGTAAAAAGGTAAAAAAGATATGAATAGAGACACTATTATCGGCTTCGTGCTGATTGCTGCCGTACTGATAGGATTCAGCTGGTGGAACCAGCCCTCGGCAGAACAGATTGAGGCCGCCCGCCTGCAAGACAGCCTTCAGGCCGTCGCTCAGGAACAGGCCGCCAAGGCCCAAAAGGAAGCTGCCCTTGCGTCAAAAAAGCAAGGTACAGCGGCTGGCGATTCCGTCGCCAGCGCCGCCATTGACACCACTGCCCTCTTCCACTCGGCCATGAACGGCACGTCAGAGAAGATCGTGCTGAAGAACGGCAAGCTGGAACTAACGCTCGACACCAAGGGCGGCGTCATCCGCAAGGCAGTCATCAAGGACTTCAAGAACATCGACGACCAACCGGACGTAACGCTGTTCGACGAAAAGGACCAGAACATGACCTTCATGCTGGCCGGTAAGCAGGAAAACATCGTGACCAGCGAGATGTTCTTCACGCCCTCGGAGCAGACGGACTCTACCGTCACGATGACCGCCAAGGCCAACAACGGCGGCGAGATTGCGCTGAAATACCGTCTGGGCAAAGACTACCTGCTGAGCCTGTCGTTCGAGACGCGCGGACTGGCCAACGTCTTCGCTCCGTCGTATAAAGAGATGGAGATTGAATGGACCGACCACTGCCGCCAGCAGGAGAAGGGTTTTTCGTTTGAGAGCCGCTACACCTCTTTATATTATAAGAAGACGGAAGGGGGTGCCAAGGACATCGGCGACACCAGCGACGAGAGCAAGCAGCCGGAGGAACGGCTGGACTGGGTGGCATTCCGCAACCAGTTCTTCTCGGTAGCACTCATCTCAAAGGACGACTTCGCCCAGAACGCCAACCTGTCGAGCGTTCAGGAGCAGAAAGGTTCCGGCTATCTGAAGCAGTTCGAGGCACACCTGAAGACAGCCTTCGACCCCAGCGGTCAGAAGCCTTCAGAGTTTGAGATGTACATCGGTCCCAACGACTTCCGACTCATACAGGACGTTGAACAGCAGAGTACCTTTGGTAAGGACCTCGACTTGGAACAGCTTGTCAACCTCGGCTGGTGGCTGCTGCGTTGGATTAACCGCTGGTTCACGCTGTATGTCTTCGACTGGCTGACGGGCTTCGGATTCAACATGGGTATTGTGCTGATTCTGATTACCATCTTGCTGAAGGTCATCACCTTCCCCATGGTGAAGAAGAGCTACATGTCGTCGGCCAAGATGCGCGTTCTGAAACCCAAATTCGAAGAGGCCACGAAGCAGTACGACAAGCCCGAGGACCAGATGAAGAAGCAGCAGGAGATGATGTCGCTGTATTCGAAATACGGCGTCAGCCCCCTGTCCGGCTGTCTGCCCATGCTCATCCAGATGCCTATCTGGCTGGCCATGTTCTTCTTCGTGCCTAACGCCATCCAGCTGCGCGGACAGTCGTTCCTGTGGATGAGCGACCTGTCGACGTACGACCCGATTATTGAATGGGGCAAGAACATCTGGGGCATCGGCGACCACCTCAGCCTGACGTGTATCCTGTTCTGCGGTGCACAGCTGGTGTACACGTGGTTCTCGATGCAGCAGCAGAAGGACCAGATGGTAGGTCAGCAGGCCGAGCAGATGAAGGTCATGCAGTGGATGATGTACATCATGCCGCTGATGTTCTTCTTCATCTTCAACGACTACAGCTCAGGTCTGAACTTCTACTACTTCGTTTCGCTGTTCATGTCGGCAGCTATCATGTGGACGCTGCGCAAGACGACAGACGACGCCAAGCTGCTGGCCATTCTGGAGGCCAACTACCAGGCTAACAAAAATAATCCCAAGAAGCAGTCGGGACTGGCCGCACGTTTGGAAGCCATGCAGAAGCAGGCCGAGGAAATGAAAAAGCAACGGAGATAATGTAACGTTTGTTCCGTCCGACGAAAAAAAAATTCCGTCCGACGAAAAAAAAATTCCGTCCGACAGAAAAAAAATTCCGTCCGACGGAATTTTTGTTACGTCCGACAGAAAAAAAACAGGGGCGCTTCCAACATGGAGGCGCCCCTGACTATTATCTGTTAAACGCTTAACTATAAACTCCGTTTACTCTGCTTCTGTGGGAACGGGAGCTGGTGCAGGAGCGGCGCTGTTGTTCTTGGCCTTGGCAGCCAGTTCCTTCAGCTTGTCCTTGCCCTTGAAGGCAAATACCCATACGAGGAATCCGGCCAGAACCAGCAGGCTGATGCCCAGCAACGGACGGTAGAACAGCCAGGCAATAGCAATGACGATGAGCGACCACGCAATACCGATAATGCTGCATACAAGTCCGATACCCCAGCCGAAGATGCCGGCAATGAACGGAACGACCTTGAGGATGGTCTCTACGAAGCCGAAGATACCCTTCAAACCACCAATCACCATCAGCACGCCAAGAATACGCAGAGCCCAAGTCCACATGCTGTTGGCATCCTGGGCGTCTTCGATAATCTCGTCGCCGGTCTTCTTACCCATCACGAGGGTCTGGAAGCGCTTGCCGTTCTTAGCCTTGAAAGGCTTGAAGGTGTCGCCGTCGACAACAGCCATCACGGTAACCTTGGCAGGAACAACCTTCTCGAAGGTGATGCGGACGTCACCCACCTCAGGACTGCCGGGCACGCGACCGAAGTAGAGCACGTTGCTGGCCTGGTGAACATACTCCAGATCCTTCTTGTTCTCAGCCTGAGCCATTGCATTGTTGATGGAGTCGTTGATAGCCTGCTGAGCATCGAGGGCTGCCTTGACAGAATCGGGAAGCAGGGCCTTGATGGAATCAGGGATAGCCGGCTGCTGAGCAGGCTGCTGGGTGGGCTGCTGCGTCTTCTGCTGCACACCATAGAAACGCTCGTAAGCGGTCTGCGTAGCCTTGTCGAACTGCTTCAGCAGGTCCTCGGCAATGGCCAGATCAACGCCTTCACGGGAAGAGATGCTGTGAATGAGGCTCTCGTTCAGCTGGTAGGCACCCCACTTGACGGTCTCGGCCCACTGCTCGTCGTCCTCGAAGGTGGCCAGCACGGTATTCTTGTTCTGATAGGCGGGATCCTTGAACTGGCTGGACTCGATGGGACGGCTCACCCACTCTTTAGAATAGGTGTACGTCGTGGTGGTCACTTCCTTACCGCCCAACTTGTCTTCCTTCTGCTCCTGAGAATGCTCCACCCACTGGTAGTACTCCACCGAGCGGCGCAGCGAGATAGCCTTGGCGCCGATGCCGAACTGAGCGTCGGACAGAGAGTCCTCAGTGGTAGCCATAGCGGTACCACAGATCAGCTCGCCTTCGAGCGAGGCGTCCTTCTTGTCGGGATTTGCCATCTCGACATAGGCGCTGCCGGCCTCTTCGAGCATCTTCTCAGTCTTCACGGCACGGCCTTCGTTCCACCAAAGCAGTGCTGTACCGGCAACGAACAGCAGGAACCCGCTGCCTATTGCCCTAAAAGAATTTCCTACTCGGGTTCCATAACCCGTTGTCGTTGTTTCTGTATAAGCCATAATGTTTAATATTGATTGATAAAAAAGTTTTATTGGCTAGTTTATATATTGATTGGCGAACCACATCGCCGAATTTGCTGCAAAGTTACGAAAAAGATTTCAAACCGCATGGGGTTTACCCGAACTTTTTGTTTCCCAACGTAAAAATCAGGGGGAAATGCTCCCCCCTGACTTAGTTGTTCTCTTAACTCTCACCTCTCTCTACACACCTCTAAAAGTGGAGAATGTGAAACATGCGAAACTTTACTAATATAATTTATGATAATTGTAAAATTCGTAGTCGGGGAAAATCCTCGCGGTGTTATTTCAGTTTAAAGCTCTTCAGCTACTGTTGCAGAGTCCTGAGCCTCTGCGTTCTGTGTACTTTTGTTACCACATGCCGTCATCGTGGCTGCTACAGCCAAGATGGCAAAAGAAAAAATGCTTTCTTCATTTTGTTTTTATTGATAAATGTTTATTGTCTATTGTTTATTGTCTATTGTTTATTGTTTCTGATCAGGTCCGATGCCGCGGGGCTTCATGCTCGCGTTGTGAGGATTGGGGTCGTACCAGTTCTTGGCACCCGACTGGTCGGCAACGTGCATTGTGCCAAGGTTCTCGGTGGGGTGACAGATGGAACAGCCTGAGAGGTAGAACTCACGGTCGCACGAGAACAGCGGGGCTGTAGGCTCGTTGTCGTAGAAGCGGCAGTCGGTGAAGATAGGATACGAGCTGTGGCTCTCGACGAGTGCGAACTCGCGGTTGTGGAAAAAGTCGCATTGCTCGAACTTGGCCGTCTCGACATTGTTGAGCATCATGATGCCATAGGTGCAGTCGTGGATGTTCGAGCGGTACATCGAGAAGTCGCGGGTCTTTTGCAGATCGAGTCCGTAGGTGCCGCAGCCGTAGAGGTCGCAGTTGTGGATGCTGATGCGCCAGCCGCCCTCGACGCCGATGACGCCGCCCTGACAGTAGCCGCCCGTGGTGTGGCCGATGGTGAGGTTGTGAATCTCAATCTGCTCGCAGTCCTTGAAGTTCAGGCAGAAGGCATAGCGCGGAGCAACGACGATGCTCGAATGGCCCTCGCCGCGAATCGTCATCCGCTTGTGGTTGCAGATGGTCAGCTGGCGGCCGTCGAAGACCTGCTCGCTGATGAGCACCTCCTGATTGCCTACCTCTGTAGAACCCTCGGGACGCCACTGACGGTAGCGGGTGCGGAACTGCGAGCCGTCATCGAGCAACGGGGTCAGGTTAATCTCCGTGTTCTTGGCCACCAGTATCATCGCGTCCGACTTCAGGGCATTCAGGAACTGCTCGGCAGTAAAGACACGTACGTATTCGTCGCCATCGAATTTCACAGGAACGCCGTAGGACTCCATCTCTTCCGGTCCGCGCCCGTCGTCGGCCAGTCCGCCAGGGAACTGCGCAGGATTAATATCGGCCACTTGCTCTGTGCGGTCGAATACAGGGCGCATACCGTTCCACTTGAAGTGATGTTTCAGCTGGTCGCGGCTGTCGAAGATAAGCAGTTCCTTGCCTACTCTGGGCAGCGTGAAGCTGTAGTCGCCTCGGGCGGTAATATCAAGCCACTCGCCAATAGCCTTGGGCTCAGGGGTCAGCGTCTTCTTCTGCGGGTCGTAGTCGTAGAAGCAGATGATTTCTATTTCCGGGTCAACAGGCTGGCCGATGACAACGGCGAAGAGCCGATGGCCATTCGAGCGGCGCCATACGCAGGCCGACATGTACTGACGGTCGCTACCCTCGTCAGAGGCCTCGACATAACCATTCTTAGAATCGTTGATGACTTTGTAGCCGGTATTACGGTCGAGCACCATCTCGCTATTACCCGTCATCATCACCTGACAGATATCGGCTCCCACGCTGGTAGGCCATGTCTGGTCAAAGCGTTCCATCATAATGCCCAACCCTGCCGTCGGCACGTTGTTAATCACTTTCGACTGCCATCCCATCTTAATGGTCTGGATGGACACGCCCTGTGCCACCATCGGCAACACCAAGGCCATCAATAATAATGCTTTTTTCATAATTATATATGTTTATGATTGCTTTCCATATATTTACGAACGGCCTGGTCGATGCGCTGGTTGAGACTATCGCCCACCGTATCCTCCATCTTGAGAAGAACCTCCAGATAGTCCATTGCATAATCCAATGCTTGCAACTGTTGTCTTGTCTTTGCCATTCTATACGTTGTTGATTTTGTTTGCAAAGGTACGAAAAAAACTTCAAGCAACGAACACCATTTCTCATTTTTTTCGTACCTTTGCAGGCATAATTCAAAAACTAAGAAGAAAAATGAAGATTGGTTTTGACAACGAGAAGTATCTGAAGATACAGTCAGAGCACATTCGTGAACGTATTGCCCAGTTCGACGGGAAACTGTATATGGAGCTGGGTGGCAAACTGTTTGATGACCATCATGCATCAAGGGTGTTGCCTGGCTTTAAACCTGACAGTAAATTACGCATGCTGGCCCAGTTGCGCGACAGCATCGAGATTATCATTGTGGTAAGCGCAGAGGATATCGAGAGAAACAAGATACGCGCAGACCTCGGTATCACTTATGACGAAGACGTGCTCCGTCTGCGTGACGAATTTATGCAGCGCAACTTCATGGTGGGATCTGTGGTGATTACACATTACAACAGACAGCAAGCAGCCGACCAGTTCCGTCATCGTCTGGAACGTATGGGCATCAAGTCGTACGTGCACTACCCTATTGACGGTTATCCTCATAATGTAGATCTGATTGCCTCGGATGAGGGTTTTGGAAAGAACGATTTCGTAGAAACCAGTCGAGAACTCGTTATCGTCACCGCCCCAGGACCTGGTAGCGGTAAGATGGCAACCTGTCTCTCACAACTTTATAACGAAAACAAACGAGGCGTCCGTGCAGGATATGCTAAATTCGAGACGTTCCCCGTGTGGAGCCTGCCACTGAAGCACCCCGTGAACATTGCCTACGAGGCTGCTACAGCCGACCTGAACGATGTCAATATGATTGACCCCTTCCATTTGGAAGCATACGGGAAGACGGCTGTCAACTATAATCGCGACGTCGAAATATTCCCCGTACTGAATGCACTCTTTGAAGGCATCTATGGTGAGAATCCCTATAAGAGCCCTACGGATATGGGAGTCAATATGATTGGATTCTGCATCTCAGATGATGAGGTATGTTGCAAAGCTTCGAAAGACGAGATTATCCGTCGTTTCTATGCTGCTACCAACAAGCTGGCTGATGGTGCCGACAACGAAAATGAGGTTAGCAAAATCCGCCTGCTGTTCAATCAGGCGAAGATTACGACTGCCTTCCGCCCTGTGACTACTGCAGCCTATGAAAAGCAGTTGGAGAGCGGACACACGGCTGCTGCCATCGAACTGGATGATGGCACCATCATCACTGCCAAGTCATCACCGCTGCTCGGTTGTAGCGCGGCTCTTCTTCTGAATGCGACAAAACATTTGGCAGGTATCGACCATGAGGCAAAACTGATACCGCAAAGTCTCATAGAACCCGTTCAGAAGACGAAGACCGAATATCTCGGAGCCAAGAACCCAAGACTGCATACTGACGAAGTACTGGTTGCCTTAAGTGTTGTCTCGCAATACGATGAGAATTGTCGACATGCCCTTGAGCAACTCCCTCTGCTGCGAGGCTGTCAGGTACACTCAACGGTTATGCTCTCGGAAGTGGACCGCAAAATCTTCAAGAAACTGGGCTGTGGACTGACCTGCGATCCTGTTAGGAAGAAATAATCGAAATAACGAGATAACGAGATAACGAAAAAGGGAATCCATTTGAGGATTCCCTTTTCTATTATTTCAATTCTTCCTTAAAGAACTTCACGCATTGGCGGAACAAGTGGTTCCGCGTGTTCCCTCCATAGATGCTGTGGTTGCGGTTGGTATACACCAACTGCCGGAAATCCTTGTCGGCCTGTACCAACGCTTCCGTATACTCTGCAGTATTACGGAAATGCACATTGTCGTCAGCCATTCCGTGACACAGCAATAGTGCGCCGTGCAGTTTTGCTGCACGGTTAATCGGACAATCGTCGTAGCCTGCAGCATTTTCTTTGGGAGTACGCATGAAACGTTCTGTGTAGACAGTATCATAGTAACGCCATGAGGTAGGAGGAGCGATGGCAATGCCGGCACGGAACACTTCTCTACCCTCGGACATAGCCATCAGCGTATTAAAGCCTCCGAAACTCCAGCCCCAGATAGCGATGCGCCCTTTGTCGACATACGACTGCTGGCCTAACCAGAGGGCTGTCTCTACCTGATCACGGGCTTCCAGTTGACCTAATTTCAAGTAGGTACTCTTCTCAAAGTCAGCACCGCGTCCGCCAGTACCACGATTGTCGACACAAACGCAGAGGAAGCCTTGCTGGCACAAGTACTGCTCGAGGATGGCTCCCTGACCGGACATACCTATATTCCAGCGGTCGGCCACCTGCTGATTGCCAGGACCACCATACTGATACATAATGACTGGATAGCGTTTGGACGCATCGAAGTTGGCTGGTTTAACCATCCAGCCATTCAGCTGAACGCCCTCCGATGTGGTAAAGGTAAAGAGTTCTCGTTTGCCCAGCTGAAAGCCGGCAAGCTGCTGTTGCAGTTTCTTGTTGTCAATCAGCGTTGTCAGTTCCTTGCCGGTATTGTTGCAGAGTGAATAGACGGGCGGAGTATCGATATTACTCCAAGTATGGATGAAATACTTGAAGTCTTTACTGAAGATAGCCGTATTCCAGCCTGCCTTGGGAGTCAGGCACTCGCGCTTGCCATTCTGATGAGCCACCCACACACGCTGATCAGTAGCACCGTTCTCGTGAGAGGCAAAATAGACATTGCCTGTCGTCTCATCATAGCCATAAACGTCGCTAACCTCGTAGTTGCCATCATCCACCTGACGCAGCAACTGACCATTGTGATTGTAGAGATACAGATGCATCCAACCAGAACGGTCACTAGGCACCAGGATATGGCGATCGGTAATCTGAATACCATCCATAGCCTCTTCCTTGACGTATTTGCTCACCTTTTCCTCGATGACCTGTTTGCACACTGTTGACAAAGGATTACACATAAAGATGCGCAGACAGTCCTGATGACGATTCAACGTATAGACGGCTACCTGCTGGGGCTGACTAGTCATCTTCAATCGAGGCACATAGTCGTCTGCACCGAGTGGTAACTGCAGCTGACGGGTCTGGCGACTGCTGATGTCGAAGCTCCAAACCGTCACCTTAGAATTCTCCTCACCGGCAATCGGATATTTATAAGTATAAGCACCGGGATAGTCGGCATATTCCTCGCGTTCAGGCTTCAAACCCTTGAACATCGGCATCGAGAATTCCTTCACTGCCTGCTCGTCATAACGAACCCAAACCAACTGTTTGCTGTCGGACGTAAACACCATAGAGCGGGCCAGTCCGAACTCTTCTTCATTCACCCAGTCAGGGATACCATTGATAACTTCATTGCGCTTGCCGTCCTTTGTAATCTGTACTTCTGCGTTATCGTATAAAAGCTTGATTATAAAGATGTTATTATCTCTAACAAAAGCTATCTGAAGGCCATCCGGAGAGAATAATGGAGTCTGCTGAGGACCATTCTCCGACAAAGGGACCAAACGATTGTTGCGGACCGTATAAATATAATAGTTGGCGGTAAACGAATGACGATAGATGCGTTTCGACTGCGTCTGGATAAGCAGTCGCTGACCATTAGGACTGACTATATAATCCTCTATCTCGTCTATTGTCGCACCTTTAGCTGCTTTCGAATCAAACAGTACACCAATTTGTTTACCTGTCTTGAACGAGTACTGCTCGATACGCTGGCCGTCACTACTCAACTGTGCATACGACTCCCCATCACTCAAGGGCTTCACTGCGGCCATTGACTCACCACGAAATGTTCCCTTCGTAATGTCCCTTAAATCTAAACTCTGCGCAGGCACATATCCATAACCCAACATCGCCATGACACAGAGTGCAAATAGTTTTTTCATCGTTCTCATCATATTACTATCTTTTTTTCATATATAATCTTACTGCATCCTCAACACTCTTAGATTTCATCATTTCCCTAATCTCAGGCATCTTCAGCACCTCTTTCAATTCATCTTCACTGACAGTCAGACGAACCTGCCCTAACACGCCGAAAGAGATGGGAAGAAACATTTCCTGATACATCAGCATACCTACTGTATAAAAATGATGGTCCTGAACGAACAGATGCTTCGACAAATAGTCATCAAGCATATTCAATGTTGACATCGTTCCCATCGTAGCAAACTCAGCAGTCTGCAGATTCTCGTGCAATTCGCGGTCTACAACATTCGCAACAGCGATTTTAACGGCATTATAATGTTCAGACCTATCTGGTTTCATCATAGCCAAAACTATCAGTCCGACTAAGACAATACACAAAATGATGAGTATTACTTTCTTCATATTCGTATTTTCACTCGCAAAATTACGAAAAGTTGAGCGAAAAACAAAAAAATAGTCCCATAATCTTTCGACTACAGGACTATTCTCTTGAAAAAAGTGGCGGCCTCCTACTCTCCCGCATTGCATTGCAGTACCATCGGCGCAGGCGGGCTTAACTTCTCTGTTCGG
>SUYI01000018.1 GCA_015060485.1 Prevotella sp. | reverse complement strand
TGCGGAATATTTTCTGCCTAAGGACCATTTCCTATCGGCTCATTGGCATTTCCGACTGCAAACATAGTAACTGATTTATTGGTTTATTTATATTTATCCAACATCGCCTGCGGGATGGGCTTTCCACCCTCGAAGCGGTCGTCATCCTCGGTAATCTGACGCAGCACACGGGCGGGATTGCCCACGACGATGACGTTGGCGGGAACGTCCTTCGTCACCACACCGACGACTGAACCTTCCGAGAATCCGCTGTTACGACAGGCCTCTTCATCGAGATGCGGTCGTTGAAGTAGGTCTGCAGGTAACCCGGCAGCAGGCGGCTGCAGAAGGTGGTCTTGCCCGAGCCTTGCGGTCCGATAAGCAGGGGCACGATGGCATTGGCAGGAAACCATAGCCCAGGGCATTCTGCCGATATTCCGCCGTACCTGTCATCACATTCAGGCGCAGCGTATAGTTCTCCTTCATATACGCCTCGGTCTTGTAGGCGAGTAGGGCAGAGGGCCGGGTGAACTTCATGGGCATGGTCTTCAGCGTCTCCTTCAGATAGGCAGACTTGAAGACACTCTCCCTGGTGTTTCTGCCACTCGGCAGCAAAGCACACCTCCTTGCGGGAGTCGCGCGTGGTGTTTTCCAGACGGTAAGTGCCGTCCCTGAGCTGCTCTACGAACTCGTCCAGTTCCACACGCGTGTACCTCTTCTCTGTTCTTTCTCCGTTGATAATGGTTATCTTCATGATTCTTGTAGGTTGTATCTTTCTTATATCCAGTGAATTATATGTAAAAATGACACTTTCTGATTTCTTCATAAACTATTTTTTCATTTATCTCTCTGATTACGTGGCAAGGATTGCCTACGGCTCCAAAATAGTTCATCGAATTTGTGATTTGTTATGAGTTCCTGTCTGCGTTTGACGTTCCATGAATACCTCTTTGGTTTAATCTTTCTTAATTGCGTTATTTGTTTTAGTTTGAAATCTGCCGCAAATATACGAAAAATCTCCCGCATTGTATGAATACGGGAGATTTTTTCAGTTTTTTCAGATACCCTGCAATGATTCTGCCCTCTGCTATTTTACTTAAGGTTGGTTTTGAAAAACTCCTCCAGTTTGTCCCAAGGAATCATGTTTTTAGGTTCTCCCTTAGCTACGAGTTCTGTATATCCACCATCATAAAGGTCGCAGTGCGAGGCTCCGGGGATGATGAGCAGCTGCTTGTTTTCTGGCACGGGGTTAGGCTTGCCAATAAAGTTATAACCATCAGCACGGCCCTCTACCATATACTTATAGGCAGCCTCGCCAAAGTAGCGTGAGTGGGCCTTCTCGCCGTGCATTATCATCACAGCCGAACGAATCTCGTTGATGTAGTAAAGGAAACGGGCGTTGGCGTAGGCCTGGGTTCCGATGACGCGCCAACCATCGTTAGAGTTGCCTGAGCGGGCATGATAGCCGCGTGGGGTCTTGTAATAGTCGTAGTAGTCCTTTACGAACTGGGGTACATCATCGGGCAGCGGGTCGATGACACCACCAGCCATTGCTTTCGCATCAGTCAGTCGCTGCTTCGAAAGTGCCTCACGGGCAGCATGACGCGACTCCTCCTTGTCCTCGCTGTCGAAGTAGCCATTGCCAGCGACGCGGGTCATGTCGTACATCGTACTGGTCAACGTAGCCTTGATGCGAGGGTCGGCAGCGGCAGCATTCAGGGCGATGCCTCCCCATCCGCAGATACCGATGATGCCAATTTTCTCGGCATCAACATTCTTCAACTGCGACAGGTAATCGACGGCAGCCATGAAGTCCTCGGTATTGATGTCGGGCGAGGCTGTGCGACGAGGCTCGCCACCGCTCTCACCAGTGAACGATGGGTCGAAGGCCAGCGTCACGAAACCGCGCTCTGCCATCCGCATGGCATAGAGCCCGCTCGACTGCTCCTTCACGGCTCCGAAGGGACCGCACACGGCGATGGCAGGCAAGACCCCTCTCCCGACCTCCCCCGAGGGGGAGGAGTAATTATTTTCAGGGCTATCTACGCCCTCCCCTCGGGGAGGGATGGGGAGGGGGTTTTGGGGCGTATAGAGGTCTGCCGCCAGTGTCAGCCCATACTGCGTCTCAAACGTCACTTTCTTATGCTCTACCTTGTCGCTCAGTGGGAATACCTTGTCCCACTCCTGAGTCAGTTGTAATTCCTGTTTCATATCGTTGTCTGTTGTTTGTTTGTTACTGTTGCACGCCGTCAGCACACCGGCTGCGAGCACTGCCATCACGATTGATTTCTTCATAATACCTTATTATATTATAACCTTTTTACCGTTCTTGATATAGATGCCACGACCGGGGTGGCTTGTCCGCATGCCGTTGAGGGCGATGTATTCGTCAGACGATGCCGACGAAGCAGGGATGCTGCGGACAGCAGTGGCGCCGGCCAGCGATAGCGTCACGCTGATGCCCGACTCGCCTATATGGAGGAACGTGCGCAACTCCGCTTCCGTCATGCCGTCGATATGCCCCAGGCGGGTGTAACTCCACGAGTTCGAGCCGCAGAACAGGCAGATGTTGCTGCCGCTATAGAGGATGATGTCCCCGGGCTGGGCGGTTATCTGCTGGTTGCTCGTGGGCAGCGAGAAGCCCAGCGGCCCCCAGATTTCAAAACTTCCGTTCGTGTCGAGCGACAGCGTGACGGGCGACTGCTGCAACCTCGCCACCAGTTCCTGCGTGGCAGCGTTGTCCACCAGCGTCGCCTGTCTGGTCTTGCCGTCAATGGTAATCTGCAACTTCTCTTGTCTTGTCTGTGCCATCACTTCGTTGTTGTCGCCAGAGCAGCCGCACAGCATCAGTGCGGCCAGCATCAGCAGTGTTCGGGTCATTGTCTTCATTGTCGTTTATATTTTCGCTGGCAAAGGTACGGCAAAATCCGTTATCATGGCGTATCCGAATTATTGGAAAACCTACCCTAATTATCTTTTTTCATCCGAACGACCGTTTTTCGGGTAAAAATGTGTACCTTTGCAGCATGAATGATTTCCTGTACATCAACCACGCCAACGACTACGCCCAGGATGTGGGGGCGGAGGTCTTTCATCCGATGGTGAGCGTCGTACACTTCGACGAGTTGGGCGAGATTCGCCACTCGCTGAACAAGCTGGGCGTGTATGCCATCTTCGTGCAGGATAACTTTCCCGTAGGCTCTTCCTACGGCATGGGCGGCTACGACACCACGAAGGGTTCGCTGACGGCGGCGGCTCCGGGACAGGTCATCGGCAAGGCCGACGACGGCCACCGTGAGGTGTATCACGGCTGGGCGCTGCTGTTCGATGCCGAGTTCATGCGCGGCACCGCGTTCGAGGAGCGGCTTACGGACTACCACTTCTTCTCTTATAATGTGAACGAGGCGCTGCACACCACCGACGGCGAGAAGCAGTTGCTGTGGCGGCTGATGGAGATGATCCGCCGTTTCATCAGCCATCGCGGACAGACACCCATGACCGACCGCATCGTACAGGACTACATCGTGCTCGTCTGCGACTACTGCCTGCTGTTCTACCAGCGTCAGTTCCAGACGCAGGCAGAGAAGCAGGGCGACCTGCTGAGCCGGTTCCAGCGGGTGCTGACGGACTACTACGAGCGCGGCCTGCAGCACCAGCACGGGCTGCCAAACGTGAAATACTGCGCCTCGGAACTGTGCCTCTCGCCCAGTTATTTCGGCGACGTGGTGCGCAGCGTCACGGGCGACAGTCCCACGCAGGTTATCCAGCACTTCCTCATAGACCGTGCCAAGAGCATGATGGTCAGCGGCCTGACGGTGACGCAGGTGGCCGACACGCTGGGCTTCGAATATCCCCAGCACTTCACCCGTTTCTTCAAGAAGCACACGGGCATGCAGCCCTCGAAATACGTTGTTAGAAATATAATTCCAAGAAAATGATGACAATACAAGAATTCAGAGATTACATGGTATCGGGGCAGCCAGTCATAGGAGGCTCCGACGTACACATGATGTTCCACAAACTCTCGCAGGAGGCTTTGAGGATAACGGCTGAGATAAACGGCAAGTACCACACGCCCGAAGAACTGCACACACTGCTGGAAGAACTTTTCGGCAGGGAGATTCCCAAGACCGTTGGTATGTTCCCGCCATTCCATACGGATTGCGGAAAGAACACCGTGCTTGCGGAAAGGGTATTCATCAACATGGGTTGCAAGTTTCAGGATCAGGGCGGCATCTTTATCGACGAGGGAGCCTTGATTGGGCATAACGTCGTTCTTGCAACACTCAACCACGACTTAGACCCAGAGAAAAGACAAAGTATGAACTATGCCCCGATACATATAGGGAAGAACGTATGGATAGGGGCTAATGCTACGATTCTTGCAGGAGTAACCATTGGCGACGGTGCTGTTGTGGCCGCAGGTGCTGTTGTAACGAAAGATGTAGAAGCCAATACTGTTGTTGGTGGTGTTCCAGCCAAACTGATTAAGAGGTTATGTTTTGATGGTTAATATGTCGATGCTTTACTGTCTGTGAAGAGCCACTTCCCGTCGCGTCTGACGAGGTGGAATGTCAGTTGTAGTCGCCATGTATGACGACCGCCGCCAAATACCGCTGCCGTCACACGGCTACGGCCTGTCAGAGTGGCGCGGTCGCCGTTGATGCGTATGTCTATCTGTTCGTGCGTGGCCTCGTAGTAGTTCAGCGTGCCATCGGCAATGGCACGGATATACTCCTGCTTCGACTGGCGCATCCCCGTCATGTGGGTCAGCACAAACTCGTCGGCATGTTGCTCGTCAAGCGTCACCGTGTCCTTCTCTACCATTGCCCGATACATTTGTTTGTAGAGGGCTTCTATCTGTTGCTTTTCATCCATGCGCCTATCGGATAAAATTTGTTGCGATACGCTGGGGTTCTGTCTCTGGCAGTCCGGCTGCCTCGCGCTCACGGGCAATGGCACGGATAAGGAAAGCCATATTGCGGCCCCAGAACACGCATAACCTGTAGTCCTTCTTCATCTCGTAATACTTCTTCTGCATTGTTGCCATGTACCATGTTCCAGTAGCGGCTCGACGCAATGGGCATCTCGCCGTGCAGGAAATACTTGTTCAGTTGGTCGAGCGTCGCCGTCGTTCCCGCCCTGCGAGCCGAGACAACGGCGGCACCTACCTTCATGCGTTTCACCTCGGCAGGCACCGAATAGAACAGGCGGTTCAGAAGACTCGTCATCGTGCCGCTGACGGCTCCGAAATAGACGGGCGAGCCAAGGACGATGCCGTCGGCCTCCCTGAACTTCCTGGCCACCTCGTTCACCAAGTCATTATCAAACACGCACTTTCCCAACGCCCGACACTTCCCACAGCCGATGCAGCCACGGATATCCTTATGCCCCACGTGGACGATTTCCGTCGCGATGCCATTTTGCTCCAGCGCATCAGCCACCACGCTCAAGGCCGTGAATGTACAGCCATGAGCGTGCGGGCTTCCGTTGATTAGCAATACCTTACTCATATTAATGTGTTGCCTTTAAATACTGCAGGTCGCCATACCAATAGGAGGCGGTGCAGCCGCCGTCGATGAGCAGGTCGGCACCGCTGATGAAGCGGCCACGGCTTGACATCAGGAACTCGGCGAGGTCGCCCACTTCGTCGGGTGTCCCTGCACGACGTGCTGGCATGCCCTCGATCATCTTCAGATAGCCGTCCTTGCGAGGGCCGTGCAGTTCGTCGTTGGCCAGTGGTGTGATGATGATGCCGGGAGAGATGCTGTTGATGGTAGCTCCGCGACGGCCCCAACGGGTAGCCTCGTACATCACGCGGAGCACATTGCAACGTTTGGAGTACTGATAGGCTTTCAGCGTGTCGTCAATCTCCTTGATAAAGGCCAGCCCGAGCAGTTCGTCGCACGGAGTCATGGCCAGTGCGTCGTTCTGCTCCTGCGGCAGAGCAGACAGACGATGGCCGCTCTGCGACGAGATAATCACACCGCTGCCTCCCTCGGCAATCACCTTGCCGAACTCCTCCAACAGCACGCTCGTGCCGTAGAGGTCCACACGCAGAATCTCCTCCACGGGAGCCTGCGAGGGCGACACACCGGCGGCGTTCACCAGATACTTCACCTCGCCCTTGTTCGTTGCAAACTCCACCAGCGCGAGTATGTCAGCCTTCGAGCCGAGGTCGCACTTGATGGTTGAACACTCATAGCCCGCATCCCCCAATGTCCTTGCAGCCCGCTGAGCGTTCTCCAAACTATAGTCGGCCAACACTACATGTTTTCCTGCCGACACTCTCCTGATAATGGCCTGGCCAATGCTGCCAGCACCCACCAATGCTGATACCTGTTTTGCCATGTTAGAATCCAATTTTCTTTAACCACTTTTCAACTCTTTCTCTTCCACTGCGCACATCGTGCCCGTACATGGAAAACTCGCCCGTGACAGTGGCGTTAGGATAAGCCTTCTTCACGTCCTTCACGCAACTGCCGAGGCCAGAGCCTTCATGCGTTGTGAAGGGGATGATGGTCTTGCCGTTGAGGTCGTACTTCTTGAAGAAAGTGAACATCACCTGAGGATAGGTCCCCCACCACACAGGACCACCAATGAACACCGTATCGTACTGGCTCAAGTCACCCGGCTCACCCTCAAAAGGCGGCAGTTCACCGTTCTTCTGTTCCTCCTTGGCGAGGTCGCACAGCGGCTTGTACGCCATACCGTCGTACTTGTGCGTGACAATCTCAAACTGGTCGGCACCCGTCATCTCCGTGATATAGTCAGCCACAATCTTCGTGTTGCCCACCTCGATATTACCCACGCTGTAGTTGTCGCCAGCATGAGAGAAGAACACCACGAGTGCCTTTCCATCATTTTTCACCGCCTGTGCCTGAGCCTCCTCCGAATCAGACTCGTTCACGTTTGCTTCACTCTTTTTGTTTCCGCTGCAAGCGGTTGACATCATCAAGGCGGCTACAGCCATCATAAATTTTGCAATCTTCATATCATTCTTTTTTTAAGTTCTTGAATCCGACGGCAAAGGTACGACAATCTCCCAAAACCGTTGTTACACAATTTACGGAAGTTTTTACCAAAATTGCGGTTAAGTGAGAGCAAAAGGAAAGTTTACTTTCGTTTTGCCGAGCGTGAGCAATTTCGACGAAGTCAATTTTGCCTAAAATCGCGATTAAGCGAGTGCCAAATAATGAAAAAAGCCGCCGACATCCATTTTCAGAACATCAGCGGCTTTTCATTAATCGCTTCCATGCTATTCGTTATCACCAGAGTCTTGCGCGGTGACGGTGAACCAAGCTGTGCCGTTACGATAAACCACAAGGCTGTGGCCTGCCGCAACGTTCAGCCCCGTGAACGAGGCACCAGTGGCATCGTGGCTGGTGGGGCTGATGGCATCGCCCGTGCCGTCCACCTTTGCCGTGAAGGCCACGTCGCCAAGAGTCGTGCCGCTGACGGCTACGCTGGTGATGGGTGCCGTGACGGTGACTCCTTGGCCAGTCCGCGCTGCGAAATGCCACGGTATTCCAGTTCGTCCTTCAGCACCTCGCCGGGATGGGTGGGCTGAAAGGGCTTCAGATTGTTTGCTATCATAGGCCGCAAAGGTACAAAAAGTTTTCCGTGTTCGCAAATTTATGAACGATTATTTGCGAGAATTTAAGAAAATCACAATGCTGCTTTCTTTTTATCAATGTCTAATAGGTGAGCCCAAACTGCCAAAGCGGAATGATGTTGCCGTAGCCAGTTTCAATGTCATCCTTCACGACATAGCCTTGCTCGGCACTCTGTATCTGCTTCTGCTTTTTCTTCTTACCACCCACCTCAAAGGTATATTCCTCAGCAATGAGGAAGTCAGAGACGGGTGAAGAGGTAATATCGTGGGCCACTCTCATCTGATTGAAGAAGAAGGTTTCGCGAATCGTTCCAATCTCAGTGTTCTCTCTTCCCAATACATATATCAATGTGGAGTTGTCGAGATAAACTTTATCCACTCTACCAAGCCCTTGTATGCCGCCAGTACTGTTACGAAGTTGGCCGATGAGTCCTGCTTTCTCCAACCATGCGCACAGGTCGGCAATGTTGTTGCGCGAGACCTCCAACTGCCCGCCAATCTGTGTGAAGTTGGGTTTGAAAGGTGCCGCCTCGGCAATGATAGCCAGCAGTCGTTTTAGTTTTCTGACGGTGGCAGGTGTCAGGTCGGCATATTGGGCGACATCCACTTCGAGGGTGGTATTTACTACTTGCATAATGTAACGCTCGAAGTTGTCATCCCTGAACGGATAATACCCTCGCTTCAAGTAGTCGGCAAAATGCTGAATGGGCAGGAAACCCTTCGGCAGCACTACTTGCTGGGCAAGAATCTGCTGGAGGGTGTAGGTGGGCAACTCTATCTTGTGGAACAGCGCCAGATATTCACGATATGAGAGACCTTGCATCTCGAAAGTCAATACGCGTCGGCTCAGGTCGGCAACACCCTTGGAAATGTCAAGGACGGAGGAACCCGTAAAGAACACATGCAGTTCAGAGTGGTAGTCGTAGATAAGTTTCAGTTCGCGCGACCATCCTTTATATTTGTGAATTTCGTCAATGAAGAGGTGCTTGCCGCCAATACGTGCAAAAGCATCGGCCAGGTCAACCAGCGTGTGGGACGAAAAATACAAATCCTCAGCCACCACATAGAGCGTTTCTTTTCGTGGTAGGTTCTCTTTGATGTATTGCAGTACCATTGTGGTCTTGCCGACTCCACGAGGCCCCAGCAGTCCTACGACACGTGCCTGCCAGTCAATGCGGTCGTACATATAGCGATGAAACTTGGATGTCGTCTCTCGCAGCAGTTTGTCGAATGTGGCTTGTAATCTTTCCATATAGACTAAATAACGTTATTTTGGTGCAAAGATACAAAAAAGTTTTGATGCTGCAATATAATTAATGCAAAAATATATAATATTGCACTAAAATAAGTGCGATAAACAACAAATCGTGCATTAAAATTGATGCAAACCAAAAAGGATTAAAAAGGTCTCTAAGAATGAACAAAGCCGCCGATATTCTGAAATGGATGTCGGCGGCTCTTTGTTTTTCGGCTCTCGCTTATCCGTAAGTCTGAATCAGATATTTCACAAACTGCGGGTTTTGATTTATTTTGCTAACGATGCTATCTCCCTTGCCTCGCGGTCGGCGTTGGCAGCCTCGGCTCCGTGGATGGGCGTACCGTCCATGACCTCAGCCGTGGGGCAGAGTTTCTTGATGAAGCGGACGCTCGACCCCATGCCGCTGCCCTCGTTGGTGCAGAAGGGGATAATCCGCTTGCCCGTGAAGTCATACGACTCCAGGAACGTGTAGCACACCATCGGCATCGTGCCCCACCAGTTGGGATAGCCCAGGATGATGGTGTCGTACTCGTCAATGCTCTCCATCGGATTCTTCACCTCGGGCCGTGCCTGGTCGTGCAGTTCCTGCTTCGCCTCCTCGATGCAGGTCATGTACGATTTCGAGTACTCGTAGGTCGTGTCAATCTGGAATATGTCGGCATCAGGCAGACCGCTCACCTTCTTGCAGACCTCGGAGAGATACTTGGTCGTGACACAAAGTTGGTCGGCATAGTAACTGATGTCGCGGTTGCGGCGGTAGTCGCCCGCCTCCATGCGGAACTGCCTGTTATGACGCTCGAAAGTGCAATGCCCCGCAGAGCAGTAGGCGTGACACAGATAGTCGGCAAACTCACTGTCGCCAATCCTCGCCAGCGTCGTGTCCCATATTATATGCTGTATCGTATCCATCGGCTGCAAATTTACGAAAAATCACCGACATTTCCCGTCAATGCCAGCGATATTTGAGATTTATTATGAGAATCATTCGTCATCTATTCTCTTAAACTTTGTTGTATTAACTGGGCAAAGTTACTGTTTTTGCTGCATTTTTATTAAATTTGCACCATAAAATTAGGATAGTTTATGAAGAAAAGTGGTATTATTACAGCATTTTTGGGCATATTCATGATGGTTGCGCCAAGTAAAACGTCCGCTCAGGAAGAGAATGGTTTTAAAAAGTTCAGTGTAGAAGAAGCTTTTGAGGACAATGGCTTCCAGTGGTTCCGTGACGCACAGTTGCTTTGTGCAGGAAACAAGGAAAAGAGCAATGCCATGACCATTGGTTGGGGTGGCATCGGAACGCTCTGGCGCAAGACAGCGCTGACAGTTTATGTGGCAGAGAAGCGTTATACTAAGGAGTTCATGGATAACTCGGAGTATTTCACTGTGATGTCATTTGATGTTAAGGACAGCAAGGTTCTGAACTACATGGGAACGAAAAGCGGACGTGACGGTGATAAGGCTCAGGCATTGGGACTTCATACGGCATATACAGCCAACGGCACTCCATATTACACCGAGGCAACGATGGTGATAGAGTGCAAGATGATGTATGCTGCACCCTTTGACCCGCAAGGCTTCAAGAGTGATGTACCCAAGCAGATGTACGCCAATTTCCCTGCTGGCATCCACTCAATGTATATCGGTGAAGTCGTAAACGCCTGGAAGAAATGAAACTAAGGAAAAGAAAGATCAAGTATTCTGCTGTATTCTGTCTCTGCTGGTTTGCCTTCTTGGTCATACTGGTTGATGGTGTCTTGAAATTCCAAACATTGGTTGACTATTTCGGTTCATACGCATTAGTGGAGATTACGCTTTTGCTATTAGTCATCCTGCCTACATTAGCAGTATACAGATTAACAAAAGAAGGTAAACCATGAGCGAGTTTAGAGACATGAGACGCAAACGCCAACAGCTTTCTGAAGCTGAGAGCATTGGCATATTACAGAAGGCTACTTCTGGCACATTGGCATTGTTGGGTGACAACGGCTATCCCTATGCCGTTCCCATCAGCTATGTATATCATGAGGGTAAGCTGTATTTCCATAGTGCCTTGTCAGGCCACAAAGTTGATGCTATCCGTCAGTGCGACAAGGCCTCGTTCTGTGTCATCGAACAGGACGATGTTCAACCTAAGAAATATACGACCTTCTTCCGTAGTGTGATAGCTTTTGGCAGAATCCATGTCATCGAGGATGAAGCGGTGAAATTGTCAACAGCCCGTATGCTGGGCAACCGTTATAATCCTAATGATGATGAGAGTCTGAAAAAGGAAATAGAGAACGGCCTTTCCCGTATGCTGATGATTCGTTTCGACATTGAGCATCTAACGGGTAAGGAGGCTATAGAACTGGTAAAGCATAAAATATGACAGAAAAAGAGAAGAAGTTGGCAGGCGAGGTTTATTCTGCCGTTGACCCAGAACTGATAGAAGAGTTGATGGCGACAAGAGAGGTTCTTTACGAATGAAACCGCAGTAGCCTTTAATTCTTGTTCCATTAGACCACCTCAACTGTTTTTCTTATAACTCTGCACGGCCCAGACAGCCATGGCGAAGGCGATACAGAAGAGGGCGAGCACCTGATGGGCGATGGCTTGCAGGCCGCCACCTCGTACGAAGACGGTGCGAATGGCATCAGCGAAGTAGTGCATGGGATTGATGTAGGTTGTCAGATAGGCCCAGTCGGGCATAGAACGGACAGGGGTGAAGAGACCTGAGAGCAGCATCAGACACACTACGAAGAACCACATAACGAGCATGGCCTGTTGCATGGTGTCGCTGTAGTTGGAGACAATCAGTCCGAACGACGAGAAAAACAGCGCCAACAGGATTGCTAAGAGATAGACGAGCCAGAGAGGTCCCTGGCAGGTGATGCCATAGACAAGCCATGAGAGAACGAGACAGAGGGTAAGTACCACCAGCCCGATAATCCAATAAGGAATGAGTTTGGCAAGGATAAACGACCACTTAGAAACGGGAGTGACGTTAATCTGTTCGATGGTACCCTTTTCTTTTTCACCCACGATATTCAGCGCCGGCAGGAAACCACAGAGCATCATCATCAGAATGCCCATCAGGGCCGGAATCATAAACACCTTATAACTCTGCAACTTGTTGTATAATACAAGAGGTGAGAGGTAAGAGGTAAGAGGTGAGAGATTACCGTTTACTATCTGCGAGAGATAGGCTGAGCCGATGGAGCCCTTAGTGCCATTCACGGCATTGGCTGCAATAAGATATTTACCATCGCGGATCTCAAGGATGATATCAGCTTTTGAGGTCTCGATATCCTTCATGGCTTCCTGGTAGGTCGCTTTCTGCCCGTTGAAGATAAAGTAGTTCGAGGCCTCAATCTGGTGTACCAATTGCTGAGAATGCGAAGTATGATCGATGTCCACTACATCCACGCGGATATTCTTTACCTCCTGATTCATCACCCACGGCATGATACACATCACCATAATGGGAAAGATGAAGATAATCTTCGGCATAAACGAGTTGCGCCGAATCTGCAGGAACTCCTTTTGAAGCAAATACTTTATCATAAGCGCGTCTTGAATTTCTTAAGTGAGACAACGAGTAGCAGGGATGTCATACCAATAAGGATGACAACCTCTTGCCATACTTCTTGGATTCCCACACCCATAATCATCAGCTTGCGCATGGCCTGAATATAGTAACGTGGTGGAATGATAGCCGATATCCATTGCAGGATAGTTGGCATTGACTCCACAGGAAACAGCATACCCGAGAGCATCACGGTAGGCAACAACAATACCATCGCTGATACGAGCAGGGCCACAAACTGCGTATGCGCGATATTCGAGATAAGCAGACCGAGCGAGAGAGCCAACAGGATATAGATGAGCGAAACGACGAGTATCCATCCAAGGCCACCTTGCAGCGGCACATCGAGCACCGTAGCCGACATCAGCAGGATGACCGATAGAATCGCCAGTGCCAACAACAGATAGGGCACTACCTTCGCCACGATAATCATCAGCGGCTTGATTGGCGACACGAGCAATACCTCCATCGTACCACGTTCTTTTTCGCGAACAATCGATACAGAGGTCATCATCGCACAAATCAGCAGCAACAGCATACCCATAATAGCAGGCACAAAGTTATAGGCCGACTTCATTCTTGGATTATAGAGCAGTTTCTGACTAATCAGCGAAACATTAGGATTTGCGACAACTTGTTGGGCATAAGTTGTCCATTGTTGCGCCATATTGGGATCGCTGCCATCGACGATGAACTGCGCACCACTCTTCTTGCTGGCAAAATCCTGAGCAAAGACTATGGCGAGGTCGGCTTTCTGACTACGAATCATCCATTCCGCATCTTTTGGCGTGGGGACGGTTTTGACAATCGTAAAGTATTCCGAAGCCGCCAATCGCTCTACAGCTGTCCGAGTCAGATGGTCCATCTGCGAGGTCACCACCACCGTACGCACATTCCTCACGTCGTTGGTGATAGCAAAGCCGAAGAGCAGCATCATCACGACGGGCATGCCGAAGAGTATCAGCATCGTACGCTTGTCGCGCAGGATGTGTTTGGCTTCCTTGATGACGAATGATATAAATTGTTTCATACCTTATTCTCCTCTCTTTGCCTCACGGGCTAAGTAAGTAAACACATGATCCATATCGGGCTGATGGAGGTTTCGCTTCAGTTCCTCAGGAGTCCCCATCGCGCTGATCTTACCATCCACCATAATCGATATGCGGTCACAGTACTCGGCCTCGTCCATATAGTGTGTCGTCACGAAGACGGTTATTCCTCGTGAAGCTGCCTCATAGATGAGTTCCCAGAACTGACGACGGGTAGCAGGATCTACACCGCCTGTTGGCTCATCGAGGAATACGATAGCGGGCTCGTGGAAGATACTCACAGAGAACGCCAACTTCTGCTTCCAGCCCAACGGCAGCGAACCTACAAGGTCGTTCTTATGTTCCTCAAACTTCAACTGTTTCAGAAGCTCATCGGTCTTGCGTTCAATTTCATCTTTCTGCATCCTATAGATGCCTGCAAAGAGTCGGATGTTCTCAGCCACCGTCAGATCCTCGTAGAGTGAGAACCGCTGCGACATATAACCGATATGTTTCTTGATCTGTTCGTGCTCCGTTCGGATGTCGAAGCCTGCCACGCGTCCTGTACCACTCGTGGGCTGGTTCAGTCCTGTCAGCATGTGCATAGCCGTTGTCTTGCCGGCTCCATTGGCTCCTAAGAAACCGAAAATCTCACCACGCTTTACACTAAAGCTGATATCATCTACGGCATGGAAGTCGCCAAAGGCCTTCACGAGGTGTTCCACTTCGATAACGTATTCCGACTTGCTCTCGTCTTCCTTCTGTCTTGACCAATTGGGTCGAGCCTGCTCACGCTCCCGAGTAATCCCTGGTGGGTTGAAGATGTCCTTAAACCTATCAAGAATAATCTCCGGCGTATCAATACCCATTACGTGTCCCTCACTCAGGAACGCCACGCGCTCACACTGCCTAACCTCATCGAGATAGGGTGTAGAGGCTACGATGGTGATATTGCGCTCCTTCAGCATTGAAAGCATCTCCCAGAACTCCTTACGACTTACAGGGTCAACACCCGTTGTGGGCTCATCGAGAAAAAGTATGCTTGGCTGATGCACCAGCGCACACGAGAGCGCCAGCTTCTGCTTCATACCTCCCGACAGCGCCCCAGCCTTACGGTCCTTAAAACGTTCTATCTGCGAATAGATAGCCTTAATGGAGTCATACCCCTCATCCACCGTCGTTCCAAAGAGTGTGGCAAAAAACTTCAGATTCTCCTCTACCGTCAAATCCTGATACAGCGAGAATCGTCCCGGCATATATCCTACGCGCTTACGGATGTCTGTCATCTGCTTCACCACATCGAAACCGTCCACCGTTGCCGTACCTTCATCAGCCAACAGCAGCGTACAAAGAATGCGATACATCGACGTCTTACCCGCTCCGTCTGGCCCGATGAGTCCGAAGACCTCGCCCTTGCCTACAGAGAACGACACATCCTGCAAAGCCTTCACTTTACCATACGACTTCGATATTCCGTTTACTTCAATACTTGTCATGATGCAGCGGTAGCCAATTTTTCACTTTTCACTCTTCACTTAAAAGAGACTTCTCCGTACATGCCAATTTTTACGTAGCCGTCGTTCTTGAAGGCGACTTTCAGGGCATAAACCAAATCAGCCCGCTCGTCGTCAGTCTGAATGGTCTTGGGGGTAAATTCTGAACGACTCGAAATCCACCTAACAGTACCTTCGAATTCTTTTTTCTGTCCGTCGCCATAGTCGGCAAAGACCTTCGCTTTCTGTCCTACTTTGATGTTTTGCAATTGTGCTGAAGTTACATAGGCACGGATAAACATTTGCTCCGTATCAGCCATCTTAAACAGCGGTTTACCGGTAGCAACGAACTCGCCCTTCTCAACGTACTTTTCCAGTACCGTACCTTTAATAGGTGCAACGATGTGGCACTTCCGTAACTGATCCCGTAATTGGCTCACCTGCACATCAACAGTTGAGAGTTGAGAGTTGATGGTTGAGAGTTGAGTGCTCAATGTAGATATCTGCGCATCCAACTGCTTCTGCAGTACCTGCACTTGATTGGTGGCATCGTCGAGCATCTTGCTGGGTGCAGCACCATCGGCCACCAGTTCCTGATAGCGCTGTTGGTCTTGATTGGCTTTTGCCAGTTGCTGGCGAGTGGCTGCGATCTGTTTCTCCATATCAGGCTTCTGACTCTGATAAACATCCTTTGTTGCCCCTGCCTGCTGAATCTTTAGCCAGATCTGTGTGGTATCTATCAGTCCCACTTCCTTGCCAAGTGCAATTTCGTCACCCTCGTTCACATCGAGCTTCATCAACGCACCACTCTGTTCAGCTGCCACCGTCACCTCAGTTGCTTCGAAGGTTCCCGTAGCATCGTACTCTTTTTCATTGCTTCCGCAGCTTGCCAGTACAGCCAGCCCTGCTGCCATTATTATCAGTTTCTTCATATCATTATTGATTCGTTGTATATTTCAGGTCGTATATCTCTTTCAGCATCTGAATCTCGTGCATCGACTGCCCGACCCGTGCAGCATTCTCGTTGTTGATCTCCTTCACCAGGTCGTTTACATCGATGATACCGTGCGAGAGTTTCGATTCTGCCGCCTTGCGGATCGATGACCTCAATGTGATAATCTCCTCATCGTCGGCCATCAGATTTTTGTAACGCTCGATGTTCTCGTTCTGCTGAATCTGCTCCAGATTATTATTGAAGAGGAACACGTCGCGACTGGTCTCAGCTGTCTCACGCTGCAATTGTATCTTTGCTTTATCGTTTTTGCGTGAGTAGAGGGCACCGATGTTCCAGGTGAGTCGTGCACCAATCATCCCGTTCCAAGAGAACTTGCGACTCATCATGTCCTCAAACATATTATAGCCAGGATAGCCATAATACCCCTGTGCGAACACACCCAGCTTAGGCATCAATGCCGCATCGAGTGCCTTCTCTTGAGCATCGGCCAAGCGCAGTTGGGCATCGATAGCTTTCAACTCCGGCCTCTGTCTCGTTTGCTGCTGTGGCACAGCAGCAAACAGAACCGGCTTTATCACTTCCTTCACCTCTATTCCACAGAATGTTGAAAGCATACGCGTCAGGGCTTTGCGTTGCGCCTGCAGGCTTGTTGCCTGTTGCACCACGTTCAGCCGCTCAGCCTTCACGTTTTGATAATCGCTCTCCGCTGCCGTACCGTTTTTCACCATCGAGGCCAGTTTCTTCTCGTTCTGCATGAGAAGTTCCTGCAGGTCGGCATTCAGCTTGATTTGTTCGTCGATCAGCAGCAGTCCGAAGTACATCTCATTCACGCGCTTGCGCACCTGATACATATTTACTTCATTCTGAGCCGTCTGCACCTCGCCTTGCTTCCTGGCTATCTCCTTCTGACTCTTGATGGCGCCACCGTCGAATATTGTCTGTTGCACGTCGAGACCTACCTTATACTGATCTTTCTTCAGTCCCTCGAAGTTAAGCCCCATCTGTCCCAGCATTCCCCTCATCTCATCGGGCCACGCCATCACATCGCTCTGATACGTAGCCTGAGCTGAGGCTGACACCTGCGGCAACCAACCCTTCTGGATGTTCGCTACCGTCAGTGCCGTCGTTTTCTCAATCAACCCATACTGCCGTATCAGCGGATAATTCCGCTCCGCAGCCTGCTGACACTCCTCGAGGGTCTGTCCTAATGCCATCATCGGCAGCATTACGAGTCCTAAAATGATTCTTCTCATAATTGTTACTTCTTTATTCTGGGTGCAAAATTACGATGATTTTGTGGAACTATCGCTATCTATTCAAACGAAGAAATGTTCTTTTTGTTCGATTTTAATACGAAAAGGCTGATAATTCAATATTAATTATTATCTTTGCGGCAGATTAAACAGTAACGATGATGGGAAACCAACCGAAATTAATGAACTACTCGCGCATGAAGGACCTCCTGAGTCCTCATTATGCGCAAATACATGACCATTCGTATATCAGCAATGAGTTGGGTATCGTCTATGGCGACCCTCGCATCTTTATGCTCGTTATCGGACAGAGTCAGCCGCCATTCGTCATCGACGATTACCGCTTAGGAATCTTCGTTAGTGGTGAAATACATGTCAACATCAACCTTGTGGATCGACATATCACGCCTGGCACCATCGTATTCCTTGGCCCAGGCACCATTATCAGTCCTATTAGTTTCAGTGGTAATGTTGAAATCTATGGTTTGGGGCTTTTTGCTGACTTTCTTATGCCACAGATGCCATCAGTGTTTAACGGACAGGTTCGCGACTTCCAAATCAAGGTCGGCGAGAGCGATATCGCCATAGCCCGCCACATTATCGACACCATCTGGCATGTGGTTCATCAGCCAGACTATAACCGTCAGACTGTCAGCAGCCTTGTTGCAGCCATGATGCATCATTACGACGGAATCTATCGCCAACACATAGATTTGCTCAAAGCATCACAGAGTCGAGAACAGACCATCTTCGATCGCTTTATATATCTCGTCAACCAGCACGCTACTCACGAGCACCAAATCTGTTTCTATGCCGACAAGATGTGCCTCACAGAGCGCTATCTCGGCACCGTTATTCGCCAAGCCAGCGGCACCACCGCAAAAGAATGGATTGATCGCGCCCTCATCGAACACATCAAGATTGAACTGAAGCACACGGACAAGTCCATTGCTCAAATATCAGACGAGATGGACTTTCCTAATCCATCCTTCTTCAGCAAATTCTTTAAACGCCTTGCCGATAAGACGCCTTTGGAATACAGACTCTCGAAATGATACGAGAAGGACGTTGTTATGTGCGGAAAGCGCTGGGTTTCTGACCTAAATTGTTCTGTACGAAGCGCGAGAAGTGTGACTGCGATGAGAAATCGTACATGTCGCAGATGTCTGTCAGCGAGAGACTCTTGTCCTTTAGCAGATGGACGAGGTCGATGGCAGCGTAGCGGTTGATTCACGAGTTAGCCGAATAACTGCTCACCTTCTTGCAGACCTCCGGTTGATGAAGATGAAAAAAGCCGCCCACGGATGGACGGCCAATATAGAGAAAAGATATTCGGGAGGCCGACGCTGGCGATTCAGCGACGGCCTCCCGAAGTTTTATAACGATTTATTCTAAGGCTGCTTCAGTTTCCCTACATTTTCATTTATTCTCTTTAAGCTATTGTCAATGTAATCTAACATCTGAACAACTGTTGTAGAATCAACGATGGTGTCTCTAACGAAAAGAGAATCCTCGTGACAATATCCTTGTTTATCACTCTCGTATTTAATCGTAATAGACAAACATATCTTTTCAAATGACTCATAAGAATCCATCCGCTCTCTAATTTGTTTTTTATCATCATCAAGAGGGAAACTAAACTCTGCTATGACGAAATTTCTTTCAGCATTAGCGAGCAAATCGAAATGTGCTTTGTTTATCTCTTCTAAGCGCGAGATGATATTCTCATTAGCTATGCAGGAATCATTCAACAATAGTTCTACATGAACATTCCTGGCAATCTGATTACCATGATTTGCAATCGATAAATAATATGTATGACTTCGATATAAATTAGAAAGATTGTTTCCAGTTTCCTTCTGCTGTATATACTTTCTTATGGATGCAGATAGATAAGGACGATTCTGTTCTTTTATATACTTCAATTGCTCATCGTTCTTTTGAAGTGTTTTATATGCAATAAGTGCCATGGCAAATGATCCTATGGCTCCCAAATAAGCGCCCCAAAACGAGATCCAATCGCCTGTTTCACCTGTAGTCCAACCACAAGATAAATGCATCATTCCATTGACAATGATAGGCAACATAATGATAACGACTAACAAAATTAGCCAAAGCCACCATGATTTGTTATTCTTTGTCATCACTAAAATTCTTGTAGTTTCGCTTGGAAATAGTTATCTATCTTGTATGGCTGAGATTTTGCCATTGTCAAAGTACACGTAAATAGTAGTATATACCCATTGTTCATGGGTTCCATATCGTGTTGATGTCGTATTTATATCTTTAGGTTCACCCCAACTATCTCTACACATTTGCTTTGTCATGCCAATTTCCAACTGCCCTTCGGCTACGAGTTTCCCCCAATACTTGCCATACTTCTTTAACATTTTCTTTTTCTGTGCCTCGAAGTATTGTTTTTCCTCTTTATCCCTTTTCGATATATAGGCTTCCTGCTCTTCGTCTAAGAATTTGCCAAGATAAAGAAGAATACTTTCCTCTTCATGTCCTTTATCAGTAATCCAATAACAATTCTTCGTATCTTTAAATGGCTTTCCCGTTTTTGTTTGAACATAGGAATAGTATTTCCCCAGGCTGTCATTCTCAAATACAAGTATTATCGGACATCTACATTCGTAGTCATCGTACATTGCATCTTGCTTTGTTACATTATATGCGGCAATATCTATGCACTTCCACTTTGTTTTTTCGGGAATGTCTTTGTTATGCTTCTTTGTCTGCAAATCCATGAGATAGTTATATCGGTCGTTATCCCAAACTTCTGAGAAATATGTATTGTTATAGATGAAAGTTTTGCCAATATAATTCTCTTTGATTTTCTCGTAAAAACCGACTACGATAAAATCCCTATTCATATTTCGAGGTTCACAATAGACCCTCTTTCCGTCTGTTGTATCCGTCAATTCAAAAATTTCCTTGTCAGCCACAGCAAAAGGAGGCTTATAATTTACGAGATTGGTGATTTTCCAGTATCGATTCATACAACTATCATATGGTAACGCTGTTGTTCCATACTTTATTTCAGGTGTGTCGTAGAAACTCTTGTGGTGCACTCTAGATTTTGTGTCGTCCGGCTCAACATAGAAGATAGTTTGACCAATTAGATGCTTATAAGATTCATGATGCTTAATGGAATCATCCCTTATAGTAGAAATATTTGATAGGCTATCGTAAAGAACAACATAGGGTTTCGAAGTCGGTTTAGGTGTATCTTCGAGAACCTTGATTTGTGCTTCTATGACAAGAGGCAATAATAGCAACATTATTAACAAACATTTCTTCATATCTGTATTTACGCTTAGGACGATGCAAATTTAAACAAAAAACTTCAAATTCGATACCCGAAAATGCAAAAATCACATAAAATGAAGCGAATTTGTTCACTTTTTCACTCAATCGTGAACTCAATTAAAGAAAAATTGCTATCTTTGCGTTCAGAATTTCATCTTTGACGGAAGAGAGAGCCCGAAGTTTTTCAAGAGACAGGAAACTACCACAACTCCCAAAGAATCACGAGAACAAGAAGGCCGAAAGCTCACACTCGATACGAGGCGTGAGCATTGACGGTTTCTGCAATTCTCGTGCTGGCTGTGGTAGGCCATCTGGCTTTTGTCGTTTCTCTGAGGTGCTTTACGCCTCTTTTCTTCAAGATGAATTCAGGCGGAGAGCCCTCAGCACAGAGCGGTGCAACAATTCTCAGCCGTGAGCGGTGCAACAATGAGGACAGAAGGATGCCCCTCAGCCGTGAGCGGTGCAACTTTGAGGACAGAACGCTACCCCTCAGCCGCGAGCGGAGCTACTTTGAGGACAGAACGCTACATCTCAGCCGTGAGCGGTGCTACATTGAGGACAGGACGATGCCTCTCAGCCGCGAGCGGTGCTACTTTGAGGGCAGGAAGTGACCTCCCAACTCTGGCTCCAGCATCCTGTCGAGCCTGTCGTCAATGATTACGCTATTCTCTTGTAGTTCCATATCTGCTGCGAAGATACGAAAAAATCCCCATACTCATGTGAGTACAGGGATTCTTTTGTGATTATTTAGGTGAGTCGGTATTCACTCGGTGTCATGCCGACCTCCTTTTTGAACAGGCGGGTGAAGTGCTGGGGGTACTGGAAACCGAGCTTGTAGGCCACCTGATTGAGGGTCAGTTCCTTGTCCAACACGTACTGCTTCGAGAGGTCGATGACCTTGTTCTGGATGTATCGTTGTGCCGTCATGCCCGTTTCCTTTTTGATAAGGTCGCCGAAATAGCCGGGCGAGAGGAACACCTTCTCTGCGAAATAGGCCACGGAGGGCAGGCCCTTGCGCTCTGCCTCGCCACTGCGGAAGTACGCCTCCAGGTCGTGCTGGAAGCGGGTCATGATGTCGCTGTTCACCTTGTGGCGCGTGATGAACTGGCGGTCGTAGTAGCGCATACAATAGTCCAGCAGCAGACCGATGGCATCGGTGATGAGCGTCTGTGAGTGCTTATCTATGGGGTGTTGCAGTTCTTCCTCAATGCTGTCGAGCAGGTCGCTGACGATGCGCTGCTCACGCTCCGAGAGGTGCAGGGCCTCGCGCTGGTCGTAGTCGAAGAACGTGTAGTCGTGGATGCGCTTGGCCAGCGGTGTGCCGTAGATCAGGTCAGGATGAAACAGCAGTCCGCGCGAGGGCGGCATGGGCTTCTTCTCGTCCCATTCCACCTCAACCACCTGTCCTGGCTTGAAGCTCACGACGGTTCCTTCCTGGTAGTCGTACTTCTCGCGTCCGTAGCGTATCGAGCAGCCCTCGCCCTGCTTCAGGAACAGGGCATAGAGGCCGTAGTTCAGCCGTGAGTGGTTCATGTCAACCAACGGCTCAGGGTGGTTCACCACCGTCACCAGCGGGTGTAATGTCTCCCATCCGTACAGTTTGTTGTACGCATCGACGCTATCGATTTGGATGATCTTTTTCTCTGCCATTATTTCAAGTTTGTCTTAAAGAAGTCTTCCAGTTTGTCCCAAGGAATCATATTCTTGGCTTCTCCCTTGCCTACGAGTTCCGTATATCCGCCATCGTAGAGGTCACAATGCGAGGCATTGGGGATGATGAGCAACTGCTTGTTCTCTGGCACGGGGTTAGGCTTGCCGATGTAGTTATAGCCCTCAGCCTTTCCCTCCACCATATACTTATAGGCTGCCTCGCCGAAATAACGAGAGTGAGCTTTCTCTCCGTGCATGATCATCACAGCAGAACGAATCTCGTTGATGTAGTAGAGGAATCGGGCATTGCAGTAGCCTATAGTACCTATGGTGCGCCAGCCGTCGTTGCTATTGCCTGAGCGGGCATGATAACCCCTCTCGGTTTTATAGTAGTCGTAGTAATCCTTCACGAATTGGGGCGCGTCGTCGGGCAGCGGGTCGATGACACCGCCGGCCATTGCCTTGGGGTCTGCCAGACGCTGCTTGGCAAGAGCCTCACGGGCAGCATGGCGCGACTCCTCCTTGTCCTCGCTGTCGTAGTAGCCGTTGCCGCTGACGCGGGTCATGTCGTACATCGTACTGGCCACCGTAGCCTTAATGCGAGGTTCGGCAGCGGCAGCATTCAGGGCGATGCCTCCCCATCCGCAGATGCCGATGATGCCAATCTTCTCTGCATCCACATTCTCTTGTTTCGACAGGAAATCGACGGCAGCCATGAAGTCCTCGGTGTTAATGTCGGGCGAGGCCGTGCGTCGGGGCTCACCGCTACTTTCACCGGTATATGACGGGTCGAAGGCCAGCGTCACGAAGCCACGCTCTGCCATCCGCATGGCATAGAGTCCGCTCGACTGCTCCTTGGTGGCTCCAAACGGGCCGCTGACAGCGATGGCGGATAACTTCCCCTCTGCGTCTTTTGGCGTATAGAGGTCTGCCGCCAGCGTCAGACCATACTGTGTCTCAAACGTCACCTTCTTGTGGTTAACCTTTTCGCTCAGCGGGAACACCTTGTCCCACTCCTGCGTCAATTCTAATGTCTGTTTCATATCCTTGTCTGTAATTTGTTTGTTGTTCGTGCAGGCTGTCAGCACTCCCGCAGCAAGCACAGCTAATAGTACTTTCTTCATAACTTATACTCTTTTACCCATTTCAAATGCTTCTCGTAACTTGCTGTTGCCTTCAATCTCACGGGCTTCGTTTACTCCTCCGCAAAAGAGGGTACCTGCAAGGCGGCTCTTGGGATAGCAGTCAATCCATCCCGTCAGTCCTGTCTCAGCACGCTTCGGAGTCTCTTCCTCGTCCTCGGCAGCCGTGGTCAGCAGATAAACGTCGCGGAACTTGTAGTCAAGCGGATACATGGCATTCATGCGGTCTATGAGCGTCTTCATCTGTCCGCTCATCTCGTAATAATAGATAGGTGTAGCCCACGCCACGACATCGGCCTCCAGCACCTTGGCCATGATGTCGTTCACATCATCCTTGATGACACACTTACCCAGTTTCTGACAGCAAAAGCAACCCGTGCAGAACCGGATGACCTTGCCTACGAGAGAAATCTTCTCTACATCGTTTCCACCACTCATAGCTCCTTCCACGAACTTGTCAGCGAGCATATCGCTGTTTGAACCACGACGAAGACTCGTCGAAATAACAATGACCTTTTTCATATTCTATCTAACTATTTTCTTACCGTTCTTGATGATAATTCCTTTATGTCCCGCCTGTGCGATAGTACCTTGAAGCGTGTAGGATTTTGACTGACTTTCACCAGCTCTAACCTGACTAATGCCCGTAGTATTGTTCAGCGACAGTGTCACGCTGATGTTGCTCTCACTGGCGTGGAGAAATGTCCTGAGTTCGTTCTCCGACAGCCCGTCAATATGACCCAGACGGGTGTAGCTCCATGAGTTTGTGCCATAGAACATGCAGATGTTACTGCCGTTGTAAAGCACAATGTCGCCTGGCTGTGCATTAACCTGCTCGTTACTTGTCGTCAGCGAGAAGCCCAGTGCTCCCCAGATCTCAAAACCGCCACTGGAGTTCAACGTTACTGTGACGGGGGCCTGCTGCAGCCTTGTCACTAATTCCTGCGTAGCCGCATTGTCAACCATCGTTGCAGTCTTAGTCATGCCATCGATGGTTATGTAGAGTTTCTCTTGTCTTGTCTGTGCCATAACTTCGTTTTCTTCGCTTGAGCAACTGACGAACAACATCGCTGCCAGTAGCATCATAATCTGTCTCATACCGTCTCTCATTTTTAATTGTTTGAATCTGGGTGCAAAGGTACGGACATTATTTTATACACACGTTATACAGATTTTGGAAAGAATTACCTATTTTGCTGTTTCTGCTGCGAAGATATGAAAAAACCTCCATACCATTGCGATATGGAGTATTCTTTTGTGATTTATTAGGAGATTTGAGTATGATAAATGGCTTTATTCCTTGAGCCACGACCATCGCTCGGCCCAGTCGCGCATGATGTCCTCGCGGACGATGTACTGATAGCAGGCTCCGGCGCAGTTATGCCAATAGTCGTCGGGGACATAGCTGTCCGTCCACCACTGAGGGCCTACCTGATAGTCGGTGTCGTGGGGTCTCGCAGTGCCTCCTACGGCAGCGCCCCAGGTGTTCTCGACGGTGATTTCGCCTGTGATGGGAGCGAAGCCTTCGACAGTCGAGGTGATAGTATAGGAGAGTGTACCCGTGTAGTAGGTGGAGTGGCGCACGACGTAGAGGCCGTCGCCCTTGTAGTAGCCGCGCCATTTCTGGTTGCGGATGTCGAGGGTGACACAGGCAGAGTCGATGGCAATGTCATTGCGCACAGGGCCTTGCAGTTGCCACTCGATGATGCCGCAGATTTGGGCGGTGTCACGAGCGGTGGTGGCACCGTGGAAGACGACGCGTGGTGTATGGCTGCAGCGTACGAAACGGCCTCCCCACGATTGCTGTTCAGGGGTCGTCGGGTCACCGTCCATCATGTACAGCAGCGATGGTGTGTCGCCCAATTTCGGATTGCCTTTGTAGTAGGCGGCAAAGTCGCGCCCCAGATGGCCGGCATCCTTGATAAACGTGTCGAAATACCCCATGTTCCACTGGTCCTTGTTCTTCGAGTCGTAGATAAAGGCGCGGTAGGTGGTGTTGTTCTCAATCATCCACAAGTTGGGGAAATGCTCCACGATGTAGCAATAGCCGTTGACACCCCACTTCTTGTTAGGTCCGCCAATCCAATAGACACGAATCTTCGGCGCAATGTCCGGCGCATCGTGTAGCGCCTGTGCCACATCCTCCAGACAACCCCATACCAGCACGTAGAGCGGACGCGGGTCGTTTCTGCGTGCCTGCTTCACAATCCACTGCGAACCTTCCGTCGACTCGCCATAGCCACAGGGTGGCAGTTCGTCAGTACGACCCTGCTTCACCAGCCGTCGCAATGCCTTGGGCTTCATCAGCCCTCTGACGTGGCGGCTCAGTCGGGGCAAGTCCTTCTCATAGACATCAATCATGCGGTATATCTCACTCGCGCTTCCGCTGCCGAACGACGGCGACGAGACCAATCCTTCGAGGTCGAACTCGTTGGAATACATCAGGAGGTGTGCCATCGACTGGTTGTCGTCGGGGTCTGTGCCACCGATGTCAGTACTGATTAACACACGAAATCTTTCAGTTGGTTGCTGTCGTGCAGTCAGCGTTAGCGTAATAAGCACAGCCAGCAATAGTGTAGTAGTCCTTTTCATCATGCTATATGTAGATACGTAGTTTGTCAGCCTGTTTTCGCATATTTATATGCAAAGGTACAAAAGTATTTGCAACCTTATTCTGCTTTAATCAAGAAAAGTCACGTAAACGTTGGAGTAGTCTTCTTCTTTTCCCGCTAACACCTTATTTGAACCATTTCTTTTTCAGCCACTCACGTACAGGCAGGTCGTAGAGACGATAGGCTCTGTAGGCCACGAGGATGGTCACCACCTAATCGTAGATGCCGTTACGTTTTACACTGCCGCTGCCGTAGTTTAGCAGCACGACAGGCCCGAAGTTCTTCAACTCGTCCTTGAGATAGTTCTTGGACAAGCCAAGCGACCACAGATCGAGCGCAAAGACTCATCACCAAAATACAGCTTGGTGGGATTGTGGTACGAAAAGTTTCCTTGCATAGTAGTTGTTACTTCACTTAATAACTCTTTTCAGAAATTCACGCATAAGGGCGGCAATCTCTGTATGATGGCTTTCAAGGGCGAAGTGTCCGCTAGGGACGAAATGGATTTCGGCATTGGGCAGGTCACGCTTGAAAGCATTGGCTCCGGCTGGGATGAACGACGGATCGTTCTCTCCCCAGACAGCCAACAAAGGGGGCTGGTTGTCGCGCAGGTACTTCTGGAACTCTGGATAAAGAGCAACATTCGAACGGTAGTCGAGGATGAGGTCGTTTTGCATCTCAGCACGGCCTGGCAGGTTCACATAATAGTAATCAAGGCTGTACCCATCGGGACCTACGCTACCTTCGGGCGTACCGAAGGTGTATTGGCCAATGATTGTTTCAAGGGCGAAGGCCGATGAGAACTGCTGGCGCAGTTCTGGCGTAGGATTCTTCCAGTACGCCTTACGGGCCTCCCACTTCTTGCCCAGACCTTCCTCGTACATATTACCATTCTGAGAGATGATGGCCGTGATACGCTCTGGATGCCACATGGCCAGACGGTAGCCAATGGGAGCACCGTAGTCGAACACATACATGGCGAATCTCGTCAGCCCGACAGCCTCGGTGAACTTATCGACAATCTTTGCCAGATGGTCGAAGGAGTACTCAAACTCCTCGCGGCTGGGGCTCTCCGTCTGTCCGAAAGAAGGGAAGTCGGGCGCAATCAAATGGAACTCATCAGCCAGCTCGGGCATCAGCTCGCGGAACATGTGGCTGCTGCTCGGAAACCCATGTAGCAGGAGAATGGCAGGATTCTCTGGATTGCCCGCCTCACGATAAAAGACGTTGCAGTCTTCAACTTTAAGTTTGTGATAGGTTATCATTGTTTCGTTTGTCTTAATCTGTGCACCTGCCGTAAGTACAACAGCAAGGGCAGCAAGAGTTGTTAATATTTTGTTCATGTAAATTCCGATTATTCTTTATTCCTCGTCTATTCTTTCTATTTTGAAGATGACAGGTCGTGTACCATCTGAGCAGCAGCATATCATTTCATTCTCACGTTTCATCCAACCCTTCATAATGGAACCACCTTGCAAGCCTGTGTAAATATACCTTGAAACAGCATCCCATGCCTCTGAGCAATGGGGCATCTTCGGACCACCTGCGACGGTATTTGGGTCAGCAGTTGTCTTTACCAATGTATTAAGACCACCGTGCCAGAAATGGTCGTTCTCTTCGTCACGCTCAAAAATAAACTCGTCGCCCACGTTGTAGCAAGGACACATACCCGAATTAGGATCGGCACAATACTGTTGCTGTAATTCAGGATAGAGTTTTTTGTCTATAACAGTTACTTTAACTTTATGTTTCATGTAAATTCCTCTTTATCTTGTTTAAATTACGTAATCGGCCACAAATTTACGAAAAATCTGCCACACCACGATGGATATGGCAGATGATTTGGGATTTATTAAAAAATTGCTTTACTTCTTCACAACCTTTTTGCCGTCTTGAATGACGATGCCCTTGTAGTTGTCGGATACGCGGCGACCCTGTGGGTCGTAAGAACTTTGAACTTTGAACTCTGAACTTTGAACTGTCTCGATTCCCGTCGTCTCGTTGATTGTTCCGCTGCCGCTGGTTGATGTGGTGGTCAGGGTGTAGCCGTTGCGATTGATGGTACCGTTGTTGACCAAAGCTCCGATGCTGGTGTCGGCGGTGAGGTTCCATGTGGCTCCACTGTTCACGGTGACATTGGCGGTATAGCCCGTGTCGTACTTCACGATGCCGCTGTAGGTGCCGTTGTCGAGAATCAGGTTGCCAACGGCTCCGCTGGTGCTCCACTGCGAGTCGGCCATGACGTACATCAGGATGCCGCTGGGCACGGTGACGGTGCAGCCGGAGAGGGTGCAGGTGGCGGTGACGCAGGTGGCTACCTCCAGAAGCGGTGCCGAGGAGTCGGTCATGGTGAGCGAGGTGCCGGTGATGGTCATCACGGGGTTCACGCCGCTGGCATCGCCCGAGCCGCTCTGCATCATCAGCAGACCGCGCTCCGAGGAGCCGCTGGTCATGGTGCAGTTGGTCATCGCGATAGAGTTGTCGCCCTCGATGACGGCTATCTCGCCCTTGGCCGACGTGCCCACAAGACTGGTGGCCGACATGGTGCCTGTAGAGTAGATGACTGCCGACTTCGAGCCGTTGGCTGTAGCCGTGCCGCCGTTGACGGTAACAGTGCCGCCGCCGCGGTCGGTGGCGATGGTCGATGAGGTCTCGCTATTGGTGGTAATATCGACGTTCGATGCGTTGATAGTGCCGCCGTAGGTGCAGTGCAGGCCGCGCGAGATACGGGAGTTGTTGACAATGGTGATGCCCTCCACGTTGATGGTGGCCCCATTGGTGCAGAACACGGCATTGGAACCCTTCGCCGTGGTGGTGACACTGCAGTTCTTGATGTTGATGACGGCACCCGTGGCACTGCTCGTGCTGCCCGCGCTGCTGCTGTTGCCCGTGCCCACTCCTGCATAGATGGTCGAGTTGGTGCCGTAGAAACTGGTGGCATCGCCGTCGCTGCGGGTTGTGTCGCCCGTCTTGGTGATGGTGCAACCGTCCAAGGTCAGCGTGCCACTGGACACCTGCACCACGTTGTAGTCGCCGGTGGATGTCGATAGCGTCTCGCTCGTCTTCGTCACCGTACCTCCATTGCTCAGCGTATAGTACGCTCCGTCGGGAGCATCAGCCGACGTACCACCGCCGCCTCCGGGCTGTGCTTTCAAACCGATGGCTACGGCCATCATCATTGCTGTAAATATTATTTTCTTCATAGCTTACTTTATTATGACTTTTTTCCCATTCTGTATGACTATTCCCTTATAACTGTCGTTTGCGCGACGTCCATCAAGGGTGTACCACTCTCTTTGAGTATTGGACTTTTGACTTTGCACCGTTTTGATGCCTGTGGTATAGGCTGCGGCGCACTCCTGCACCCAGGAGATGAAGTTCGACGAGGCGCTGCCGGTGTCCTCAGCCTCGGTATGCCCCTGTCCCCAGATGGTCTCGAAATCGACCGACTCCACGCCGCTGTAGGCCTGCAGGGCCAGGTTGATCTCGGTACTGAGGGCGGTGTCCTCCTGCTTGATACCTGAGCGGATGCGCCAATAGGGAGCCACGTCGCTTGAGCCGCTGCCGCCACCGCTGTAGTAGGTCGAGTTGTCGATGAGGTAGTAGAGCGGGGTGTACATCATCAGGCGTGTCTCGACGGTCTTGCCCACAGCATCGACGTTGGTGGAGGCGAGGTCGCTGGTGAACGAGGAGTAGTACGACGAGGCGTATGTGCTGACCAGTTCGGCCAGATACTTGTCGAAGTGTCCTGCCGTGCCGCTGATGCCCATCAGTGTGTTCTCGGCCTGTCCCTTGGCGTCGTAGTCGTCGAAGGCACCGAGTCCCTTGGTGGCGTTCTTGTATGACGAGGCAAACGACGAGAGGGCCGATGAAGAAGTAGTGCTGTACGCCGACACGCTGGCAGAGTTGTAGGAGTTGTAGCGGGTGACGGCATCGTTGATGACCTCCATCGTGTACTCATAGTAGGAACCGCTTTGGTAGTAGCCGTCGTCGGTGGCAGAGAGGGTAAGCGTCTGGCCCGACGTGGGATGCTTCAGCCCGATGGTGTTGACGTAGGTTGCAAACTCGGCGGTCAGCCCCTTGCTGATGCTCAGGTCGTCGCCCGAGACAGAGCGTGTCAGGCCCATGTTCCATTCGTAGGCGGCATCGGCTTGGTCGAGGTTGGTGATTGGACACCAGCACATCGAGCCGCAGATGTTGTCCTTAAAGTCTGTGTTGGCACCGATGGCCGAGAGGTAGTCGTCGTAGAGCGTGCTGTTGCCCGAGGCTCCGAAGATGGCACTCTGGGCACCGCCTCCGCTGTGTCCGAACGAGAAGATGAGGTCGGTGTTGCCCGGCACCTTCGACTGTGCGGCCAGATAGCGGTAGTATCGCACGGCAGCCTTCAGGTCGGTAACACCGAGGGGGACGCCGTGGGTGCGTCCGCGACAGCCTGGCCAGAGGTATATGAAGCCCTTGTCGGTGTAGGTGGCGGCGGTCGATGAAGTGCCGCTGGGTGCCGACTGCGCCGAATATCCGCTGGTATTTACGGGAACGACGATGGGCGCCGTGGCTGCCGTGTAGCCGTTGCTGGTGCCGCTCGTGTTGATGCTGAACGAGCCGTCGGAGTTCTTCGTCAAGTAGGCCGATGGCACGTAGATGCCCATCTGCTCGTAGGTCTCGTCGGCTGGCGACTGACAGTAGAACAGTCCCACGATGTAGTAATAGTCGGAGCCGCTCTGCCAGAGGCTGCTGATGTCGGTGCCGTAGGCGTAGGTGGTCGATGCTCCGCCAGAACTGTCGCCGCCTGGACCGCCACCGCCGCCGGGCTGTGCCTTCAGGTTCATGCTCAGTGCAGCGAGCAACGTAAGGAGGAGTAGAGTTCTTCTTTTCATAAGCCAAATCTGTTTTAGTAAATAATAAATCCATTTTGACCGCAAAGTTACGCCTTTTCCGTCAGACAGTGTTTAACCCGCAGGAGGGAATGTTTAACAATTTGTCGGAAATGACGGAAATTTGCAATAAAATGCTTAACTTTGCAACCAAATTATTAACGAGACAGGAAATGAACGCAAGTTTTGACCCGCAACATCCATACATCCGGATGCAGAAAGAAATCAGGGAGAAAGGCGTGGTGGTGATCGACGACATCCCCGCACCTCCCGCCGTCGGCGAGACTTATATCTCGGGCGACCTGCTGATTATCGTCTGCCACCAGGGAGTTATACTGAACGACAACGTGCCGGAGCACAGGCTGCGGGCGCACGACGTGTCGGTGCTGATGCCCGACCAGATTGTGATGCCCGTCAGCGTGACCCCAGACCTGCGCTGCACCAATGTGGCTGTGTCGCGCCAGTTCTACGAGCGGCTGCGCCACCAATACCCCTACACGCGCTGCGCATCCCATTTTCGCCGCCCGCCCTGCCTGCTCACCGAGGAGCAGTTCCAGAGCGTACTCGCTGCCGTCAACCTGATTCGCATCGTCTCACTCGCTGAGAGTCCCCACCGCCAGGATCAGCTGGCTCATCTGCTGTGCATCCTCATCAGCATGCTCGGCGAGTACCACGTGGCCAACTACCCCGACGAGCAGGCGGGCAGCGACAGCCTCTTCAGCCGGTTCTACGAACTGCTTATCCGCCATCACCGCGAGTCGCGTGAGATGGCCTTCTACGCCCGTGAGTGCTGCCTCTCGCCCAAGCATTTCTCCGAGGTCATCAAGCGCGAAACCGGTCAAAGCTCCTCGCAGTGGATTTCCACCTACGTCACCATCCGTGCCAAGTCGCTGCTCGACTCGCGCAAGGACTACACCGTCCAGCAGATCAGCCACTACCTCGGCTTCACCGAGCAGGCCTCCTTCACCCGCTTCTTCAAGCGCGAGACGGGGCTGACACCAAGCGAGTACAGGGAGAGGTAAGTGAATTCTTTAAAATCTACTGGAAAGTACGAAAAATCTACCACACCACGATGGATATGGCAGATGATTTGGGATTATTTTATGCCTTATTGAATTTCTCCTTTGGTTGTTTACAACGGGGGCAACGCCAGTCGTCGGGAAGGTCTTCGAAGGCTACGCCGTCGTGCTCAGCTGGGTCATAGACATAGCCGCAGACGGAGCAGACGTACTTGCCTGAGGCTTCCTGCTGGGTGAAATCGACCTCAGCGAGAACTGTCGGCACGGGATTGTCGAGATCCATCACGCGCTTAGCCTCCAGATTCTCGTAGCCCTGTGGAGTGTGGGTGCCGCAATACACCGTGGGGTGGTTGCGGACGAACTCACGGATGCGATTCTGTGTCTCGCGGGCAGCAGGCAGGTCGTCGAAGACTACGGAAAGTTTGTCCTCGTGCAGTGCCTCGTCAACGTAGGTGATGTCGCCGTGCAGCATGTAGAACAGGCCGTCGTTCTCTACCACGATGATGCTGTTGCCCTTGGTGTGGCCTTTTGCCTTGATCAGATAGATGCCGTCCTCGATTTTCTGACTCTCGGGGAAGTTGTAGTACGCCCCGTCGGTATAGCTGACCGGCACGAGATTCGTGAGTCCCTGCAATTCGGCAGCATCCATCTCGTCCTTGTTCACATAAATCTTCGCATTGGGGAACGAGCGGAGTTCGCCGCTGTGGTCGGTATGCTTGTGAGTGAGCAGAATCTTCGTCACCTGCTCCGGCTTGTAGCCCAGTGCGGCGAGCGCATCCATATAGTCGCAGATGGTCTTGCCCGTATAGGCCATTGCCTGCTCGTTCATCACCTCCTCGGGGAATCCGGCAGGCAGGCCGGTATCCACCAGTATGACCTCCGTGCCGGTGTCAATCAGATAGTTCTGCAGACTGCCACGGTAGCGGATGTTCTTGTCGAACTTCTCGATGCCTTCTTCGCCACCAAAGGCGAAAGGTTGGGTATAGTACCCGTCACGCCGGAATTTAACTGCTTTTATTTCCATTTGAAAAATAATTGATGTTGTTTATTCACTGCTTTGAAATGTTTTCAGCCATCCGCCGTCCGGCATCGTAGGCTCGTTGCAGGTCCTGCTCCCAGTGGGCGTCACGGTACAGCCGCTTTCCCTCTTCGGGGAACCCTGCCAACTCGTAGCGGTCATAGTTCTTCACCTGATAGGTGTTGTAGGCATTGACGTGCTCGGGCTGTCCGAGGGCTCTCGTAATGACACCCTCCATCGTGCCCCAGCAGTTCGTGCCGTCGTATTGCGCCGGGGTGGCATTCATGGTCAGCATCAGCACCACGGGCATGCGTTTCGGGGCTGTCAGGCTGAAGTCTTTGTACGAGAGCCACGGGAAGACGAGCCGTTCCAGGAATGCCCGCATCTGTGCCGTTATCTCGCTGAAATAGTTGGGCGACCCCAGCACAAGGCCGTCGGCCTGCGCGATTTCCTCCAACACGGGTGTCAGCGCATCCTTGAACTTGCAGACGTTCGCCGCCTTACCTTTCACCTTACAGGCCATACACGACATGCAGCCCTTGTAGTCCACACCGTACAGGCGCACCGTCTTCACCTCAATCTCCTTGCCAACAGACGTGGCACCCTCGGCAAACTGCTGTAGCATCGAGGCCGTGTTGAAATTCTTCCTCGGTCCTCCGTCGATAATGATTATTTTCTTCATTGTGGTATTTTGTTATCTGACTTATCTTCCTCGATGATGTATGCAGCAACTATCTCGCCATAATAGCAGTAATGGTCGCGCGTCTCGATGGTGTAGAACTTGCGGGTAATCTCCTCATTGAACTGGTCGGACTCCTGTTCTTGGCTATAAACCACACGACACTCCAGTGTCAGCGGAAATTCCTTCAATCCGGGGACACTGATAACTTCGGGTTCTACCAGCGTCAGACCTGCCAATGCTATCTTGTCGGTATCGCGACCGCTCTTGCTACCGCAGATACCCAACGCCTTGCGTGGAAAGTCTCCCACGGGGACGTTGATGGTGAACTCGCGGCACTGGTCAAGCATCTGACGTGTGTAGCGTTGGTGTCGCACGTAAGCAACGAAGAATGGCTTGTCCCAAATGATGCCTACCGTCCCCCAGCCGATGGTCATGCTGTTCACTTTATCACCAACTTTCGTGGTGATAAGTATGCCTCTATGCATGGCGCGAATGATGTCGCCAGCACAGTCGCGAATGTCAATAGGGCGTTTGATCATAAAGTGTGTCTTTAGGGTGAAAAAAAAGGAGGCCGAAGCCTCCGTGATTTATTTTGCTGGCTCCCACTTGCAGCGGACGGGTGACACGATGGCACCCTCCTTCTTCAGTTCTGCGAAAGCCTTATCTACCTCCTTACGGTCAGCATCCAGTGCCTTCGTCACGTCGCCTGCTGAGACGGGCTTGCCAGCCTCGAGCATGGCCTGTAATACCTTTTCTTTCATATCGCTTAGTAGTTTGTTTTAGAATGTTACAGTTTCAACCAGTTCCATCATCTTGAAGAAGTCGGCCTTGGCATCCTTCAGATAGTACATCACACCATTCTCGCAGTTCTCGCCGAGAGCATCCTTCAGGACGGGCATCTTGTCTATCAGAGCCTTGCCCACCTCGGGACGGTTGTCCTCCACCAGTTTGCATTCAATGCGCAACGTCTGACCCTTGAAGGCACAGATCTCTGCTTTCTGGTTCTCTGCAATCTGACGGGTGGCATTGGTCTTGCCAAAAGCCATGATGTAAATCTTCTCTTCGAAGAACAACATGGCTCCGTAGGGACGTACTCGGGGCTGGTCGCCCTCTACCGTTGCGAGATAAAACGTTCCTGCTTTCTCCAGGAAATCGTAAACTTTCTTTGCTGCTTCCATAATCTTCAATGTTCAATGAAAATCACATCATTGCGGTCAGGAAATTCTCGTAGCCCAGTTTATCGATATAGTTCAGATACTGTGCCATCCAAGCCACGTGTTCCTTCTCGCCTTCTATCCACTTGTAGATGAGTTTCTGAGTGATGTAGTCGTCAGAAAAGGCATTAGCCATCTCGCTCATCATTCTAATTGCATCTTGTGCTTCTGGCGAGTAGTCGGACTCAATCTGCTGCTTCGGGTCGTCGTAGAAGGGGAACTCCATCGTCTTCATGGCCTCCTGCAGGTCTGCGGGCTTGCAGCCGAGTTCCACCAGACGGTTGAGCACCTCTTCGGCCTCTTCCCACTCTTCCTCCGCCTCTTCCTTCCATTTGTCGGCCAACTTGTTCCAGCCCTGCAGACGGCAGTATGCCGAGAAGGCAAAGTGTTGCTTACTGTTACCAAACCATGCTGCGCCAAGCTCAGCAAACTGTTTCAATGCTTCTTCTTTTGTCATAATCGTATTCTGTTTTTAGTTAATAACTATCTTTCGGCTGCAAAGTTACGACTATTTTCTGAAACTTTCTATATCTAAAATGACACAAAACATGTCTGAAATGATACAAATTCAAAATATATGCGTACCTTTGCACCAAATTTCATGCTTATGTACACACTGAAGGAAAGTTGGATAGCCATGTTTGGCGACATGCCGATGAGCGATTGGGACGGCAAGATGTACTGCATGGAGACCGATGCAGGCAAGACGTTCCGAACGAATGAGACGCAGGGATTCCTGTCGGCCTACACGTTCACGCTGGTGACGGAAGGCTGGGTGGAGTTTTTGTGCAATGGCAGGATGCTGACGCTCCAGCCCGACGACCTCTACTTCTATTCGCCCGGTCTTTCTGTCAACATCGTCTCTGCCTCAGAGAACTACCGCGGCTTCTGCCTGATGGCCGACGAGCATACCACCATTGAGATACCCACCGTGCGCGACCTGGTGAACATCGCCTATCGGCCCATCGTGCAGTTGCACGAGCCGAAACTGGCGCTGCCTCACGCGACGGCGCAGCATCTGGCCGCAAGGATGCGCGAAATAATCGCCTACCTGCATTCCGACCATATCTATAAAGGTGAGGCGTTGCGAATGCTTTATACCGTCTTCCTGCTCGACGTGCAGAATGCCCAGCAGCAGACCATCACTCGCCGGCAGACGCCCCAGCGTGTAGAGGAAATCTTCATCGGTTTCATCCGTCTATTGCCCCAGCACTTTGCCGAGCACCGCGACATCGCCTTCTATGCCTCGCGGCTCAACATCTCTTCGGTCTATCTCTCACGCGTCGTCCGTCAGGTCACGGGCCGCACCGTTGTTGACTATATCAATCAGATGCTGCTGATGGAGGCCTCCTTCCTGCTGCGCACCACGTCGATGAGCATCACCCAGATTGCCGACCGCCTCCATTTTGCCGACAGCCCGTCCTTCAGCAAGTTCTTCTCGCGAATGAAAAGGGTGAGTCCGAAGGAGTATCGGAAGGGGTAAGAAACGAGCCGCGCTTGTTGCGGATGGCCATGAAATCAGCAGTCCCCGGACAATAGTCCTCAGTTTGCATACAGCGGATAATACCTACTTTCATCTTTTCAATATCTGTTTAGTTGTCACTTTGGAGTGCAAAGGTACGAAAAATCTCCCACATCGCGCTGATATGGGAGAATCTTTTGGGATTTATTAGGATAATTTACAGGCCTGTGGCCTGACGGTATTCCAGGAGTTTGTTCTGGTAGTCAGCGTAGGCATCGGTGCGGCGGTCGAGGGACTGCTGGTAGAGCAGTTGGGCTTCGAGCAGGTCGGACATCTTGGAGGTTCCTGCACGGTAATAGTCGCGATTCAGACGCAGGTTCTCCTCGGCCTGTTCGATGCTGCGCTGGGCGATGTCGAGTTGCTGACGGCTCTCCACGACGCTGTTCCAGGCATTCTGCATACGGATTTTCAGCAGTTCAGAGTTGTCGGCCAACTGCTCTTCGGCCTGCTGCTGGGCAATCTTCTTGCGTTTGATGGCGTGCGAACCGCTCCACCAGTCGCTGATGGGTACGCTGACAGTGGCGAAGATTATGCCAAAGGTGCGATTGTTGTCCAACAGGTTGTGGTAGTTGTAGCCTGCCCCGACGGCCACGGTGGGCAGGTTCTGTCCGATGACCATTTTCTTTTGGAGACAGGCTGCTTCCACCTGCTTGCCAAGCAACTGGTATTCTGCTGTACCAAACAAGGCCTGCTGATGGTTTTGTTGTTGAGGGATGGTGGCGACGGCAAAACCGTCGCCCATACTAACGGTGAAACTGTCGCTACTGAGTCCGCAGAACTGTGCCAACAGCATGCGCACAATGCTGATGCCATTCTGTAGTTTCAGTTTCTGGCTCTCTACATCGTTTCGGCGGAGCTGCACTTGCAGCAGATCGTTGCGCATAGCCACACCGGCACGAACAGCCACATCCACATCTTTATAGATATCAGCCAACAGGGTGTCTACAGCCTCGATTGTTTTCATCTTCTCCTGTAGGGAGACGAGCTGCCAGTAGTATGCTGAAGTCTGTTTCTCTACCTCGTTTTCCGAGAGTTGGAGTTGGAGACGGCTGACATCCTCGCCCACTTTTGCCAGGCGGTTGCCGTTGATAATCTGACCTCCTGCAAAGACAGGCTGTACAGCCGATATGCCCGCGACGGTGCCTTTCTTCATCATCGACACGCTGATGGGATTGCCCAAGGCTGCGAGAGCCTCTGCAGGTAGAGACTGAGCGAGAGCCATGCCTAACTCTGGAGTAATCTGTTCAGAGAGGTTCAGTTCTGTTTGGGCCATTCCCTTGTTGGCATTGAACCACAGGCCCGTGCCGCTGATGTTTGGGAAATACTTGGTGAAGGCCTCCTTGCGCTGCTGTTGGGCTGCATCTATATCCATCTGTGCCTTACGGATGGCAATGTTGTTGTGCAGGGCAGAGTCCTTCAGCTGCTGTAGGGTGTAGGTTTGGGCTGTTAAAGGTAAAAAGGTAAAAAGGTAAAAAAGTAAAACCTTCATCACCTTGCCTTTTTGCCGTATATTATTCTTCTTATCCATATTTTTACCTTTTTACTTTTTTACTCTTTTACCTTTTAAACTTACTTTCCAATAAATGACAGGCAGCATGGTGACAACCATGATTAGTGAACCGATACCACCGGCAAAGATGGTGACACCTACTGGCATCCAGAACGAACTCTGGGCAATAATCATCGGTACCACACCGACGGCGGTAGTGGCTGTGGTGAGGAAGATAGGCACCATGCGTCGTTTGCCGGCATCGTAGGCAGCCTGTTTCACGCAGTCATTATAATGCCTGAGCATGGCTTTCTGTTCCTCTGGAGTGGCGGTAGCAAATTTTTCACTATTCACTTTTAACTTTTCACTCCTTAAGAGGTCGATGGCGTGCTCAAAGATGAGAATCTCGTTTCGCATAATCATTCCCATCAGCGTGATGAGGCCGAAGATAGACGTCAGGCCAAGGGCGCGGTTCATAAGTCCGAGACCGATGAGTGCTCCAGGTATCATCAGTCCGAGAGCAGCCATACATACCAGTGTGATGCCGTACTTCTTGAAATTGAACAGCAGGAAGAAGAACACGATAACCATCGCGATGCTGATGCCGCCGATAATCTGCGGCATGGCCTCGTCGCCGTATTCTATCTCACCGCCCACCTCGCTGCGCACGCCCTGCGGCAGCTGGATGTCCTCCTGCATGATGCGGGCAATCTCCTTTTCGATGGGAGCGGTATATACTCCCTGTGCAAATTGTGCAGTAACTGTGATGCAACGCTCACCGCCACGATGCAGGATGCGGCTCTCACTCCATTTGGGCTGTACTTTCGCTATCTGGCGCAAAGGAACGGTACTATTAGTGTTGCTCACACCTCCGCCAAGCATGGTCATGGGCGACGCAATGCCCAGGTTCTCGATGTCGGAGTAGGTCATGTCGGTATCGTCTTTCACAACGATGGGCAGTTCGTAATTGCCCTCCCATATCTGTCCGATGCGCAAGTCGCTCGATGTGGCTGTCAGGGCCAGTGCTGCCGTTGTGCGGGTAATGCCGATTTGTGCTGACGTCACGGGGTCGAGCTCCACATTGATGATTGGATAGGGCTGCAGGTAGTCGGTATGCACCCACTCCAGCTCAGGCATCTGGCGCATACGCTCCATCAACCGCTCGGAGGCCACGTGCAGCGAGTCGAGGTTGTCGCCATAGAAACGATACTCAAGTTCGCTCACCTCCAAGTAGTCGAGTCGCTTGAACTTCACGTAGGCATTGGGGAATGCCTCGCTGAGCTGGGGCTGATACTCGGCCAATAGGTCGAGGGTGGCATCCTCGCTCTCAGTATTGACGATGAACTGTGCGTAGTTGGCACCAGCCATCTGGGGTGCGTAGGCATCCATGAAGCGAGGTGAGGAACAGCCTATAAAACTTGTGATGCCTACGATGCGCTCATCCTTTTCCAAAACGTGCTGCACGGAGTCGGAAATCAATTCCGTCTCGGCCATTCCCTTGCCGTCAGGCAGGAAAATCTCAACGGCAAACTGATCACGGTCGGCGTAGGGGAAGAGACGTATCTTCAGTGTAGGAGCGATGAGTGTTGATAGCAGGATGACTCCTATGCCGCCACCGATGGTGAGCCAGGGGTGCTGGAAGGTCCATTCGAGCACGCGGTCATAGGTGCGCTGTACCCACTTTGTGATGGCATTGCCATCGGTACTAACCTTTCCTGGTTTAATGAGGCGTATCTCTAAGTAGGGTATTACCGATACGGCGAGTAACAGCGATACCATCAGATTGATGGTGATGGTAATGGGGAAGTCCTCCAGACAGTCATGGAACATGCCCTTCATCGTAATCAGAAAGGGGTAGAAGATTGCGCAGATGCAGATGGTGGCCAGCATCATCGGCATGAAATACTGCTTTGCCGACTCGATGGCTGCCACCTTCGGCTCGTAGCCCTTGCCAAGATATTCCAGATAACCGTCGATGACCACGATACTATTGTCTACTATCATACCAAGCACCACTATCATCGCTGCCAGCGTCACGATGTTTAGCTCTACGCCTATCATATACATAATAGACACCGAGACGAAAGTACTGAGCGGGATGGTGATTGCTGCCACGATAGCTGACCGCAAGGGGAACAGCACCATCATGACGAGGATGATGATGAGCATGGAAACAAGCAGGTCGCGCAGGAACGACGTGATGCTCAGCGTCACCACCTTCGGTTTGTCGGCAATGCGAGTGACGTTGACATCGGCAGGCAATTCGTTCTGACGGAACTCGTCGAGAACACGGTCTACCTCCTCGCCATATTGCATCACGTTGTTGCCGGGCGTCATCTCCATTGAGAGCAACACGCAGGGATGGCCGTTCTGTTCGATACGGCTCGACATCGGCTCGTACTCACGCACTACACGGGCAATGTCTCGCACGCGGGCCACCTTGCCGCTGACGGGGTCGGAGAAGATAATCTGGTTAGCAATTTCCTCCTCACTATGTTCAGCCGTCTCAATATGTATAGGTATCTGCTGGTCGTCGTCGCTGATGCTGCCACTCATCGTGGTGATGCCCTGGGCTTGCAGACGCGAAAAGAGCATCTGCTGTCCGATGCCGTAGGCTTGCAGGCGCTGACGGTCAATATACAGCGAAATCTGTTCTTTTTGTTCTCCGAAGAGTTTGACGTTGGCGACAGACGGGATGCGGCGCAGGCGGTCGCTGAGGTCGTCGCTGTACTGCTTCAGTTCACGATAGCTACGTTGGTCGCTCTCGATGGCGATGAGCAGAGCCGACGTGTTGCCGAAGTCATCGTTTACCACGATGGCGAGCACGCCCGAGGGCAACTGCGGCTTAAAAGCATTCAGGCCGTGTTTGATTTTCGACCAAACCTCGTCTTTGTTGTTTACGTCGTCGTTCAGCTTCACCATCACGATACACATGCCGTTCTGCGACGTGGTAGTCGTTTTTACGCGGTTCACCTCAACAAAGGTAAAGAGGTAACGCTCCAACGGGCGCGCCACCTGTTGCTCCACTTCCTCACTCGTGGCACCGGGATAGACGGCCACCACCACACCCTGTCGGATAGTGGCATGGGGAAACTCGTCCTTCGGCATCACATACATGCCGTAGATACCTAATATAAATAGGATGGCCACGATGAGCAGCGATATCGGGTAGTGTTCCAATGGCCATTTCAGCCAAGACATTTGTTTCATTTACTATTTGACAATTTACGATTTACTATTTAGAAGATGACTTTCGTTCCCTCGCTCAGCTTTTGGTATCCCTCCGTCACCACGCGCTGTCCCATGTCTATGCCGTCGGTGATGGCGACATGATTACCGTTCGTAGCACCAATGCCTACTTTCGAACGATGCACCGTACTGTCTTTGGCTACTGTCCAAACAAACAGGCTACCGTCTGCCGCTTTCTGCACAGCAGTAACGGGCAAAGACTTGCCGGAGATGCTTTGCGACCCTTCAGCAATGAAACGGACACTTGCTACCATGCCGGGCAACAGTTTCCTGTCGCCATTCGGCACGCTGATGCGAACATCGTAGGTATGTGTGAGTGCATCGGCCTGTATGCCTTTCTCTATGCGTCCGCCTCTGACGGAGGTTTGTGCTGCCTCTACGTTGATGGTAGAGGGTGTCGTTGCGTTGATGCCGCTAATCTCCGCCTCAGGGACGGCCACCTTCACCTTGACGCTGCTGATGTCGAGAATGGTCACGACGGCCTGAGAGGGTAGGGCGGTCTCACCGGTTCCCACCAGTTTCTTGCCGATGATGCCTCTGACGGGAGCCGTGAGCCGACAGTCGGCCAGGTTCTTTTTTGCCACTTCCAGTTGCGACTTGGCCTGTGCCACCTTGCTCTGAATCTCCACCCATTGCACTTCGGGCAGCGAGCCGTTGTCGTGCAGCATCTTGTAGCGTTCCAGAGCGTCGTTGGCCTGAGTCATCTGGGCCTCGGCACCGCTGAGCAGGTTGCGGGCCTGCGTGTCGTCCATCTCAGCGATGAGCTGTCCGTGGCTGACGGCTTGTCCCTCGCTGACGAGTACACGTTTGACCACTCCCATGCCCGTAAAACTGACGGCAGTACCCTCGCGTTCCTCAACGATGCCCACATACGTCTGGGCACCGTCCGCAAAAGCGGGCGACACCATCATAGTCTTCACTCGCGTGGGAGACTTCACTCCACTCTCCTTCTTCTCTCCACAACTGCATACCATCAGAACAGTAAGCAGTCCTAAAATTCCTTTTTTCATTGTCAATTTGTTGGTTTTGGATGCAAAATTATCTGTTTTCCACCCAATAGCCGTGTTCGTATTGGCTGATTTTATGGTTTATTTTGCTTTCATTAGTATAATTGACCATAGTTTCTTCCTATTAGAACATTGTTTTTCATCTAAAATGCGTAATTTTGCACCCATGAAGCAACAAGAAGAGATAACACTCCAGTCGCTGACTGACAATGAGGACATACAGGTAGGCTATAGTGACAACGATATCGTCATCATCGACAGCATACAGAAGTGGGCTGAAATCAGTGCAGCCCATGTCGCGATGAACGCCATTGCCATCTGTACACAGGGCAAGATACAGGTCACGATGAACGGGCAGACGATAGAGCTGCATAAGAATCAGGTGGCCATAGTCCCACAGAATGTCGTCATCACCGAACCGATGATGAGTCCTGACTTCGACCTGAAGGCGATGTTCTTCACTAACCGCATCCTGCAGAGTTTCCTGCGCGAGAAGATGAACGTATGGAACGACGTGGTATATATAAGAAAGATGCACGTCATCACGATGGAGGACGACGAGTTATCCTTCTATACCCATTTATACGACATGCTGTGCCTCAGCTTCGACAAGGGAAAAGGACAACTTTTCCTCACCGACGTTATCCAGTCGCTACTGCGTGCTGGAGTCCTCGGGCTCTGCGGGGGACTGAAGAAGAGGATGCTGACCGACGGGACACCGACAACCATCGATGTACATTTGGCCAACAGCCATTTCCAGCGATTCCTCGACCTGCTGCATGCCACAGACGTGAAGCACCGCAAGGTGGAGTGGTATGCAGACGAACTGTGCATCTCGCCCAAATATCTGTCGGCACTTTGCAAGAAACACTCGGGCAAGACCGCCAACGAGTGGATTCGCGAGCATGTGCTGGAGGACATCCGCTATTACCTGAAGCAGACCGACCTCACCATGACGCAGATTGCCGATCGTCTGGGATTCCCCAACCCATCGTTTTTCGGCAAGTACGTTAAAGAGCACTTCGGAATGACCCCCATCCAGTTCCGACAGGGTAATATATGAGATTTGACGGGCAAGGAGGCTATAGAACTGGTAAAGTCGGGTCCCATTGGAAGCTCATGCTCGATAATCTCACTCATCTTACCTACACTCACTGCGCTGTAGTTCTTACCTGTTGCAATTCTCAAAAGATGCTGTCCCAGACGTTGAAGAATCTGGAGCAGAGCCATCTGGTGAATCGCAAGGTCTATCCTGAAGTTCCTCCCCGTGTGGAGTATTCCCTGACGGAAACAGGTAAGTCACTAATGCCTGCCCTCACTGCCCTCATTTCCTGGGGTAAGGAACATTTCAATGAAGTAGTGACGGATTAGTAGCGTATGATACATAATACACAGAAATCCCCGAACCTTTTTAATAAAAATTCGGGGATTCTTTCACTTTTTGCCGATTCTGTGCACGCTTTTCATTTAAATAAACTATCTTTGCAACTAAATTGTTCGGCTGAGAACTGAGGTTATGCCGAAGAGACACCGAAAACATACCGAAGATATACCGAAGATATATAGGAACAACATTGGAGCAACATTGGAGCAACGATAGTACAACATATAACCAACAAATACGCATCATTATGGCACGACAGCCCAACGACATACTGGGAATAGAAGGACGTGTAGGACCTATGACAGCCTACACCCGCAATGGCAAGAAATACTGGCGAGTGGCGTATAACCGCAAGACCCGCCGACTGACTCGCAAGCAACTCGCCGTGCGCGAGCGACAAAGTCACAACAATGCCTTGTGGCGGGCACTCAAGGCTACGAACCACGTCTATTTCGAGGGTGGCGATAACACCATGTACAACCACTTCATGGCCATCAACATGGAGTCGCCCATACCGTTCTTCCCCAAAGGGAAATACCACTCCGGACTTGCCCTGCTGCTGCCCAACATGATTCTCAGCGACGGCCCGCTGCCGCCCGTCAACTACCAGCTCGGAGAAATAGACAACCCTACCGGCTCTGCCGATTCCCCGGACACGATACCGGCCCTGCTCACAGACCTTACCCCGAAAGAAGTCCGTAGTGACGAATACCTCCTCTACGTCCTCAAACAGCAAATAAACACCCCACAGGGCTGGGACGACAAGCCTTATCTGAACATCCACGTCGAGACCCTCACGCCCGACGACTTCACCCTTGTCCACTCAACGCTCTTCTCGCCCTACAAGAACGCCAAGGGAACCCTCGCCCTCGTCGGTCCCCGCTTTGCCAATCCCATGCTCGGCTTCGGCATCGTCCGCCTGCAAAACGGTCACGTCTCCCGCCAGCACGTCGTCACCCGCTGCACCTACTACGAACGCTACACCACCGAAGAGGCCATCCAAGCCGCTGCCAAGAGCTACGGCGGATTCACCGACTAGGACATTTTCCTCAAGCCGTAGTCCTTCCGTCCTTTAGAAACATAAATCGGCTGGGTTCAAAGCCTTCTTGTCGCCACGATAAGAACATCGCATTTGGTAACGATTCTCGCCCATAAAAAACGCACCCAGTTTCACCAGAAGTGGGTGTGAAACTGGGTGTAAGTTTGCAACTCGCTAATTATCAGCATTGTTGGCGGAGAGAGAGGAAAGTTTGAAGTGGATGCTATTGGATATGTATAACAACGTAATCCCTTTATTTTCAGTCACTCTCAATCTTATTTTTACTTTTTATAATCACACATTTTCAAATGATGTCAGCAAAAGGGGGAGCAGGAGGTAATTCCAATTTTTATATGTACCTTCGCGCTGTAGAACCCCTGATAGCTGACAGAATCACTTTTCTGGGGTACAAAATTACAAAATAAATTCCAGATAAGGATGATTAAAATACAATTTAACATTAGAACGCTCATAGATAAGCGAGACAACCGTGTAATTGTGCGTGTGCGTTGGAACCAAAAAACGAATGAAGTTGGTTTCACGACTGGAATGTATGCACAAGAAGATAAGTGGGATTTCTTGAATCAAAAAGCCATTAAGGGCACCGTTCATGTGATTAACGGAAACAAGTTCAATGCCTATGACATCAATGACCGTATTTGTGAGTTCCAAGAAGAAATTAGAAAAGTGTTCTCCATCTACGAAATGAACAACACTGTCCCTACTCCGTCAGAATTAAAAATGATGGTTAATAGAGAGTTGGGAAGGCTTGAAGAATCCACACAGGTTGAAAGTCCGAAAAAGACATCATTGAAAATCTTACTTAACCGATTCCTCAAAGAATGTGGAAACGAAAAAAATTGGGATGACGATTGCAAGGAGAAGTATATCCAGGCATATCAGCATATCACGGCTGCTGTCCCATCCGTGACGCCATACAATATCACCATTGACACAATGTATAAACTCAGAGACTGGTATGTAAAGAACGAATATAAGAACAGAACCATTAACAAACAGGTCGTAATGCTAAAATGCTTTCTACGGTGGATCAACCAACAGGAAGGCTTCTCAATACCTGATGCGGTACTAAACTTCTCTACCAATCTGAAAGTAATGCGAAGAACTGTTACGTTCCTCCATTACGAAGAACTATTGCACTTCGCCAATTTCCAGTTCGAGAACAACGATGAGCGACTTATCCGCGCTCGCGACTTGTGGTGTTTTATGGCTTTCACTTCGCTCAGATATTCAGACCTAAGCAATCTCAAAACAGGGCATATTACTGATGGGCGTATAGACATGATGACACAGAAGACAAGCGACCACATATCTATTCCGTTGACTGATGGAGCCATCAGTATATTAAACAGGTATAGAGGGAAAGAAACTGCCGACGGCCATGTGTTTGAAGTGCCGAGTAACCAAAAACTCAACGACGCAATTAAAGATGCAGCAAAAGCAGCAGGTCTAAACCGTATCATTGTAGAAACCTACTTTGTTGGCAATAAACGTCTGGAAGAACAGCATCAGTTTTGCGATATTATTTCTTGCCATGATGCACGACGTACCTTCGTATCATGCAGCCTTGCCATGAGTATTCCTGCACAAGTAGTTATGAAGTGTACTGGGCATAAAGGGTATAACACCATGAAGCCGTACATTGAAACTGCTACAGAAACCCAAGCACTTGAAATGGAAAAGTGGAATCGTAGTCAATATCGTTCACAAATTATTACTCTGCTTGATAATGCAAACGAGGATATACTCAAAAACATTTTGGAATACGTAAAAAAGGCGGTGTAATCTGTTAAAATCAACTATTCTGCCCTGAAAGTCAAAAAAAAGTTGTAATTTTGCAGCGCATGAAAAAAATAAGGTGCGGTATTGAGGTGGAGCAAGGTGACGCATATAGTCACGTATATTCGCCTAATGAGATTATTAACATTATTAACGAAAACAGAATGCTTATGGCGTAAAAGCAAGCAACGAGTAGGCAAGACAGATTTAATTTGAAAGTCAATATTACTTTTGTGGCCTCTCTGAGTGAGCGATCAGGAACTCCTGATGATGCAGTTGGAGAAATGCTATCCCGAGGACAAGTCCCTCTCTCCAATAGAAATGAGAAACTTATTTGAAGACTTCTTTGCGAAAAGAGGACTGAAATTGAAAGTTGAATTTTTGAGAGAAAATGAGCTAACTCAAGAACTCATTTCGAGGATAAGAAGATCGTATGACGACTTCAAAGATGAAATGAAGCGGGTGTTAAAATTCAAGTCAGACCGCTTAGTTAGAAATAAATATTATGAAATGGTTTTTGCCATACTTGACCATCATCATTTTGGCATTGCCAACAAGAACAAACAGCTCATCAAAATCTCATTAAATCGGTTCGCCGTTATTTTTGAGGTTAACAGGAAAACCACTTCAGGGAATCAAATTATAACAGATTTCTATAGAAGCGGACGTTATAAACAACATAATGAATTAGAAACGATTTTTTATAAGATTGAAAACGTCATTTTAACCCGATAGTGAATATGCTCAGCCCTTGTGCTGGGCTTTTTTTTGTTGATACCGCCCAACTATACAGGTTGGGCGTTCTGCTTTTATAGCACGGTAAGATGATGAACTTATTCATTGTAATTTTGCAGCAAAATTTTAATCGCTGAGATATGATGAATAGTAACAAACCTATTTTTAGTTTAACAGTAGAGGAGTTCATTGCAGCTCTCAGGGAAGGTTTAGGTTTTACAGACTTAAACGTAGAGCAAGAAGAACTCAATGGTCATAACGTGCCCGTAAGAAAGCATTATGTATATGGCTTGAAAGGACTATGTTCACTGCTTGGTTGTTCAATTTCCACCGCTGCCAGAATTAAGAAAAGTGGTGCTATTGATGCTGCAATCAGTCAACGAGGTAAAATAATCGTAATTGATTCGGACCTCGCGCTAGACATTCTGAATGTTCAGCATAAGCAGCGAGGTAATCGTAAAGGCTATCATATTTAGTCTTTATTGACGATGACCGAAATTAGTCATCAATACGCTCTTTGACATATTGAGACATCCAGTAGCCGACCAATCAAGCTAAAGTGTTAGGGGTGGCTTCCCATCAGTGTTGAGTATCGCAGTGCTGCTGGAAGACAATACTCATTTCGTGCGGTAGTTCGCGCGATCTTACCTGTCAGGCAAGCGGGTTAGCGTAGTGACGCATTGCCAATATGAGATTGGGCTTCATGCCTATTAACCGTTCCATCGTTGTTCCGCTAATACTGGGGTACATCTGGAACATTTCAAAAAACATAAATAAGAAAAAATGCAAGAAACAAATTTTGAGGTGGATCATATCTACCGTTTAATGGAGTATAAAGATATAATTAAACTCCACATCATCGCCACAAATCGGCATGAGAAGAAACAGATTGAGGCGAAATTAGAGAGTTGTGAGACCGTAGGAATGCAGGTCGCGGGCATCTTCACACCATCACAAATAGTTCAGAAGGCAGGCTACACACTAAAGGATGCTTTCACTGGAGAAAATGTGACGGATGAAGATATTTCTGTTGGTTGGACTATCGTTGAAGGGAATACAAGATTTCATGCTTGGCTCTTGGCGCTAAATAAGAAGGAGAAGAATCCCGATTATAAAGTATTTGACTACATATTTACTGTACGCGAATATCCGTCGGGTGAAGATTTCCAGAAGACCTATCGTCGTATCAATATTGACAACGTACCAACGAAGACAAAGGATTTTACTCAGGATCTGCTTGCTACATCACAGAATAAGATTTTAGCAAGCTACAATTCAAAGATAAAATTTGGACTTGTTGCTAAAGCTGCTGGTATCGCTACCGTTAATCAAGAAATTCTCAAAGATGACTTGGTGAAATGTTTTCAGGGCAGAATACCTAAAATTCTTTCTGACGAGAGCGTGCTCACCTTTACAGATCCTGTTTATGATGCGACCCTCCGAGCTTTTTCTTCGGAGAAGCACATAAAGCCAATCCTCAAAGGTACTGCTGTTTGGAAATTTAACGCTTCCATGCTATCAAGGGCAAAAGACGAAGAACGCGAGTTTATAATGATGGCTTTGGTTCAAATGTATGAAAATTTAAGTGCTCGTACTTTCTCACGCATTATGGATGCAAAGACAGACGGCAATAAGACAAAGGAGCAAGTCGTTTACGATATTCTGGCAGAATCCTTTGACAAAGAGATTAAGAAATAACTTACAAGGTAGGGGGATTGCCCCCTACCTAAATGTGATATTTTAGTTTATAAGTAGCATGCACCTAATATGACCTTCTAAATAGATATTATGGCAAAGAAAAAATACAAAGACCTCTGGAGTTTCAATGACAAGACTCCTAACGGAATGAGAATTTTTGTGGATTTGAAAAGTTCTGGCAAACTGAAAATCACTCTGAGCAAGCAGCTTGGAAAAGGACTGTTTGAAAGAGACGAGCTTTTCATACCTGAAAACAACATTGCAGTGTTGAGAGATACGCTTAACACTGTATTCCCACCAAGTCAACCAATGGCGGCTACACCAGCGGCTAAGACTTATACTCTTGATGACATAAGAAAGCAACATGGGCAAAGTGCCTACACGCCCTGGACTGATGCCGACGACGCAGACCTAAAAAAACTGCATGGCGAAGGCTACTCAATAGAACAGTTGGCGGCTCACTTCAAACGAGGTGAGGGAGCAATAAGAAGCCGTCTGAAAAAGTTTGGATTATGACGGTTAATGACAGGGCTTGTCTGTGAAGATGGTAGCCTTGTTTTTTCTCTTATGACAAGTTCTGCAGGCGAACATAAAAAACTTTGCTGAAACGCGGTTCAAATCGGCTTAAATTCTAAATTTTGATAAAGAAAGAAATTGGACGTTCCCCCTGAAACAAACCAATTAAAATTAAAAATTATGTTTAGCAATTTAATGAATGCACTTTTCGGAACTAACACGAGACCCGATTTAGAGCAAAAACAGGACGTGGCTGTACCTGTTGTTAAGTTAGAAGCAAGCCCTTCAGTATCAGAACTTCCAAAAGGTAAGTACGATTATGATGCTGATGTCGATGCCATACAGAAAAAGTATGGCGAATTGAAAACTGGAATCTGCATTGAGGCAGAACTCCAGGATCTTTTGAAGATTTGTCCGAGAAACAGGCCGAGAACTGATGCCTACCAAGGCTTATGTTCTTACCTGATGGCAGAGTATGGTGTTTGTTTAACGATTAAAAGCAGAAAGAGAAAATGAAGATATGGTTTTTCGGAAAGGCTTACGACTTGGATCAGATGACAGTCGAAGATGTTGAAAAGGATATTGAAGAAAGACTTAAAGACTACTCAAATGTCGAGATAGGTGTGAGTGTAGAGGTGAAGCCTGATGGGTACGTTGTCATGCTGCATAGAGGCTTGAATGTCGAACCCAAAGACGGCTGCATATTGGAGGCAGATTCATTCCTCATTAGCGGTGAAGGATATAGCGGTTTCATGCCAGAGTATCAAAGTGTCGGAACATTCGCCCACTGGCCTTTGTTTACTCACTATTTCGACCTTCCCGAATTTGAAAAAGCCTGTAAGCGCAACATACAGCACTACACAGGCAACAAGGTAAAAAACGTGAAGATAACAGAATATACAAATTTGCTTATCCTTCATGCAAGGTTTTGACTATAGGGGAGTCATTTGTCTTAATAGTAACTGGCTCCACTACAATTATTAAAAGATGAAGATATGAATGAACAAAGTGCATATTGCAAGGAAATAAAGAGGACTTCTTTGTTGGTAGAGCAGATAAAGAAAGAATTTGCTCAATGGAAATCTGAGGAACCAGACTTCGACGAAGATTTCTTTGATGAAGATGCTGTTGAATCATACCTTCAGTATCTTGTTGGCTACGTCCACAAGGATGATTGGTATGTTATAGAAGATCGTCCTGAAAAACAAAAGAAACAGTGATATGGAAAAAGAACTTTATACAATAACGCCGAATGATGGGGATAGCGGTTTTACTATCCACTTGGCGAATGGCGAAATACAAGTGCCAGACGAGGGCGGTTGTTATGTCGTTTCTACAGGATGCGGTTCTGGAAAGACTGAGAGCATCAAGTCTTTAATCCGTCAAAAAGCAGACAGGGGCATTATGTACTGTGTTAATTCTATCTCAGAACTACAGAAAATGCACTTGTGGATATTACGGAACTTATGCGGTGAAGATGGCCTGCATGATGATGACGTAGTATGTATAAGCAGCGACCAGATGGATAGAGACGATTTAATCAGGTATCGACACGACCCTTCCCTGCTGACAAAGAAGAAAATCATACTACTTACACACGTCAGATTTTGGACTGACCTTATAAATTACTTTCTCGTTTATAATCCTGATGGCGACGAGCCTGCATTTGATGGTGACTTCTGCAAGCTCATGGAACGTCAGGACTTGCGCCAGTATGTCATCTTTGACGAGACCCCAACATATATAAAGCCGTTTGTTAAGCTGCCTAAGTATATCTTGGGGCTGTTTGGCGAGAAAGACAGTCATGGCCGCTGGCACTGTTATGATCGAGACGAGATAGCCAGTAGATATGATATGTTCCTGAAGGGCACCAAAAGCAGCTTCTTCTTGGATGATGTAGAGATAAACAGAAAGAAGCGAGAAGTTGTATTGAATCTTATTCCCCATTATTACAACAGGTGGATGCTGACAGATGATGAAGAATTTACTATCACTTTCAGACCTGTTGACTTGAACCAGGAACACGTTAATACCCATATCCTGATTTACGAAGGGGCTGGCGATGTCTTATTCTCAGGATCAGACAGCTTTCAAGTGTTGGATATTCAGCATAAGTATGATGCTGGTATGAGATTTATGCCAATACCTATAAACAAAAGGAGATATGAAGCCTATACTGATGATGAAAAACAGTGGGTGGCTAATAGTATCTCAGACATTGTGAATAGCTGTGATGGAAAAACGCTTGTAGTTGTATGGCAGACCGTCGGAACAAATGCAAGGGATGACGAAGATAAAGATATATCGCCATTCGTTGATGACATTCGACGGCTAATGAAAGTCGTTCCAGACAAGACTTTCGAGATAACCTATTTCGGCTCTACAAAAACGAAGTCCACAAATGAATACAGGGATTTTGATAATATCATTCTCTGGGGAAGGTGGAATATCATAAACGCTGACACTGCAAAATTTCAAGATTGCTACGGAACTGCAACCTCCAACATGGGGCATAAGGCATGGTACTTTATCCAATTACTCTGTAGAATTGGTATAAGACGGCATAACTTTCAGACAGGACGTGACTATAATGTGTTCTATACAACAGACTACGAACAGAAATTGATTGATGCTCTCGATGTGTATTTTAACAAGAACACAAACATATTACAGCCGGAAGTTTCACCGCTTGAAGAAAAACTGATAAAGAAGAATGTCAACAAGAAAGTTATTCCTAATATCATTGAGCTAACCAAATATGACACGAATCTTGGAATTGCAATAAAGCATAGCCAGGATTATGCTATCAGTTTTACAGTCCGTGATTTGTATGAGTTAATCCCCATTGGAAAAACCCCTAAAAGCTGCAACTATCAACCATTGATAAAGAATCTCCAGAAGATAGGTATTGCATTGAATATAGTACAATGAAATAGACGGCAGTAATTACCACCTACTGCCGTCAAAATGGCCACATAATAATATATTATAAGAAGCTATTTGACGGCACTAAAATAATAGACATAGACATATCAGACAACCCAACTTCGCTGGGTTCAATGTATGGTACTGTCTCACACATTGAACAGGGCGAAGCATCTGTTCTCCTTTAACTCAATTATCAAAATGACTACAATTAAAGAAAAAATCAGTTATTATCTGTCAGCAAAGGATTCTCAGAGTACGATTTATTGTACTCTGTCTGAGGTGTTGGCAGACATAAAGAATGGCAAATATCAGCAGCAGATTGATATTGTCAGGAATCAGCATAGTATTGAACAGTACAAAGAGGAAAAGAAGAAACTCCCTATGTTTGCTGTCTCTGGTGTCCTTACCCATAGAAATGATGACTTAGCCAACCTTCAGGAATATTCTAACTTGATGGTTGCAGACTTTGACCACTTCGCCACAAGGGAGGATGCTTTGGACTTCAAGAAGCTGTTAATCCAGTATGCTACACGGCTTCATTTATGGGCTGTATTTGAATCTCCAAGCGGTTTAGGTGTCAAGGCGATATTGATACATGATAACGCCGATCCTTCGGAACATGGAAGAATGTTCTTGCAGATTAAGCGAGACCTGTTCCCTAAAACGCCTCAGTTTGATATGAAGTGTGGAAATATCAGCCGAACTTGCTTTGTGAGTTATGATCCTGACTTGTTCATCAACACAGACCAGGCACTAGAACCATATCACTTTACGCCAGACTATTCAATAGCGGTTTCTAAACCAGTGAAAAGGACTACAGGCAAGTATGTTGAAGGCAGCACTCAAAAGGCATTTATCCACACACCCGACCAAATGATACTGCATACTATTATTGATACTAAAGAGCGTTCAGCATTGGAATTAAAGAGGGATGCAGATTCTTCCCTGATGGACTATCTCAGAAAGAAGTGGGATAAACAGTTTCCCGATGCTTATGCTGATGACCACAGACACAAATCCATATTAGCCAGAGCAAAGACATTCTGTGAGGTTGGTATTCTTGTTGATGCTGCTATCAATCAGCTTGTGAATACCTTTGGCCGACATGGAATAGCGGAGAATGACATTATAAGTATGGTCAACTACTGCTATAATACGAATGAAGATGCTTGGGGGCAATATCGTTCTTTCGTTTTTCAACTTCGTATGAATGGAAAACAAAAGCGTATCGAGACCCTGAGAGCGAATAATCCTTTTAATCCTTAATCAAATGAAAGACAAAAATGACATTATAGGAATTAAGCACCCACATAAAAAAGAATATTTGAAGTGGGTCGATGAAAAAGGCTGGGAAGGTGTGGTTTATACTTACACTCTTTCAGCACCAAACGACAAAAAGGATGGTTGGAAATATGTAGGTTGCACTGCCGAGGAAACGATAAGACGTAGCAGATGGAACAGCGATAATAACGACTATGCAGCCCAAAAGATTAACGATGCCAGGAAACATTACGGCATAGACAGTTTTGATTATGCTATTTTAGAAACACACTATGATGAAGATATTGACAGGCTCGTTGACAAACTGGAGGAACGAGAGAAGCATTTTATCAAGGAGTTTGATTCCGTAGAGCATGGTTTCAACAGCAATCACGGTGGTACTGGTAGGTATGGCCAAAAGATAAGTGAAGATGAAATTGCCAGACGAAACAAAGCCAGAGAAGGCTTCAAGCATACAGAAGAAACAAAGAAACGGATCAGTGAATTGCAAAAAGGACGTAAACATTCAGACGAGGCAAAGGCGAAAATCTCTGCTGGTAATTCAGGTAAGAAACGTACTGAGGCCATGAACAAAAAACAAAGTGAAAGAATGAAAGGTAAAGAGCCTGTTGCTGCTACTGAAGGTGCAAAGGAATGGGTCAAGAAGAATGGCGGTGGCTATTGGAAAGGAAAACAAATGCCAGAAGATGCCAGAGCCAAATTGAAGCTCATTCAGCAAGCCAATGGTACTGCTGTTAAAGCTATCTGTGTCAAGGATGGTACAACGGAAGATTTTACCACAATGCTTGATGCCTCAAAGAAAACTGGTGATGGTGCTGGCTCTATAAAGTACAGCATCGAGAACGGCAATACAACTAAGCGTGGATATAAGTACAAAAAGATAGATAAGAATGAAATATCAAGGATCGAAGGCGAGAATAGTTAATGAGATTCTGCCAATAATGCTAAATGCTATGCGCCCTGACCAAGCCTTTGTTGACGGATTTTGTGGCGGTTGTTCTGTCATTCAGAATATACCTCCTGATTATAAGAGAATAGCGAATGACAACAACCGTTTTCTCATAGCCATGTGGTCAAAGCTCACGACAACAAATTGGCAACCACCCACAAGGATTGAAAAGTCGTTCTATGACAAAGTTCGTGACTCCTGGCATAAGAACGATGGCAAGTATGAAGATGCTCTTATCGGCTTTATTGGATTTCATGGGTCGAGAAATGGGAGGTTCTTTGATGGTGGCTATTCCTCTCACAACCATAAAGGCAGAGACTACATCAATGAGAATATCAGGAACACAAACAAGCAGCTTCCTTTCTTGATGGGGGTTGAGTGGCAATGTGGTAGTTATGAATGTATCTCTATGCCGAAAGCCTCACTGGTATATTATGACCCACCCTATCGAGGCACGTCATCTTATACTACAGCCAAGGATTTTGACTATGATAGATTTTATGATTGGGTAAGACAGATGAAGCGTGATGGCCATACAGTCTATATCAGTGAGTACAATATGCCAGGTGATTTTTCCGCTGTGTGGCAAAAGACTATCACCAACAGCGTTAGCCTAACCAAGACCTATCAAGCCACAGAAAAGTTATGGACTATTTGACTTTAGAGAAATGGTAGAGTTTTCTGCTGTTTCTCTTTTTTTTTCAAAAGATGGAGGGAGACTTTCTTTCAAATCCCCCTCCGTTTCTTTTTTCTACCAAGCATCTTCGCCCGTGCCTTCTTCATCGCTAACGTTGAAGTCATCACTCAGACCACGAACACCACGAACACCGCCACTTCCAGCCAAAATTTGACATTGGTGCTGCAACTGTATGACTTTCACATTGGGCTTCATATATTCTTTCTTCATAGGGCTATATTATTTAATGATTTTCTTTCCGTTAACTAAGTACACACCCTTTGGCAATGCGTCGAGGTCATCACCGACATACTGACCGCCAACAGTGTAAATCTTCTGAGGCAGACCAAGCAATTCTTCACCTCCGACAATATCTTCAATGGCGGTTGTCATGCCGTCGATACTGAAAGCTCTGGCCTTTGCCGCATTAGGACTGGCAGGCTCAAAATAAGCACGGAAGGCATTTATTGTGCCACCTAATGCAAGAGGCTTTATAGTATTGTTCGCTGATAAGTAGTAAGAACCATCGGCAGGCTGAACTGGATTAAGTGTGCCGACAAAGTTATAATCGCCACCATTAACAGTTTGGGGTGTAGCCTCGTTCAAAGTGATATAACCCTCTATTTTAGATAAATTGTTTTTCGGTTTTACCAAATACGGCTTTCCTGGCACTAGTGAATTAACCGTTTGAAAAACCAAAGTTCCATCATCAGAAGATACAAATTCTGCCAACGTACAATTAGATGAAGAAATATACCATGTAGAACCAGGCAATGTAAGCGTGTACCATTTATCTTTCTCTAATGGCCGTTCTATACAATATCTCATGTTATTATCTACGTCCTGTTGAGTAAACACATTCGTACCAGATTCAGGTAGATAGACAGTCATTCCACAGCCCCATGAACTCCAAATAAACCGTTTCTTGTGGTCTGGAGTAGGATAAACAAAGCCTCTGATGATAGTATTTTCATTGTGGGGTACATACCATTCGATGTTACCAATGCCCCAAATATTCAGAGTATCGACAACATAAACAGCTTCTGATATTGGCATTTCCACATATTCACATTCATTATCCCAATAGTCATCTTCACTTATGACTTTTCTTGCAGCCCTACCAGTTTCATCATATTCATCACCAGTTAATGTTACGCTTGTATTTTTTAACTCTGTAACGCCATGCTCTCTAGTGTATATTCCGTAGATGGTATCAGAGACGATGCGGCCACTATAAGCATAAAAGCCATCATCTAACATCATAGCACCAGTTTCATCACGCACAAAGATGGGTTTGGATTCATCGGACAATACAACCAAATCGCTATTGCAGTAAGCGACAGGCGTATTTTCTGCAAGTTCCTTTATGGCACTTATAGTTCCTACTTTGGTAAATGGTACTCTGCCATATTTGTGCTTGCCTGTAATCTTAAACTTTTTGATATACAGTTTCCCTCGTAAATCATTATAGTTAACTGCAAGCCAAAAAGAAAGCATTCCACCTACCAATTTGTCTATGTTCTTCTCTCCTTCATAGAGTTTAATATCACTAACCCAAGTTGTATTATTGCCTGATTTAGAAATTGCGTTTATATATGTATTCCAATAAACATCATAACCGTCACTAGTTGAATATTCAAAAGACAACTTCACATCATAATAAAATTTATCAGTTAAATCAATACTTGGAGAACGTAACTCAGCATAGAAAATAGATGAATGTTGAAAAGAAGCGACCATACACTTCCTTTCATCATCATACTGCCAAACTCTGGGTAATTGTGAAGCATCACCTTCATACATCATATCTACATCTTGCATTGTGGTGAAATCTCCTTGACCATTTGCAAAATCCCACTCAAAGATAGTAAATACTTCATCAGGATCAACCTGCCCATAACTCGGTAATACCGCCATTGAAAGCAGCACCGCCATTCCTAAAAGTAGTTTTTTCTTCATACGATTACCTATTAAAATAAGACCTAAATTAAAGAAACTTTGTTGCAAAGTTCGGCAGTTTTGACCGTCCAACAAAATCACATAGTTTGTGGAATGACCTATTATATTATATAGAAAGGCTCTGTTGGTTAACCTCTCTGTCTGAGTGCTCGCAAGAACCAGGAGCATAGTATTAACCCGTCCTGTTCCCCCACTGAGTAGGACACGAAAACTATGTATTCCTATGGATCACATTAAGCGAGAAATTGAGAGATTAGTAAGACTTCTGAGAGAAAAAGGAGTGAGTGAAAATGAAATTAGAGAGCTATTCGAGGTAAAGAGACCTCTAAGCCGTCTGTTAGTAACGAAAGACTACAGGCTTATTCTGCTCGACTATGGAAACATTGAGGTAAAGATGGAACCCATACACAAAGCCGTCTATCTTCTGTTCCTTAACCATCCTGAAGGCATACGCTTCAAGGAACTGCCAGATTATCGGGAAGAACTGGCTGGCATCTATCGGGCAATGAAGCTATCGACGCAGGCAAAGAAAAAGGTTGAGCGTAGCATCATCGACGTAACAGATCCGCTAAAGTCATCCATGAGTGAGAAATGTGTGAGAATCCGCTATGCTTTTCAAAAGGCGGTTGGTGTTGAGACGGCGAAGAACTATTATATCAATGGCGGTCGTGGGGAATATAAGCGGATTGAACTTAACAGGGAACTGGTGATATATGAGCAAAAAGAAAGCCCACCTGAATGATGATGGGCTATACATATCCTACCTTTCTGAATCCTATCACTCCACGTTTCAGAATTATACAGTCGATTGTTTGCCAATCGTATGTCTTTTTATGATAGGTCTGCTTCTCGTAAGTTTGCCGTTTGTACTCTTTGAAATAGTATTCCTCCTTACCGTACACAGGGAAGCCAAGTTTCTTTCTTACTTCATCAGGCATAGTATAATCTTGCTCCACCAGCCCAAATATCGTATAGCCGTTCTTGACACAAAGAGACATCATTACGCTTTCCTTGATGGTGAATGTAAGGCCACCTAACAATGAGCCTATCATGCTTCCTACAGCATAAGACACTACGGGGATTTCAACAATAGCCTGTAGAGCAAGCCCTCCTGCAAGACCACCAACACCAACATATAAGCTACGTTCAATATTGTAGGCATATTGCTTTGTCGAAATCTCGCCTTTAGCACATTTCACTCCATCTGACACAGATTGACACAATAGGACAACAGCTACTCCGATACATGGGGCGAAATTAGCAGATTGGGTAGCAGATTGCATCGTGCTCCCCAAATGACCAAGTTGAGAAGATGACGTTATCCATGCACATAATAAGCCACGGACAAAACCATCTTTGGCTCCAGAGACTCCAGCTTTCCCGACATTCTCAAAATCTTCAATACCAACAGCACCATCCCTTACCATCTTTTTTATGACGGCAATAAGTTCGGGAACTGTTTTGAGCAAAGCTGAAATCCACGCAGCATTTAGCCCTGCTTTCATGGCATTCTCACAGATGACAAGGGCATCAGCTTTCTTTGCTGCTGTTATGTCATATCTTGCAGGGTCAAATTTCCCCTCTCTGGCTTGGTCTGCAAGTATTCGGGATTCATGTTCTGTAAGAGGAATAGAATATTCACCATTCGGTCCCGAAATATGATCTGTAAGTTTATCTTTTACTTGCATCAACCTTTCTGCTACAGCCATTCGGTCAGGATTATCGAGGTTGTTCATTTCCCTTATTATCCGTTTGTTAAGTGCATCAATGGCATCTTTTATTTGGTCTGATGGAATGAGACGCGCTTGTCCCTCATACATACAGAGAGACATATCTGTATTTGGATCAAGGCCACTTTGACGCAGATACTCTTCACGGGTAGGAATATCTACACCGTCTTGTAGGTTATGTATGTATCGCTGATAGGCATATTCCAATGAATGTCCTTGGGCAAAAGCACTTTTGTCGCCTGACTTATAGAACTTTAAACTGTAATCATCACCCCAACTAGTTGACACATCTACTGATCCCAACCCTGTTGACTGCACTTGTGTTGCTCTTTCTACAGATTGCTTGGCTGCTGCATCAATGTTGAAGGTATATGTTTCCCATGCCTCTGCTGCAAGTCCCTTCAGTTGAGGATTGGCATTTCCTTTATATGCGTTAAGCGCCTCAGTCAGATTGTCTATTTCCGTTTGGATGGAACCAAGATAGGCTTCATTGTTGAGACGTGACAACTCACCACCAAGGTATGCTCCTACATTATCAGTGAAGCACTTGTAACCCTCAATGAAAGACTGCTTCGATTGCATACTTAAAAGTTTTGTCCTGTTGGCTGCTGTTCTTTTATATCCAAGAACTCTTTGAGAAATTTATGATAAAAATAGACAACCGCATATATATACAACAACTCTTTTCTTCTTTGACTATCAATAAACCAATCTTTAGCAACATATCCCCAAAACATGGAAACCTCTCTAATCGTCTTCAAATATGATATGGGATTTAGCAACTCTATAATCGAAGACTTGCCATTATCTTCTGTTGCTTTCTGTCTAATTTGAGTTTTCTTGTTTAAGAGGCTTTTCACTTCGTCAACTTTTAGTGCAAGTAGTGAAGTTTCCATATTACTCTTTACAAGAAGTTCTTTCATGTCCTCCAAGAATTTATGTGCTTCTTCTGATGACAAATATACATTATCACAGCTAATCCATCCCTTATGCCCATAGAAACCTATATGAATCCCATACGCATTGTACTTATCTGGAAAATTAGCTCGTTGAACTGCGGAGCTTTTCTCACCAATAGTCAAAACATACTCTCTAGAGACAATACTTCTGTCTTTCTTGAACTCTTCCCTGGAGGTTTTTATATTGCAAATCTTGTCATCATTAGAAACTAAGGTCATAAGAATTTCAGCAAACTGTTCACAGTCTTTATCAAAGCATGTCGCAAATTGTTTATCTGCCATATTTCAGTATTTTTTTTTGTAAATATTATGAGTAACTATCAATCTGTTGCTAAATAGGTTTTCATTGTGGACTTTAGGCCATCCATGCTGTCAATATACCATTCGTCGCCAACTTTGAGCATCGTAAGGTTAAGCTGCTGTTTGCTACTTCCATTGCTTATGTTCACAACAACATCGGCAAACTCGTTATCGTTGAAGTCCTTTCGTATTGATACTGTTGATACCGTTGCAGAAATGTCATCGGCAAAGTCCTGGCTCTTAGTCCAAATGTCATAATCAAAGAAGCCAATCTCGCCTTGATGGTATTTGGCATCGTGTTCTTGAACCATCGTATAGACATCGTAGAAGTCATCGGTAAAGTATTTCTTTTCCCAATTACCGCCATTGCCTTTTACTTTGCTAGAATATACATCATTGAATATAGCAGAAACTCGATTCTTAACGGTTGATTCGTCTGAGATTTCTTCTTCTGTGTTAGGTGATACGGATTCTGCATTATCTTCACTTATGGGGGCTGACACAGACGGCACAGGAGTTTGTTCGGAACTAGCGACATTACCCCCTTTGGCCTCTCTGCTATTACAACTTAGAAAGAAAAGTGCTATAACTCCAACAAAAGAAACGGTGTATCTCATAAACGTTTAATAATAGTGTTCCATTGTATAACCACGTCCATAGCAGTTTGTACAGCGGTATTTTTTGTTTATCCACACACCATTGATACGTTCTGGCTGACTAGCCTCAGTATAACCTTTGCCTCCACAGAAGATACAAGTTATCTCTTTGGCCTGTTTGTGATATTTGGGCTTATTCCTTTCTTCTTCTGCCTTCTCATACCTTTCGCCGCGAGCCAATATCGCTTTCTCGCTTTGGACGTTAGTTTTTCTAATATTGCTGCTTAAATTTAGAATAGTCTCTCCTGTCGTTTGATTAACAAGATATAAACCAACTGGATCAGCTATCGAATATGGTATTGAATTAACCTTGCCTGCCAACAGAGGTTTGAATATAAGAAGAAGTGCCATATCAGATGCTGACGATCGAATCTGCTGCAATTTATCTACGTCATTGCAAGCAAATTTATATAACTCTCCTTCCTTGACCCAAATCTGAGGTTTTACTGGGAAAAGGAAGTTGGGTAGTCGTAGGTAATTTGGATATATTGGGTTTTCTCTCACCGTTCCTGTTACATAACTGCTTATAGTAAATCCTGATGCCGAAAATTTCATGTTACTATTCTTCAAATCTACTAACACAGCATAAGTACCATTCCTCTTTCTATCAAATTCGGATTTATCTCTTTGATATTCTGATGACTTTTTGTATAATGCTTTGTCAAGATCATCCAATTTGTCTTTTCCAAAGAATAGTAATAGGTCATTGGCACATAATGAAGAAAATCGTCCCATCATAGGACTATTGGTTTGTTTGTCTATCACAGGCTGCCCCCATCCGCGATCTGTAGTCATATCGTTGCGCTCTACACAATTAGATGTTAACCAGTTAATCGTTGGGAGTTTACGACCAGAGGCAATGTCGATGGAGTCTTGCCTACGCTGTTGTTCTGCCTGTACCCTTTGAATAGAATCACGTCGAGCAGCTTCAAGTGCTAATCTTCTTGCTTCCGCTTCGGCTACTTCCTTTTCGTGCTGCAATATCAATTCATGTTGCCGTGTAGCCTGTTCATGCCCTTTATTTGCAGCTTTCCGAAACCAAGACTTTGCTTCGCTCTCATTGTTTTCTGAAAGAAGAATCATAGCGTATTCGTACTGAGCATCTGCATTGTCTTGAAACGCAGCCCTGAAAAACCAGTCCTTTGCTTCTGTCAACTTGCCATGTTCCTTCAGGCTATTTGCTAATATCATTTGCGATTCAATATTCCCCACATTAGCAGCTTTAACATACCATGACCAGGCCATTTCTGCATTTCCATCTTTGACCTTACCATCCTCGTACATTTTGCCAAGTCGGAACATGGCTTCTGCATCGCCACCTTCAGCAGCAAGCGAGAGCCACTTAAATGCTTTCTTGTTATCTACTTTATAGCCTTCAAGATAGCCTATACCTGTCAGTCTTTGGGCTACGACATCACCCTTCTTTGCTTTCTTTTCCAAGTCTTTAATATCCGATTGTGACATAGCACACATCGAGACAAGGAACAATAATAATGAAAAAATGTATCTCATAGACTATTTCTTTGAATTAGATTTTACCGTATTCATAACACTTTCCCAAAACATAGAAAAATGTTTATCGTCTTTTATAATACTTGTGTCTTTTGATATTATATGAAGAACTCCTTTATAAAAGAATTTATAGGGGATTGGTTGTCCAGATGTAGCCATTGGAGTCAATACTTCTTTTGATTTTATAAAGTAAGTGACAGCAAGCGGGTCTGCACCTGATAATCCTTTAACAGCTTCATTTGGATCATCATTAGGACGCGCCATGAGAAAGGCGTAAGTTCCTGTAAACTTACCGATTTCTTGTGGTTGTGGGAGCGAATTGGTCATTAAAAGTGAATAGCCTAAACCATACAACAGAGAATCTACAAAAGTTGTGAGTTTGGCTTCGCTTGCTTCTGATAATGTAACAGGCTCAATCTTTTGTGCTTGAAGATTATTCATATACCCCCAAAACAACAATATCATTACATACTTTAGCTTCATTTTACAGAGCTTATTTTTAGAGTATTTACTATTTCTTGTGCTTTACTCCACAACGATATGAAATCTTCAGGTGTCTTAACAATACTAGTATCATTAACAGCTTTAGACAATAGTCCTTTGAAATACATTTTATATGGGAGTTGCGTACCCATATACTGAGACAACTGAGATTTTGCGTTAATATAATATGATAAAGCCAATTCGTCCCCATCACTCAATTTTTTGAAAACTGCTTCTGGGTTGTCGTTAGGATGGTTTAGGAACTGCTCAAAAGTAACAATGAACTTTAGCGAATCTTGCGGAGCCTCTAATTTTTGGGTTATAGGTAATGAATAACCTAACGCAAACATAAGTGTGTCCTCTGGTGTACTCAATCCTATTTCTTTAATTTCTGACAAAGAAATCGGTTTCAATTTCTGTGCTGATAGAATATTTATACTACCAACAACTAATAACAATACGAAAGCTATTCTTTTCATATAGTTTACCAGTTTAAGCCGGTATCGCTCCGACGATTAACTGCCAGCAAGCCCAAACAGGCAAACTACATTATCAGTAAGGTATATATACGAAAAAGCGTGGGCTTTCATACAATTAACTCGCTCACGTCTTTCTGGGTGCTCGCAATTACCCTCTCCTGATGAACGAGCAATCGCAAGACACCCACGCCAGATATGATAGACGAGCGACCCCAAAGTATAGACACTATGAAGCGACCCTACTATAGCATATCCAGAGTGGCGTCACACGATGCTTGTTTTCCACAGGAGCTTATCTTCTTTGGTTGCGAGCCTTCGAAAGACCTATTTGAACAAGCGTTATGTAAACGCCATTTCTATATATATGCGTCCTGCCTACCCATACAAGCGGAAGTGCAGTCTGCGACTGCAAATTTAGCCACTTTTTGTGAAATAGGCAATAAATAACCCATTCTGAGACCGCTTTTATATGCTTTTTTAACTCAAAACGCCCCAAAACGGCACATATTTGTCATTTTGAGCAATAAAAAAGAAAAGCGTATCGCCATTGATACGCCTCTCTTATCGATGCTAACTTGCCCAATCAGTCCAGTAGCTATCACCGTCGCCATCGTCGTAGAGTTCAAGGTATTCTTCATCGGTCATTTCTGTGTGCATACATTCATCACTACAGTAGTATGAAACACCATTCTCAATACAATAGCCTTCAGTCATAGCCCTGCCACATACGCTACAGCACCTGACATGATCCAAACACAATTCATCTACAAGCTCTCCTACCTCAGAGTGCTTGATGACAAAATCGGTCATCATCTGTCTAATGTCATCGTCTGCCTTCTCAGATTTCTTCTTTTCAAGCAGTCGATTATAGTAGTCCTCCAGTTTGTCGGATTTGAGGACATCGTTTCTCAGGACTTCAAGGGCATATTCTTCATCTGTAGATTCAAACCCAATCTTCCTGACTTTCATTTCGTCGCCAAAGGTCATATAGGAACAGTTCGATAGGTGAAACTGGTAATGATCCTCCAACGTACTGAGGAATACAGCGAAATTGTCATATTGCTTCATTTCCTGCAATTCCTCTTGTGTGAATTTAATCACTAAGACCTCTCCTTTCTCAACGTTGAGGAGGGTCACAGACTTAATTTCTTCACTCATGGTCATTTGTTTTGTTAAGTGGCCAAGGGTCGGTAAACAGAATGTATGCTACAATCGTTATCGCAACCCTTAATAAAATTCTTGTTGATTTTTTCATATTGCTTATAATTTTAAGATTCACAAATTTGGAACTCATGGAACGAATAGAATATATCTTCGTCCTCATGTTCTTCTTCGTAGTCATTCAATGCTTCTTCAATGGCTTCAACAGTTGCCTTAACCTCATGCCCGACAATTCCAGATACACTATACGCTGCTTCTTCGATTGTCTCGTAGTATAGCGGTTCTTCGTAATTGTCGAGAAAATAGCGGTCAGGGAAGTAGTCGCCGTTAGTGTCATTGGTATAGAACACATCACACCCAGGTTCTTCTTCACGATAATAAACCTTGATGGATGGGAATTTAGTTTCAATGCACTCCCTAAATCCCTCCTGCTCACACCAAGCAGTATTTTGGTAGATAGTTAATACATTGCCGTCCAGTTGGTAGTCGATAATAGACCCTCTGCATCTATGTTCTTCCCAATCGAAACCGAGTTGGTTAATGATGCAGCCAAGCCAGAGAGTGCCAAAGCCGTTTTTCACACGGGGCGTTTTTCTCTTATCGTTTGCCTTGATAGTCTTATAGAGCGACCTTACTTCCTTTAGATCGCCCACACATTTGTAAGTCGTATCACACCAATTTGGCATAAACTTGAATTTTTGAGAGTTAATAATTTGATATTTTCTCACTTCTCACAAGGTGAATCCTCTCTGCCATTGGATTCAGTCTTTTAACCTTTCCATAGGCAGATTGAGGATTTCTTGCGTTCACATTCACATTGGCACGGACACCATGAATGGTAATGGTAAAATGGTATCGTATCATGCTATCGGTGTGAAATAAGTGAGGTGATTAAAATTTGTTGAGTAGGGCGAAGTGGTTATCATCTTGAAGCCGTTGCCAAACTTGCCTCTGTATTTTTCCACTCGCCAATGCTTTCTACCAGATTTCCCAACGCCCACACTTGTATGATGTGGCAGGAAACCGTGATTGATAAGCTGCACTATCTTAGCACGCTGTTCACCACTATAGATGAAGGCTTGTGCTACAGGGTTAGGATTGAGCGTTATAATGGTTGCTCGATCCTGATTGTTGATATTCTCTTTTGTTTTCATTGTCTATAAATTTTTTCTTGATACGTTGAACTGTGCTAATGCCGACACCGCAACTAGTGGCGATCATCCGAATGGGATAGCCTTTTCTTAGCTGCTTAATGACGGCTGCATATTCTTCTTGAAATTTCTCGTCGGACTTCTTGTAGCCCTCCTTACGGCCAACCTTACCGCCTTTGGCTATGAACTGTGCTTTACCTGAGTTGAGCCTGAACTTTATATTTTCACGCTCCATTTCGGCACACGTTCCCAGCACGGCAATGAAGATGGTCAAAAAGGGATGCTCTTTGCCGTCCGAATTGAAAATGCTTAGTTGCTCTTTCTGGAAATACACGTTGAGGTGGTTTTCCTTACAGAGCTTCACGTTAGAGAGTACATCATCAACATTCCTTCCCAGACGTGATAATTCTGAGAGAAGTAGAACGCTGACATGATTTGAGATACAGTATTGCAGGCACTCTGTCAGAATCGGTCTTTCCTGAGTTTTCTTCGCGCCTGATATATGTTCCTCGTAGGTATTCACGACGTTGAGAGATTTTTCTTTCGCTAAGATTTCCAAATCCCTTATTTGTCGGCTTGTGTCCTGCCTATCGCTGACAGACGAGACACGGGCATAAATCACTGCTGTCTTATTCATTTAATTCTTTGTTTTAATTGAACACTAAAAGATGTGCTCAGAATGGGTCATGTGCTATTATTTGAACACAAAACGGATTGAACACATTTTCTTCGTTGGATATACGGAAAATGGAGAATATGCGAGATTTTCATTTCTCACATACTCCCCACCTCCGTCAAAAGTAGGATTATCACACGGCTATTCTTTCTGGTCTGATGCCGGTTATTGAGCAAACCGATTTTTCAGATATTGAGCCGTGCTTCACAGCATCATCTATTGTAGGAACGAGCCTGCCTAATATCAGTCGCTCACACACAATTTGATTTTTCTGCTTGTCGTCAGGTATGATAGTCACTTTGAACAAATCCACCTGCATCATGTACTGGATATGTACCCATGCAGCTTTGACGTGAAAGGCCGTGCCGTTCTCTATCGTCTTTACGCTGCTAAAGTCCAATCCCCACGAAAACGGCTGGAAGGAACGTTGCAGAGCATTGTTCCAGATGTACTTTGCCGCTTTCTCGTTGGTAATTTCTTTTTCTGCCATAGTCTAAAAGAAACTTAGGTGAAGGTAGTCAATATCAGGATCACCATTGTTTAGATAGTATTCCATCATTTCGATTACCTCGTCAGTTGTACTTGCTAAATCATCTACAGCCCCTTTGATTTCGTCTCTTTCATCTTCATCTTCGAGGTCATACAGATGCTTTAGCTTATCAATCGCTTTTTGCCATTCATCTTTCTGGACTTCAAAATCGCTATCGTACTCGTCGCCTGTATATTCCACTTTGAGAGCCGAAAGCAAATTATGAAATTCCTCACTCTTATATGAGAAGGCATCGCCAAGGGCATACTCTACTTTGTACACTCTGGCTACATGAAGTCGATATCCCATTTTCTAATTGATTTTGAATTTTGGATTTTACTTCTTTGTTCTCGCAATGATAGACAATTATACAATCGTCATCTTCTTGCCAGTCCACCTTGTCAACGGTTCCACCATTTTCAATGATAATTGATTTGTAGTGGTCGATGTCGCCTTGGTGTTCCACTTCGCAGGTAATGAATATTCCTCGTACCATTGTTCTACGGTATATAGGTGTTATTCACAACTGTCTTATAGTGCCTGTACCCATTAGCATCAGCTTCGGGGATTCGCACCTTTCTCCATACCAAGCCCCACCAAGCATCATCTTTCGGGTTGGGCTTGTCGTTCATAAGCATATCAACTGTTGCCTTATGCAAAGGAAAACAATATGTCAATGCTCGCCGTTTGCTACCCTCGCTGAGACTATCCCAGTATTTGAGGGTCATCTTTTTTGTTTTCGCCATTTCTTATTTGGTTATTACTTGTTTAACTTGATCGAAGTAGCACCAGTGATGATTGTCGAATGTGATAGTACCATTGTTATGTTGGTCTATGTCACAACTGCTTACACTGTTGCCGTACTTTTCACCTATCCTGCAAATCTCGATATTCACCACGATTGCAGTTTTCTGAGAGCCGTTATAAGGTATATAAAGCACCTCGTCACTTATCTTCACCTGTTTCATGCCGCTTGCTGTGTTAGTTTTGCAGCATACTTGGTAAAGACATATTCAAGCAGGATAGACTTCATAACGCTTGCCTTATCGGAAGGGTTATACATGAAATAGTAGGTTCTACCATTACCATATCTGTCTAACCGTCGGACTTCACCACGATAATTCCCATTTCTGAAAAATTCGTCGTATTCCTCACTGGTAGAGGTATCTGTGTTTTCATATTGCAGATACACCTCCAGATGCAGTTTTCCTTTGATAAGTTGTACCTCATCAATGGAGGAGTTCCAAGCGTTCCCTGCTCGTCTTTCCTGACTAATACGGAGCC